>JACQTJ010000122.1 GCA_016210855.1 Acidobacteriota bacterium | reverse complement strand
GGACACACCGTTGGTGCGGGTGCGGTCACTGAAATCCTGGCCTAGTCGGCGCCGGTTTACCTTGAGCCCTGAGCGAAGTCGAAGGGCGAAGGGCGCCGTCACCGAGATCACCGAGTAGACAGACATGGCCCGAGAAATCATCACGCTCGAGTGCACCGACTGCAAGGGCCGGAACTACACGACCACCAAGAACCGGAGGAAGCACAGCGAGCGGCTGGAGCTGAAAAAGTTCTGTCGCCGGTGCCGGAAACATTCCCTGCACCGCGAGACGAAGTAGCCACTCGGAGGAGACGGAGAACGGACTTGCAGGGGCGTAGGTTCAACGGTAGACCGCCGGTCTCCAAAACCGGATGTGGGGGTTCGAATCCCTCCGCCCCTGCCATCCGAGCGGAGAGAGGGAGCCAGAGCGGATGCGCGCGGTAAAAGAAAAACTGTTAGTCCCCTATGCGCCCACGGGCGCGGAGGCGGGGACGGTCGAAAAGCTGCGCAGCTACCCAGCGCGCACCCGGCAGTTTTTCCACGATGTGCGCCTCGAGATGCGCAACGTCACCTGGCCCACCTGGAACGACGTGCAGGCCACGACGCTGGTGGTGCTGGTGGCCACGGTCTTCTTCGGGTTCTATCTGGGGATGGCGCTCGACGTCCCCCTGGCCTGGGTGATGGACTGGTTCCTCAAAGTGGGCCGAGGGCTGGTGCACTAGTGGAAGCCGACACCAAGCAGAAACAGAAGCAGTGGTACATCATCCACACCTACTCCGGCTTTGAGCGGAAGGTGGCCGAGAGCCTGCGTAGCCGCGTGGAGGCCTTTGGGCTGCAGGAGAAGATCGGTGAGGTGAAGATCCCCACCGAGCCGGTGATCGAGATGAAGGGTGGCAGGAAAGTGACGAGTGCGCGCATGTTCTACCCGGGCTACGTGCTCGTCGAGATGGAGATGGACGAGCACACCTGGCACGTGGTGCGCTCCACGCCTCGGGTCACCGGGTTCGTGGGCACGGGCTCCGAGCCCACCCCGCTCTCCTCGGTCGAGGTAGACCAAATCCTCCACCGCGTGGAGATGGCCGCCGACAAGCCCAAACCCAAGCTCAGCTTCGACCGCAACGAAACCGTGCGCATCATCGACGGGCCCTTTACGAATTTCTCCGGGGTGGTGGAAGAGATCAACCCGGAGCGCAACACCCTGAAGGTGATGGTGACGATTTTCGGCCGGGCCACTCCGGTCGAGCTCGACTTCCTGCAAGTGGAGAAGGTCTAGCCATGGCCGCCCCGTCGCCCAGAGGCAAGAAAGTTACGGCGATGATCAAGCTGCAGATCCCCGCCGGCAAGGCCACCCCGGCCCCGCCCGTGGGCCCCGCCCTGGGCCAGCACGGCGTCAACATCCTGGAGTTCTGCAAGCAGTTCAACGCCAAGACCACGGCCAAGGACCAGGAAGGGTTGATCATCCCGGTGGTGGTGACCGTGTACCAAGACCGCTCCTTCACCTTCGTCACCAAGACGCCCCCGGCCGCCGTGCTGCTCAAGCGCGCCGCCAACATCGCCAAGGGCTCCGGGGAGCCGAACAAGAACAAGGTGGGGACGGTGACCGAAAAGCAGGTGGCGGAGATCGCCCGCACCAAACTGCCCGACCTGAACGTGGCTTCCCTGGAGGCGGCCATCCGCACCGTCAAGGGGACGGCCCGCAGCATGGGTATTGACGTGGTGGGGTAAGGGAGAGAACCGAGTGAGCGTAGCCGTCGCCCGCAGCGGAAAGAAGATTCGCCAGGCCCGCGCCCAGGTGGAACGGCGCGTGTATCCGATCGATGAGGCCGCCGTGCTGCTCAAGAAGCTGCACTTCACCAAGTTCGACGAGACCGTCGAGCTCACCCTCAACCTGGGCGTCGACCCCAAGCACGCTGACCAGATGGTACGCGGCACCGTGGTCCTGCCCCATGGCCTGGGGAGGAGCGTGCGGGTGGCCGTGATTGCCGGCGGCGAAAAGGTCAAGGAAGCCGAAGCCGCTGGGGCCGACTTCGTGGGCGGCGAGGACCTGGTGCAGAAGATTCAGCAGGGTTGGATGGACTTCGACGCCGTCATCGCTACCCCCGACATGATGAAGTCGGTGGGCAAGCTCGGGCGGGTGCTCGGACCCCGGGGGCTGATGCCCAACCCCAAGACCGGCACCGTGACCTTCGACGTCGCCAAAGCCATCCAGGAGAGCAAGGCCGGCAAGGTGGAGTTCCGCGTGGAAAAAGCCGGCATCATTCACACACCCGTAGGCAAGATTTCCTTCGACGCCCCGAAACTGGCCGAGAACGCCCGGGCGGTAGTGGCCGCCGTAGTGCGCGCCAAGCCGCCGGCGGCCAAAGGGCGCTACGTGAAAAAGATTACTCTGACCTCAACCATGGGACCCGGGATCTTGATCGATGCGGCCTCGGTTGAGGCCGCCATCTGAGGAGCGAGGGGCCGTGGCCAAGAAGCGCACCCAGAAACAGCGCGACGTCGAGGTTCTGCACCGGGAGCTGCTGCGGGTGTCGAGCCTGGTGCTTTCGAGCTTCCAGGGCCTGACCGCGACCCAGGATGCCGAACTCCGCCGTCTCGTCCAGACCGCCGGCGGAAAGTACCGCGTCATCAAGAACACCCTGGCGGAGTTGGCTGCCCAGAAAACCCCGGCCGAGACACTGCTCAAGGGTTTGAAGGGCACGAGCTCCATTGCCTACACCGAAGGCGACCCGGTGGCGCTGGCCAAAGCCCTGACCAAGTACGCTAAGGACAACCCGGCCTTCGCCTTCCGGGCCGGACTGGTCGAGGGACGCGTGCTCTCCATGGCGGAGTTGCAAGCCCTGGCGGCGCTCCCGACCCGCGAAGAACTCTTCGCCAAGCTGCTCGGCCTGCTGCAAGCACCCGCGCAGCGGCTGCTGGGTGTCTTGAGCGGCCCGGCGCGCACACTGGCCGTGGTTCTGGCCCAGGCCGAAAAGGAAGGGAAGTTCGCCGCGGGGGGTCAAGAGGCTTCTTGAAGCTGACGGAACTTATCCCATCTGACCGAGGAGGAACACGACGTGAGTGAGAAGAAAGCAGGCAAACTCGATCAATTGATCGAGGAGATCAAGGAGCTGTCGCTGCTGGAGGCGGCCGAGCTGGTCAAGCGCCTGGAGGAAGAGCTGGGCGTTTCGGCGGCGGTGTCCGTGGTGGCCGCAGCCGGCGGGGCAGCTCCCGGGGCCGCGGCGGCAGCGGCCGCCGCCGAGGAAAAGACGGAGTTTACCGTGGTCTTGAGTGACGTCGGACCGAACAAGATCAACGTCATCAAGGTGGTCCGCGAAGTCACCAGCCTGGGCCTGAAGGAGGCCAAGGACCTGGTGGACGGCGCCCCCAAGCCCGTTAAGGAGGGCGTGCCCAAGGACGAGGCCGAGGCCATCAAGAAGAAGTTCGAAGCTGCCGGTGCCAAAGCCGAGATCAAGTAACCCCCTCGGCCGGAGCCGCTCCGGCCTGGGGCGTAGTGTTTCTCCCGGAGAGCAAAGGAGCCTATGAGCAATCGCAAGTTTGTTGGCAACAGGTGGGAAAAAAACCGCCTGGATTTCTCCAAGATCGAGACCACCATTCAAATCCCGAACCTGATTGACGTGCAGCGGCGGTCCTACGACCGCTTCCTGCAGATGGACCGCCTGCCAGCCGAGCGCGACGACATGGGCTTGCAGGGCGTGTTCACCTCGGTCTTCCCCATCCAGGACTTCCGCGGGCTGTCCCAGCTCGACTTCGTCGACTACGCCATCGGCAACTGGGAGTGCAAGTGCGGCACCCTGAAGGGGCTGCACCACCTGCGCACCCCGTGCCGGAACTGCGGCACCAGCCTGCGCACCGACCCCAAGCGCGTCGGCGACCTGCTCTGCCCCCGCTGCGGCACCCCGAACAAGAACGCGCTGGTCATCTGCAACAAGTGCGGCGACCCGGTCGGCCTGCAGCTCAAGTACGAGGTGGCCGAGTGCCAGGAGCGCGGCATGACCTACGCCGCCCCCCTCAGGGTCACCATCCGCCTCACCATTTACGAGAAGGACCCCGACACCGGTGCCAAGTCCATCCGCGACATCAAGGAACAGGAAGTCTACTTCGGCGACATTCCCTTGATGACCGAGAACGGCACCTTCATCATCAACGGCACCGAGCGCGTCATCGTCAGCCAGCTCCACCGCTCCCCCGGCGTCTTCTACGAGGCCTCGAACCATCGCTCTTACTTCCTGGGCAAGATCATCCCTTACCGCGGCTCCTGGGTGGAGTTTGAATACGACAGCAAGAACGTGCTCTCGGTCCGGATCGACCGCAAACGGAAACTGCTCGGCACCATCTTCCTGCGCGCCCTGGGCCTGAAGAACAACGAGGAGATCCTCCGCACCTTCTCCAGCGTGGAGCGCATCACCCTGGACGGCAAGAAGCTCTACTGGCAGACCTCGGAAGGCCTGGTGGGCCACAAGTTGAGCCGCGAAATCCGCCACCCCCGCACCGAAGAGCTCATCGCTTCCGCCGGCCGGCCCCTCACCTCCGCTCTCTATCAGGAGATCGTCAAGGCCAAGCTCTCGCAGGTAGAGATCGCCGCCGCCGACCTGGAGGGCGCCTACACGGCCGCCGACATCATCAACACCCAGACCGGCGAAGTGCTCCTCGAAGCCAACAACGAGCTCACCCCCGACGTGCTCGCCCAGGTCGTCGACGCTGGAGTCACCGAGCTCCACCTTTTCTTCCCCGAACACGACGACATCGGGGTCACCCTGAGCCACACCCTGCGCAAGGACAGCCTGCACAGCCCGCGGGAGGCCCTGATCGAGATCTACCGCAAGCTGCGGCCCGGCGACCCGCCCACGCTGGAGACCGCCACCTCGCTCTTCCAGGGGATGTTCTTCGACTCGCGCAAGTACGACTTCTCCCGCGTCGGCCGGCTCAAGTTCAACATCAAGCTGGGACTGAACACCCCGCTCGAGAAGCGTACCCTCGAGGCCCGCGACTTCATCGAGGCCATCAAGTACTTGCTCAAGATGCGCAAGAACCCCGAGAACCGCTTCCAGCCCGACGACATCGACCACCTCGGCAACCGCCGCGTGCGCTCCGTGGGTGAGCTGCTCGAAAACCAGTTCCGCATCGGCCTGGTGCGTATGGAGCGGGCCATCAAGGAAAAGATGTCCGTCTACCAGGAAATCGCCACCGCCATGCCCCACGACCTGGTGAACGCCAAGCCGGTTATGGCGGCCATCCGCGAGTTCTTTGGCAGCTCTCAGCTCTCGCAGTTCATGGACGAGACCAACCCGCTCTCCGAGATCACCCACAAGCGCCGCCTCTCGGCCCTGGGCCCCGGCGGCCTGAGCCGCGAGCGCGCCGGGTTCGAAGTCCGCGACGTCCATCCCACCCACTACGGCCGCATCTGCCCCATCGAGACCCCGGAAGGTCCCAACATTGGCCTGATCAGCTCGCTCTCCTGTTACGCTCGCATCAACGAGCTCTGCTTCATCGAGTCGCCCTACCGGAAAGTGAGGAACGGCCGGGTGCTCGACTACGTCACCATCGTCAACGCCGGCGACACTGACTTCAAGGTGGGCGAGCACGTCGAGAAGGAAAAGGCGGACGAGGCCAACGAAAAGCTCTCGCCCCGCCGCCGCACCGAGTCCGAACCCTACTGCTTCTACCTGACCGCCTACGAGGAAGACCGCTACGTCATCGCCCAGGCCAACGTACCGCTCGACAGCCGGGGCCGCATCATTCCCGAGATCGTCAACTGCCGCCTGGGCGGCACCACCGTGCTCAAGTCGCGCGACGATGTCGAATACATCGACGTCAGCCCCAAGCAGCTCGTCAGCGTGGCTGCCAGCCTCATCCCCTTCCTCGAGCACGACGACGCCAACCGCGCCCTGATGGGCTCGAACATGCAGCGGCAGGCCGTGCCCCTGCTGCGGGCCGAGGCCCCGCTGGTGGGGACCGGCATGGAGGGGGTAGCCGCCCGCGACTCCGGGGCGGTGGTGCTCTGCCGCCGCGACGGCGTCGTCGAAGCCGTAGACTCCGAGCGCATCCTGGTGCGGGCCGTGGGCGAGCACGACATCGGCACCATCTCGCTCGACATCCACGCCGACCACTACCCGCTCACCAAGTTCAAGCGCTCGAACCAGAACACCTGCATCACCCAGAAGCCCGTCGTACGGGTCGGCCTGCACGTCAGCAAAGCCCAGGTGCTCGCCGACGGACCTTGCACCGAGCGGGGGGAGCTGGCCCTGGGGCGGAGCATCCTGGCGGCCTTCATGCCCTGGCGGGGGTACAACTT
>JACQTJ010000127.1 GCA_016210855.1 Acidobacteriota bacterium | reverse complement strand
TCGGCGAACCGAGCCCGCAGCACCGCCACAAAAGCGGCGTCCGCCCTGGAGGAGACAATCTCCAGGGGCGAGAAGCCGCGCCGCCAGGCCAGGTAGAAGGTCGCAACCACTAAAACGCCCGTAATGGCGAAGTTCGGCCAGGCGTTCAAGGCCCACTGCCCCTGCCAGGCCCACTCCCACGCCCGCGAAAAGGGCAACAAATAGGGGATGGGCCACTGGTGGCCGTCCGGCCCGCGGGCGCCGACAAGGTCGCCCAATAGGTGCAGATGGAAGCTCACGAAGGCCAGCGCCGCTGTCTTCCAGCGGCGCGTCGCCACCAGGAAGCTAATTCCCGCCACCGCCACCGCAAAAGTGATGTTGTGCAAAGTGTGGTGGTATTGCGAAAACCAAGTGAGCGGACGCTCCCAGTCGCGGGTCAGGACTTCGAGGGGCGCGCCCAACCCGTCAATGTCGGGCACGACGCCCGCCAGCGTCACCGCCGCCCGCTCCCGGCGGTTCAGGGTCGCACTGTTGGCCACCATCCAGCCGACCAGCAAGTGAGTGACCGGATTCATGGAACTCCCGTCCGCGCTCTAGCCGCCCAGGCTGGCCCCGCCGAGGGCGGGGCTGGTGAGCGAGTAGCCACCGTCCACGACAAGAATTTGGCCGGTGATGAACTCCGCTTCCGTGCAAAGGAACAGCACCGTGCGGGCGATGTCGTCCGCCGTGCCGGTCTTCTGGAGCGGGGCCCGGCGGATGTAGTTCGGGTCGGGCTTCTCGCCCGGGAACTGGATACTGCCGGGGGCCACCCCATTGACGCGAATCTCCGGCGCCAGCGCCCGGCCCAGCAGGCGCGTCAGGATCACCCCCCCCGCCTACGACACCCCATAGGGGATGTAGCTCGGCCACACCATCAAGCCGCCCAGCGAGGCAATATTCACAATCGCCCCCCGACCCCGCCGCTTCATCCCCGCCGCCACCGCCTGCGCGCAAAAAAACTGCGATTTCAGATTCACGTTCATGAACCGGTCCCAGTCGGCCTCGGTAATCTTGTCCCACTCGAAGGGCGCGAAGAGGCCGGCATTGTTCACCAGAATATCCACGCCCCCAAACTCTTTTTCGGCCGCGGCCACGAGCTTCTTCACTTCGTCCGGCTGGCTGACGTCCGCCTCGACCGCCACCGCCCGGCTCCCCTGCCGCTCGATTTCCCGCACCGTGTCGGCGGCCTCGGCCTTCGAGGTGTTGTAATTCACCACCACCCGCGCCCCGGCGCCGGCGAGCGCTAAGGAAATCGCCCGCCCCACCCGCCGCGCCCCGCCCGTCACCAACACGACTTGGTTCTGCAGGCGCTGCACCATTTTGTTTCCACCTGTCGGTTATTCGGCCAACTTTGACAATCTAGGGCCAAAGACCTTCTTGAGCTTGACGAGTTTTTCGATCGCCCACTTCCTGACGTCGACCAGCGAGTCCGGTGGTTCGTCGATCCTGCCGGGACGGGAGATCACAACACGGCACGCCTGCTTTTGGTCAAGACGTTCCCATTCCAGCGGCTCTCCAAATTGGGATTCAATCGAAGCCTTGTCTTGGGCAAGTTGGTCAAACAGAGCCTTGTTTTGCGCAGCATCCCCCCTGTCGACGTAGACTTCCGCCTTGAATCGGCCCGCTTGGGTGAAAGCCGCCACGTAGCGAACACCGGATGTTCCCGCCGCGAAGCCATACCAGCTCTGCGGTTGCGCTGCGCGAGCCCCAGTAAACTTGTGCTGTTCTCTCAATTCATCTATTAGCTGCTGAAAGAAGTCTCGATAGGCTTCGCCTTTCTCCGTTGTCTGGCGGCCTGTGATATTTGTCTTTCTCCATTCGTTAGGCAAAGCTACGGCCCTGAAGTTGTACGCTGGTCGGGAGTCGTCGATTCTTAGCAGCTCGACGACAACACCGTAGAATTCAATGTCGCTATCGGTATGCTGATTTAGCCAATCGAGAGCTTGCCTGTGTTCCTCCCGAATCTCTGCGGCGACCCAAATGACCACGGCGGCATTGTTTCCCGCTGCGTAAGTGAGCAGCTTTCCCAGGTGATCGTGGTTGGTTCGGTCCAACTGGTTTTCGACGACAACCAACCGATCCCGACCGACGTCGCGAGCTAACAAGTCTAATGAGAAGTCTCCTACAGCAACTTCCCTCGATATTAGTTCCAAGTCCATTCCCAAGGCTCGTCCCAAGGATGTCAGGTTGTTGGCCAACCAAGGCGTGAATTCGCTGGGTTCCTTTCTCCATACTTCCCGAAGGTCAAGCCTCTCAAGACTTCCGAATTCCTTGTTCATCTTGGGTTCCTCCAAGCATGTCCGGAAGGATAGCAAAGCTTTATTGTTGCACGATACGATACGACAAAACTGGCCGAAAAAACATAGACGTAGTCTCTGAAACTTTGATAATGGTGAGAGCCGACAAGATAAGCTGGTTCCGAACTTAACCATGGAACTGACGCTCTACACGCGCGCTGGCTGCCACCTCTGCGAGGAGGCCAAGGCCCAGCTCCAGCCGTTACTGCGCGAATTCGGCTTGACGCTTCGCGAGGTGGATGTGGATACAAATGGCGAACTGCAAGCCCGCTTCGGAGAAGAAGTGCCGGTCCTCTTTCTCGATGCCCGCAAAGTGGCCAAGCACCGCGTGGACGTGAAAGGATTCCGCCGATTGCTCGAGCGGCACCAGGCCCGGAGTCGTACCCGATGAAACGCGCCCCACGCCCCCGCAGCCTTGACGTCCTGGCGGTTGCGGCGCACCCCGACGACGTCGAGCTGACCTGCGGCGGCACCCTCATCCAGTGCGTCCGCCGCGGCTACCGCGTCGGCATCCTCGACTTGACCCGCGGTGAAATGGGCACGCGGGGCGACGTCACTACCCGCGCTCGCGAAGCCGCCGCCGCCGCCAGAGTCCTGGGAGTCCGCCACCGGGAAAACCTTGGCCTACCCGACGCCCGGCTGGAAGTGAACGAAGACGCAAAGCTCGCCGTGGCCGAGCGGCTGCGGGCCCTGCGGCCGCGCGTGCTGATTCTTCCCTACTGGGAAGGCCGCCACCCCGACCACACGAACGCCAGCCGCCTCGGCTACGAGGCCGCCTACCTGGCTGGCCTGAAGAAGCTCGACCTGCCGGGTGACCCGCACCGACCCTTCAAGATTCTTTACTCCACCATGTTCGACCAGGCCCGCCCCATCCGGCCGACCTTTGTGGTGGACATCACCCAGGAGTACGCCCGACGCGTCCGCGCCATTGCCTGCTACCGCTCGCAGTTCCGCGGGCCCCGGCTCCAGCGGGGCATCCACATCCCGCTCACCGGCCTCGAGGAGCGGATGGCGGTGCTGTGCGGCTACTACGGCCGGCTCATCGGGGTCCGCTACGGCGAGCCTTTCGCCACCCGCGAAGTGATGCAGGTGGACGACATCCTCCGCCTCGCCGTCCGCTCCGTCTAGCCCCGCGAGTCAGAGACGCAGACACGAACCGTACTACTTCTCCACGATGGGAACATCCTTGCTGCGCAGATAGCCGATGATTTTTTCCGCGAAGGTCATCAAGTCGGTCTGGGTGATCTGCGTCTGGCCGAAGAAGAACTTCATCTCGTCCCGGCTCCAGACGTCCACGCTGCCCTTGATGTCGCTCTTGAAGCGGAAGTGCAGCTCCAGCCGCTGCGGCATGTTGCTGACGAACCCGCGTCCCCGCTCCTTGCCCACTACCTCCACCCGAGCAATGTTCGAGATCGGCGTCTCAAAGGAGTCGTCCGTTCCCAATCGCGGAAAGCCCCAGAGCGACCGGTACACGACCTTCTCCGGGGTGATGAAGAAGAACCCATAGCAGAATTTCTGCCCGAAGTGGTCGTGGATGAGCCCGCGGGCAATACCCGAGACCCCCTTGTCGAAGCGGTCGCGCAGGAACTCCTGGTAGAAGGGGTCGAGCTCGACGGCCCTGCCCCAGTGCTTGATGGCGTTCTCGAAATCGCCTTTGTTGTCGTAGACCAGCCCCACCAGGAAGTTTAGCCGGGAGTCGTCGGGCGCGGCTTTCAGGCAGGCCTGGTAGCCTGCCAGGGCCTCGTCTAGTTTCCGGGCGCGGTACGCTTCACTGGCCGCGCGGAAGCTTGGGCAGGCGTCAGCCGCCGAGCTCGCTGCTGGCGGCTCTTGCGCCCCCAGCGTCGCCGCACCCAACGAGACCAGAAACCCAAGAACTCCCAGAGAAAACACCTTGCTTCGCATGGAGTTTCCCCCCGGACGGTAGAGTTGCCTTTCCAGGCCCCCTCTAGAGGTGCGAAGCCTATCCCCGGAAGGCACTCGGGTCAAGAGCGCCGTGGATCACTGCACACGACACAGTCGGGCTTAGAACAATCGGCGGAGGGCCCAGAAGCCCAGAGCGAGCAGGACGAAGAAGAGAATCGTCAGGGTGTTGAAGTGGCGGTCGATGAAGTGCTTCGCCGGGGCGCCCAGCCAGCCCAGCAGGCCCGCTACCGCGAAGAACCGCAGCCCGCGGCCGGCGACGCTCGCGGCCACGAGCACCGGAAGCCCCACCTGGAAGACCCCGCTCCCTACCGTGAACACTTTGTAAGGAATGGGCGTCAGGGCCGCGGCAAAGATGGCGAGGAAAGCGCTCTGCTCGTACTTCGTCTGCACGTAGGCGAAGTTCTCCGGGGTGAAGCCGGGCACGTACTGAAAGAAAAACTGCCCGACAGCCTGCCAGAGCCAAAAACCCACGGCGTAGCCGCAGATGCCGCCCAGCACCGAACAGACCGTGCAAATCAGAGCGAACCGGAAGCTCTTCTCAGGCTTCCCCAGGGCCAGGGCCATCAGCAACGGGTCGGGCGGGACAGGGAAGATGACCGATTCGGTGAAAGCCAGAACGGCCAGCGCCACCGGCCCCCAGCGGGTATCGGCCCAGGACAAGGTCCAGTCATAGAGGCGCCGGAAAAGCCCGAACAAGCCGCGGGGCCGGGTTGGAGCGGTGGCGGGGGTTGGAGAGGAATCCACTCGGCTGGGGGAAGGCAGGCGGGGCTACTGCTCCTCCTGGGTGTAGGTGTAGCCGGGCAGCGCCACCCCCTCAGCGGTCTTTTGCACCTTGACCCGCACTGTCCCGCCGGTTTCGTCGCCCACCTTGCGCAGCACCGCGTAGGTGGAAAACACCTCCTGGTAGGTCTTGGTCACCAGGTAGTTTTCGCCGGTCGAGCTATTCTGCCACACTTGACCCAGCAAGACGCTGCGCGGCACGCCCAATCCCCTCGCGGACCCTAGGATGCACGGCACTTTAGTCCCGGAGGCCTGCTGGCGTCAAGCCTGCCCCTAGGGCCTGCCGGCCGCCAGGCGCCCAAGGAAAGACCGCCGGCAAGGAAAGAAACTCTTTCCCTGCTGGCCTCATCCAACTGGAGTGAGGGCAACGGGGCTTGGCTTGGCTACCCCCGGGTGCTACCATACCCGCAAGAAGGAGGGGCAATGCAGAAAACAGGGCGAGCCGTGCTGGCAGGGCTCCTGAGCTTGCTCTTGGTGGTTCCTCCCGCGGCGCTGGCCAGCGATAAGGACGAAAAAAAGGACGTCAGCAAGATCGGCGAGCGCAAGGTGGGGGGCGGGCTGAACCTCTACTCGCTCGAGCGCGAGATTGCCCTGGGCAAGATGCTGGCCCAGCAGGTGGAGCAGTCGGCCCGCCTGGTGGACGACCCCGTCATCCACGAGTACGTGGACCGGGTGGCGCAGAACCTGGTGCGCAACTCCGACGCCCGCGTGCCCTTCACGGTCAAGGTCATTGATTCCGGCGAAATCAACGCTTTCGCGCTGCCGGGTGGGTTTTTCTTCGTCAACTCCGGCCTCATCCTGGCCGCCGACGAGGAAGCCGAGCTGGCCGGGGTGATGTCGCACGAGATTGCCCACGTCACCGCCCGCCACGCCACCAAGAACGCCACCAAGGCCCAGATCGCCCAGTGGGCCATGATCCCGCTCATCATCTTCGGGCCCGCCGGCTGGGCCGGCTACGGCATCTACCAGGGGCTGAACTTCGGCCTGCCCCTGGCCTTCCTGAGATTCTCCCGCAACGCCGAGCGGGAAGCCGACTTCCTGGGACTGCAGTACATGTAATAGGAGGGCTACGACCCCACGTCCTTCATCACCTTCTTTGAAAAGGTCCGCGAGAAGGAGCGCAAGCAGCCGGGGTCGGTGCCCAAGATTTTCTCCTCCCACCCGCCCACGGCTGACCGGGTGACGAAGGCCCAGCAGGAGATCGCCGCGCTGTTGCCGGCGCGGGAGGAGTACGTGGTGACGAGCTCCGAGTTCGACCGGGTCAAGCAGCGCCTGGCGGTGATGATGGCCGGGCGGAAGGTCGAAGACCAGCACTCAGACCGGCCCACCCTCCGCGGCCGCGAACGCGACCAGGAAAAGAAGAAAGGCGAAGAGAAAGAAGACGAGCCGCCCGTTCTGAAGCGCCGGCCGTAACCAAACCCGTCCCGCAAAGAAAAACGGGCCCGAGCGAACCCGGGCCCGCTTCGATTTGGGATTGTTCTCGCTCTAGCCGATCCCGAGCTTCCTCAGTTCATCGGTGTAGTACTTCCGGTAGAGGGCCTCCCACTCGGTCGAGCCCTCCGGGATGGGCCGCTTCTGGGAGAGAATCTTCTGCCGGGCCAGCTCCTCCATGCGCTCCTCTTCTCTGAGGAGGTCCTGCAAGATGCGCACGATCTCCAGGCGCACGGTGTTCCGGTCTTCGATGAACTCCACCTCGTCCAGCCCGGCCAGGGCCTCCACCGCCAGGTGGGAGAGCTGCACCACTTTTTCCCGGCTCAGTCGCATCTAGAGAATTACCTTCTCCCGCCGCACCAGCTCGCTCTTGATGCGCTTGAACATCTCCTGGTAGCTGATGCCGCCGCGGCGAATCTCTTCGGCGTACTGGTTCATGTACTCCCGCACCTTGTCGTTGATCCGGTCTTCCACGGCCAGCTCGTCGAGGATCACCTGGCGGACGCGCTCAGTGACCAGGTTCCCGGCCGCGGTCTCAATCACCCCGGCCGCGAGCAGACGCTGCACCAGGGCCCGGGCCACGTAGTCAACATATTCGCGCGGGAGCCTCATCCCTCCCCTTCTCGCCCCTTGGAGTCGAGCGTAACAACTCACTCTAGCGGGGAACCGTGGCCTGAGTCAAGCCGCGTTCTTGCAGCCTTCGGAGCGGTGTGTTAGAAGGTGGACCGTAAAGCTCCATGTTCCGCTGGCTCAAGCAGTTCCTCATCGGCAGCCCCCTTGAAACCGCCGCCCTCCACGAACAGCGGCTCTCGAAGAAGGCTGGCCTGGCCGTGTTGGCCTCCGATAACCTCTCGTCCACGGCCTACGCGGCAGAAGAAATCCTGCTGGCGCTCACCGCTGGCGTGGCTGCCGGCATGCTGGTGCCCCTCCATTACTCCGTCCCCATTGCCGGCGCCATCGTGCTGCTCACCGTCCTGGTGGCGGTCTCCTACGGACAGACAATGTACGCCTATCCGACCGGCGGAGGCGCCTACACGGTCGCCAAGGAAAACCTCGGGGTAACGGCCGCCCTGGCAGGGGCCGCGGCCTTACTACTTGACTACATCCTGACCGTAGCCGTCAGCGTGGCGGCCGGCGTCGCCGCCATCACGTCCGCCATTCCGAACTGGTACAGCCACCGTGTCCTGCTCTGCGCCCTCGCGGTGATGGCCATCCTGCTCGCCAACCTCCGTGGAGTGCGGGAGTCCGCCGCCGTGTTCGCCGGGCCCGTGTACTTGTTCATTGTCTCCGCTTTTGTGCTCATTGGCGGTGGCCTGCTGCGCTACTTTCAGGGGGCGGTGCCACCCCCCGCACCGCCTCCGGGCCACGAAGCCTGGAGCTTTGCCTTCGTCTTCCTGCTCCTGCGGGCCTTCGCCTCTGGCTGCGTGGCTCTGACCGGGGTCGAGGCGGTCGCCAACGGAGTGCGCATCTTTCGCCCCCCGGTCTCGCGCAACGCCGCCGTCACCCTCTATTGCATGGCCGCCCTGCTGGCCACCATGTTCCTGGGCACCAGCGTGCTGGCTTACCTGTACGGCGTAGTCCCTCGGGAGGGAGAGACTGTGCTCTCTCAGCTAGGCCGCACGATTTTCGGGACCGGGCCGATCTATTACGTCATCCAGGCGGCCACCATGGCCATCCTCATCCTGGCCGCCAACACCAGCTTTGCCGACTTTCCTCGCCTTGCCTCTCTCGTGGCCCAGGACCGTTTCCTGCCCCGGCAACTGGCCAACCTCGGCGACAAGCTCGTCTATTCCAACGGAATGATCTTTCTGGCCTTGGTGGCCACCGGTCTGCTGGTGTTCTTCCAGGGCGACGTGCACAACCTGATTCCGCTCTACATGGTGGGCGTGTTCCTGGCCATCACTCTCTCCCAGGCCGGCATGGTGGTGCACTGGTGGCGCTCCTCCGAGGGCGGGACCGTCTGGCGTCTGGCGGTGAATGCTTTGGGGGCGTTCGCTACCGGGGTGGTGATGGTGGTGGTGGCGGTGGTCAAGTTCAGACAAGGCGCCTGGCTGGTGGTCGTGGCGCTGGCGGCGCTGATGCTCCTATTTCGCAAAATCCGCGACCACTACTTCGTGGCCACGCGCGAACTGTCGCTGGCCGACTACGAAAAACCGGCGGAGCTGCGCCACACTGCTGTGGTGCCAGTGGCCGGGATGAACAAGATGGTGCTGGGGGCCATCGAGTACGCCCGCTCCATTTCGAAGGACGTCATCGCGGTCACGGTGAACGTCGACAACCTCGACCGCGAGGAGCTCCTCGAGAAATGGCAGGCCTGGGCCCCCGATGTCCCTCTGGTGATCCTGGAATCGCCCTACCGGGCCATCCACCGCCCCCTGCTGACCTTCATCGATGAGCTGGAAGGCTGGCGCGACGATGACGTCATCACCGTCGTCATCCCCGAGTTCATCACCAAGCGCTGGTGGCACCACTTGCTGCACAACCAGACCAGCCTGTTCCTCAAAGCCGCCCTGCTCTTCAAGCCCAAGATCGTGGTCACCAGCGTCCCCCACCACATGCGCAAATAGCCATGGAGCTCACCCCCGAGCGCAAGCAGAGCATCCGCCGCCGCCTGGAACCTCTGTTCGCGGAGCTCGACCCGGAGCTGAAGTTCGTCGAGGTCTTCCTCGACTCCAGCCGCGAGAACCTGGGCGTGGTCGCCCAAAAAGACGACCGGCCGGTGATGCTCCGGCTCGACTTCGTCCGCTACGTCTCCATGCCCGACGCCGAGCTGCGTTCCACCATCGTCCAGCAGCTGAAAGCGAAGAAAATCGTCCCCGGTTCCTAAGCGGCTGGCAGCCCTCCACCGGTCTCCCCCGGCCGCCGGGGCCGTGCTAGAATGAGTGGGTGGGCGGTTAGCTCAGGGGTAGAGCATCCCGCTTACACCGGGAAGGTCGTCCGTTCGAATCGGACATCGCCCACTGTGCCCCTATTCGGGGCCAGGCAAGCCGCGGGGACGTAGTTCAGTTGGCTAGAACGCTGCCCTGTCACGGCAGAGGTCGCGGGTTCGAGTCCCGTCGTCCCCGCCATTCCCGCCCGCGGAGCTGCAGCCTTCCCTTTCAGCTTGTGGTTTTCTGGTACCGGTGGGCGAGGCGCTACGCGCTCGGTACAGGTTCCAGCGGGCCAATCTCGAAGGGATCAAGAAAGCGGATCCACATCCGCCAGCGTCCTTCCCGCCGGTTGGTGCCTACGGCGGAGGTCCGTGCCTTCAGCCCGAGCTTGGTGGCGGGAAAGATCACCTGCACCATCACTCCAACATCTACGACTGGCCGCAAATCAATCGTGGCTTCATTCTCGCCGACCAGCCGCAAGTACGTCTTCTCCTGGAAGGGAATTCGTACGGCTGACATTCCCCGCACGTACACCTCTGAGCCCACGGCTGGAATCACAACCGGCGCGCGCTGGCTCGGAGAAGCCGCAGGAACAAGCGCAGGAGAAATCCTGGAACCCAGTGACTCCTCTGAGAGTGTTTTGCTAGGGGCGGTTTGCGATAGGGGGCCCGGAGCCGGCCGGAGCGCAGCCCCCACCGCAACCTCTTCGTCTTTCCAGGAATCCGCCTCTCGCCAGTCTTCCGGCGGGAAGTAGATGCCCCAAAAGTTCTCCGCGGTGTCGAGTTCCACACCGAAATCGAGTTCCGCCTGCGTCGGGTCGCGCTCATCGACCCACACGACCTGGGCCCCGCGGGATAGCTTCCGGGAGGGGATGGTCACTTGGATCTTCATACCCCGTTCAAGCGGCTCTAACGTGTGGATTTTCGCGCCGTGCTTGTTGACGACCAAGGTTTCTCCGGCCGCCTCGACCCGCTCACCGCGGCTGTTCACCCCCGAAAGGACAAGGGGGATGTTGACGAGGACGCGCGTCGAGCGGCGGTCTTTCTTTTCGGTCGGGAAGGGCAAGCCTTGTCCCCGCGCTAGAGCTCGAGTCGTGGCGAGAGAAGCGACTCTCGCGTAGGCTAGCCGCACACCCCGTCCAGTGTCAAGGGTGTTTGCGGGAACGCGTCAGCGTGTCACGGCAGAGGTCCCGGGGTTCCCCTCGCCCGAAAGTTCGGGGCTCGGGACAAGCCCTTCGACTCCGCTCAGGGCGAGCCCTTCGGCCGGACGGCCTCAGGACAGGCGAGTCCCGGGGTCCCCCCCTTCTTCTTTCTAGCCTGATGTCCTCTTGTACCGGTGGGCGAGGCGCTGCTGCCGGCGACTCTCGGCCTCCCCATAGCGGCGCCGCTCCTCGGGGGTCTCGCAGATCACCGGCAGGACCGGCTTGGGGTTTCCCTTTTCATCCAGGGCGACAAAGGTCACGTAGGCCGAGCTGGTGTGCCGGCGCTCGCCGGTCAGGATATCCTCGGAGAAGACCTTGACGCCGACTTCCATCGAAGTCTGAAAAACCCGGTTCACCGAGGCCTTGAGCACAATCAACTGCCCGATCTTGATGGGGTGGCGGAAGTCGAGGTAGTCCACCGCCACCGTGGCCGCGTAGCTGTTGCTGTGGCGGTGAGCGGCGATGGCGGCGGTGATGTCAATCAGGTGCATCACGTGCCCGCCCAGCACGTTCCCGAGCGGGTTCGCCTGGCTCGGCAGCACCACCTCCACGTACTCGACCTGCGAGGCCCGCACCGGCTTGCCCAAAGAGGGCGCGAAGGGCTCGACCGCTGCCGCAGCCTCGGCCGCTCCCTGTTGGCTCCCTCGCCTCCTGGCCTTCCTAGTCTTCCGGGCCATCTTCATTCCCCTGCGGGCGGCGGCCCCGGCATCGGCGACTCGAAAGACTCAAACGCCGTCGGCTCCACACCGGGCAGCACCTCGAGCAGCGGGAAGTAGATGCGCATATTCTCTCCCACCCGCACCTTTTCCCGCGCCAGGTGCAGGCCCCCGCCCACGTCCGCCCAGCTCTGCCACTGCCAGGGCGTGGCTTTCTCCACCGCTGGGGTGCCTTCATAGCTTTGCAGGAAGTAGGCCCAGCGCTCCATCAAGCGCGTGCGGCGGTTGACGTAGGCCCAGTAGTGGTCGCCCGGGGTCAGGCCCACTTGCGCGAAGCTCACGTGGATGAGGTCATAGCTCTGGCCGTCGAGTTGGGTTTCGCCCGCATACTCGAGCTTCACCCCGGGGTCCTTCAGCTTCCAGGGCATCAGCAGCCAGTAGCTGTCGTTGATGAAGCGCCCGTAGGCCTGGTCGAGGTATTTCTGCTCATCTTCATCGCGGGCGGGCTCCCCGTTCACGAGCACGCGCCCCGAGCGGGTATTCACGTTGAAGAGAGCCGCCAGCTTGGTTCCCTCCCGCGAGGTCCACTCCAGCCGGTAGTGGCCCTGGTAGCGGTCCCAGAGGTGCCGGACGTGCGCCGCTTCCTTCCCGTCCCGCTCCACCACCCAGTCGAAGCGCAGGTAACGCATCTTCTCCCAGCTCTCCTGGCCGCCCATGGCGTTCATCATCTCGTCCACCACCGCCGCGGCCCGCGCCTCCGAGGACGATTGTGCGGCTGCCACGGCTGCGACGCCAACCAGCAAAGCCCCGGCCAGCAGGATTCTTCGCATCTTTTTCTCTCCGGCCAAAAGAGTTCTATACTATAAGCGCAGGTGGGGGCCTTTGCAATTGCGCCCCGCGAACGGGGATTCACCATGAGTAAATCGCGGATGGAAATGCTCGAGGCATTCGTCCGCCAGCAGCCCAACGACTCCTTTGCCCACTACGGCCTGGCCCTCGAGTACGCCACCGCGGGCCGGAACGACGACGCCCTGGCCCTGTTCCAGAAACTCCTGGGCTTCAACCCGAATTACACCGCCGCCTACTACCACGCCGGAGTGCTGCTGGGAAAGCTGGGGCGGGTCGAGGAAGCCCGCGCCCTGTTCGAGCGCGGCATCGAGGTCGCCAGCCGCAACGGCGACTTCCACACCAAGAGCGAGCTCGAGCAGGCCCTCCACGACCTCTCCTCCTAGCTCTTGCCTGCCGGCTGCCTCCCCCACCCTTAGCGGAACAGGCGGACCAGCATACGGTCAGTGAAAGCCGGGAACAGGGCGCGGAAGCCCACCAGCAGCCGCAGCGTCCACGGCACCACAATCTCTCGCCGGTTCCGCCGCACCGCCCGGAGCGTGGCCCGGGCCACCTCTTCAGCAGTGATGCCGGTATAGCGCCGCTTCTCTGCGCGGAAAACCCCGGGCAGATTCTCTCCCTCGCGGTAGACGTTGGCGTGGAAGCGGGTGCGCACCCGGCCCGGACAGATCACGACCACCCGCACCCCCGCCTGTGCCACGTCCATCCGCAGCCCGGTGGAGAAGGCGTTCAAGGCAGACTTGGTGGCGCAGTAGCCGCTCATGTAGGGCAAGGCGAGTTTCCCGGCGACGGAGGAGATGTTCACCACCACTCCTTTCCGCTTTTTCAGGTACGGCAGCGCCGCCCGCGTCAGGCGCACCAGGCCGAAGAAATTCACCTCCCACATTCGCCGGAAGTGTTCCCAGTCGGTTTCCTCCATGCGGCCCAAGAGACCTATGCCGGCGTTGTTGACCAGTACGTCAACGCCGCCGAAGCGCTCCACCGTCTGCGCCACCAGGCGCTCCACCTGTCCCGAGTCGGCGACATCGGTCGGGACCACGAGCGCCCGTTCCGCGCCCAGCTCCGCCGCCAGCCCGCGCAGCTTCTCTTCCGAGCGCGCCGCCAGCACCACCCGCGCCCCTTCGGCCGCAAAGCAGCGGGTGATAGCTTCCCCGATGCCCGACGATGCCCCGGTAATAATTGCCACCTGATTGGCCAATTGCATGGCGCCCCCTCGCGCGAGCAAGCGACGCGTACTACTTTACTACTGTCCTCTCCACGGCAAGTCAATCGCCTTGCCCAGCCGACGCATCCAAAGAGGAGCAGAAGGCGGAGGCTGAGTTCGACTATAATGGGGCGGGCGTCGGGAGCACTCCAATGAAAGGAAGACAATGACCAAGCCGCGAACCCTGGGTGAACTGCGCGCCGACGGGCCGGAGGTCGAGAAGCGGGCTCGCCGCAGCGTGAAAGACGAGATGCGGGAGAACGTGCTGGCCAAGCTTGATGGCGGCGAGCCGCTCTTCCCCGGCATCGTGGGCTACGACGACAGCGTCATCCCCCAGATCGTCAACGCCATCCTCTCCCGGCACAACTTCATTCTGCTCGGCCTGCGCGGGCAGGCCAAGAGCCGCATCCTGCGGGCGCTAGTGAACTTCCTGGACCGGGAAATCCCGGTCATGGCCGGCTGCGAGATCAACGACAACCCGTTCGGGCCGCTGTGCCGCGCCTGCCGGCTGCTGGTGGGGGAGAAGGGCGATTCGACCCCGATCGCCTTTCTGGCTCGGGAGCGCCGCTTGGTCGAGAAGCTCGCCACGCCCGACGTCACCGTTGCCGACATCCTCGGCGACATCGACCCCATCAAGGCCGCCCGGGGCGGCCTGGCCCTTTCCGACGAGCTCACCATCCACTACGGCCTACTCCCGCGCGCCCACCGCGGCATCTTCGCCCTGAACGAGCTGCCTGACCTCGCCCCCAAGATACAGGTGGGCTTGTTCAACATCATGCAGGAGGGCGACATCCAGGTGAAGGGCTACCCGGTGCGGCTGCCGCTCGATCTCTGCCTGGTCTTCACCGCCAACCCCGAAGACTACACGGCCCGCGGAAAAATCATCAGTCCCCTCAAGGACCGCATCGGGTCGGAAATCCGCACCCACTACCCCGTCGCCCGCGAAGAAGGGATGACCATCACCCGGCAGGAAGCCTGGCTGAGCCGCGACGGCGCAGGAACCGTAACCGTGCCGCCCTTCGTGGCCGAAATCGTGGAAGAAATCGCCTTCCAAGCCCGCCAGGACAAGAAAATTGACAAGCGCTCCGGGGTCAGCCAGCGCATGCCCATCACCTGCTTGGAAAACGTGGTCTCGAACGCCGAGCGCCGGGCCCGCCAGGCGGGCGAGAAAAAAGTGGTGCCTCGGGTCGGCGATGTCTACGCGGCCATGACCTCGCTCACCGGCAAATTCGAGCTCGAGTACGAAGGCGAAGTGCACGGGGCCGACCAGGTGGCCCGGGAACTCATCCGCCGCGCCGTCGGCACCGTCTTCCAGCAGTACTTCCAGAAGGCCAACCTCGACCAGGTGGTGCAGTGGTTCGAGCTGGGCGGGACCTTGAAGGTGCCGGCCGAGGCGCCGGCAAGCGAACTGCTCGAGCAGTTCCGCAAGATTCAGGGCTTGGTGGAGAGCACGGCTGCCCTGGGCCTCAAGGCGACGGCCGACCCGGCAGACCTTGTCCCCGCCTGCGAGTTTGTGCTCGAAGGGCTGCACGCCCACCGCCGCATCAGCCGCAGCGAAGAACGCGGCTTCTATGCCGAGGAGCGGCCTCGCCCGGAGCCCTCGGCCCGGGAGACCCCACCGCGCTCCCGGCGCCCCTACCAGTGAGGCCGCCGGATGCGCTTCACCCGCTACTCCCGCTACACCGGGACCGAAGCCGACGGGATTGACATGGACGAGCTGCTCTCGCAGCTCGCCGACTACCTCTTACAGAGCGGCTTCCAGGCCCAAGCCTACGGCTTCTACGAGGTGGACTTCGAGCGCACCCTGGAGCAGCTCCGCCAGGCCATCGTGGAAGCGCTCGAGGCTAAGGAGATGCTCCCCCCGGAGCTCCGGCGGCAGATGGAGGAGCACCCCGAGCAGGCCGACGAGCTGCTCAATCAGCTCTTGCAGAACCTCATCGAGCGCATGGCCGAGGAGGGCTACATCCGCGTGGACCAGCCTCCTCCGCCCCAGCCCCGCTCCGGACGCACGGAAGATTGGAGCCAGGTGCGCGCCCGCTTCGAACTCACCGACAAAGCCCTCGATTTCCTCGGCTACAAGCAGCTCAAGGACCTGCTCGGCTCGCTCGGCAAGTCGAGTTTCGGCCGCCACGACACCAAGGAGCTCTCGACCGGCGTCGAGGTGGTCGGGGCCCCGAAGACCTACGAGTTCGGCGACCACTTGAACCTGGACATCACCGCCACGCTTTCAAGCAGCATCAAGCGCCGCCTGGCCGAGGGCCACACCAGCCTGGCGCCTCCGCTCGACCTCGACTACGCGGACCTGCAAGTGCACCAGTCCGAGTACCAGAGCTCCTGCGCCACTGTGCTGCTGCTCGATTGCAGCCACAGCATGATTCTCTACGGCGAGGACCGCTTCACCCCGGCCAAGAAAGTAGCCCTGGCCCTGTCACACCTGATCCGCACCCAGTACCCTGGCGACTCGCTTCGGCTTGTGCTCTTCCACGACTCGGCCGAGCACCTCCCCCTGGGCGAGCTGGCCCGCGTGCAGGTAGGGCCCTACTACACCAACACCCGCGAAGGCCTGCGGCTGGCCCGACGCCTGTTGAGCACCGAGAGCAAGGACATGCGGCAAATCATCATGATCACCGACGGTAAGCCCTCGGCGCTGACCCTGGAGGACGGCCGCATCTACAAGAACGCCTTCGGGCTCGACCCGCTGGTGGTGAGCGAGACCCTCCAGGAAGTAGCCCGCTGCCGCCGCTCGGGCATCCTCATCAACACCTTCATGCTGGCCGACGACTACAGCCTGGTGCACTTCGTCCATCAGGTCTGCCAGATCGCCCGCGGCAAGGCCTACTTCACCACCCCGCACACCCTGGGCCAATACCTGCTGCTCGATTACCTGAACCGCAAATCCCGCCGCGTCCACTAGCCCGGGTTTTTGATTGACGCCTCTCTCGCCTCGCGTAAGATGAGTGGGCCTTTCCCCAGTCTCTTTGCCCAGCGGGGTCTATGCCAGCCGAGCGCCTAGTCATCATCGGAGGGAACGCCGCCGGGATGAGCGCGGCCAGCCGGGCCCGGCGGCTAAACCCGCAGCTGGAAGTGGTTGTCCTGGAGAAAGGCGAATACGTCTCGTACGGCACCTGCGGGCTGGCCTACTTGGTCTCGGGCCTAGTGCCGCGGCCGGACGACCTTGTGGTCTATACCCCGGACTACTTCCGCACCCGGCGCGGGATTGACGTCCGCACCGGCCACGAAGCGACGGAGATCCTGCCCGGACAAAAGCAGGTTGCGGTCCGGACCGGCGAAGACACCTATGCCCTCAAGTACGACAAGCTGATCCTCACCAGCGGGGGCGCCCCGGCAGAAACGATTCCCGGCGCCCAGGGCCCCCACGTCTTCACCTGCAACGACCTGGCGGGTGCGCTGGCGCTCCGCCACTTCCTCGAAGAGCGAGGCCCGAAGCGGGGCCTGGTGGTCGGCGGCGGCTACATCGGGCTGGAAGTCGCAGAAGCCCTGCGGCGGCGGAATCTGGAAGTGACAGTGCTCGAGCGCTCCGCTTCCCTCCTCGAAGACATCGAGCCGGAGATTGGCGAGTGGGTCAACGAGCGCCTGGCCCGCCACGGCGTGCGCGCGGAATTCAATGCCACGGTCAGCTCGATTGAATCGGGGCGGTCTGGCCCCGCCAGCGTCCTTGTCACCAACGAGCGCGCCCTTACGGCCGACGTGGTGGTGCTGGCGGCGGGGCTCGTGCCGCGGGCAGAGCTGGGGGCCCGGGCGGGCGTGGAGCTCGGCTCGAGCGGCGCCATCCGCACCGACAACCGCCAGCAGACAAACCTTCCCAGCATCTACGCCGCTGGCGATTGCACGGAGAGTTGGCACTTGGTGACGGGTGGTCCCGCCTACGTGCCGCTGGGGACGACGGCCAATAAGCAGGGCCGGGTGGCCGGAGAGAACGCCGCCGGGGGCAACGCCACTTTCCCCGGCCTGGTGGGGACACTCGTAACCAAAGTGTTCGAACTCGAGGTGGGCAAGACCGGGTTGAGCGAAGCCTCCGCGCGCGCCGCCGGCTTTTCACCCCTCGGCGTAGCCGTGGATAGCTTCTCCCAAGCCAAGTACCTAGCGGGCAAACCCCTGCGCGCCAAGCTGGTCGTGGACCGGGCGAGCGGCCAGCTGCTCGGGGGTCAACTGGCCGGCGAAGAGGGCGCCGCCCGGCGGGTGGACGTGCTGGCCACAGCTCTGACGGCCCGCATGACCGTCGCCGAGTTCGTGCACCTGGACCTCGGCTATGCCCCGCCCTACGGGCCGGTTTATGACCCGCTGCTGGTGGCCGCCTGGGAGGCGCTCAAGAAGCTCGGCCGCCGCCGCTAGAGGGGGCGGGGATTCAGCCCGTGGTAGAATGGGAATCCCGATGGCTTTTCAATTCATCTCAAGATTGCTGGGAGGACCCAGGATGGAAGCTCTGGCCGCCGGCACGCTGGCGCCTACCTTTTCCCTGAAGGACGGGGAAGGGAAAAGCCACACCTTGGCCGAGGCCCTGAAGCAGGGGCCGGTGCTGCTGGCGTTCTTCAAAGTGAGCTGCCCGGTGTGCCAATTCACCTTTCCGTTCCTGGAGCGGCTCCACCAAGGGGTCAAGAGCAAGAACAGCGTGCGCCTCTGGGGCATCTCCCAGGATGATGCCCGCGACACGCGTGACTTTGCCCGGGAGTGGGGCTGTAGCTTCCCGCTGCTCATCGATGAAGAGGGCTACCCGGTCTCAAACCATTACGGCCTGACCAACGTCCCCACGCTCTTCCTGGTCAGGCCGGACGGGAGAATCCAGGTCTCAAGCATCGGCTTTGACCGCAAGGACATCGAAGCCGTGGCCGCTGAGTTCGGCAAGCTTACCGGCCAGCGCATCCCCGTCTTCCAGCCAGCGGACAACGTCCCCCACTACAAGCCGGGTTGAGGGTCGAAGAACTAGTCCCCGTCGGGGACTCTCCCGCCCGGCCATCCCTTCAGGCGCCCCACTCGCGCTCCAGCTCGCGCTGCTTGTGCTTGGGCTGCTTCTTTTTCTTGGGAGGGAGAACGCGCTGGGGGGGCGGGGTGCCCAGTACGGCGCGGGCCAGCCGCCGCGCCTGGGTAGCGGGGTCGTAACCAGCAGCTTTCTTCTTTCCTTTCCCTCGACGCGCCATCAGGTGGCGGAAGGGTATGGGAGTCGAACCCATCGTCCCCCGGCAGCAGCCGAAGGACCACCGGCTTTGAAGGCCGGGAGAATCACCGGACCCTGCACCCCTCCGCCGGAAAAGCGATTATAGCCCAAGAGACATCTAGGCGGAGGCTCAGGGGAAGCGCTCGTAGAGCTTGGGGTGAACGCAGACTTCGTAGTAAGTGCGGGAGGTCCAGTCAGCCACTTGCCGCTCGGGGAGCCGGAAGCGGGGGATGCGAGCCTCGCGAACGATGAGCTTTTCGAAGCTGTTGCCGATGGGCACCGTGCCGTGATGCAGCGTCACCTTCTCCTTCCCTCCCAGGGAGTCCACGCTCAGCTCGGTGCGGCTCAGTGAAATCTCCTGCTGAAGCTTTTGGAAGCCGGGCTCGTTCAGCGACACCCCCATGATGTTGTACCGCAGCAGGAACTCTTCCTCTTCGTCCGGCGCCGGCTCCCCTTGCAGCAAGAAGACGAAGAACTGAGAGCTGTTTTCGCCCACAAGCTTGCGGGCCATGCGGGTGCAGCTCGCCAGCCGATCGGACTCATTCAGTGCGGCGGAGATCATGATGCGGGCCTCGCCGTCGGCCCAGTAGTGGGGCGGCGAGTCCTGGAAGGCAATCCCCAGGCCCAGCTCCAGCACCGGCAGGTCGTTCGCCCGGGCCCGCTCGTTGTAGGCCTGGCAGACGTTGACAATCTCCTTGGCCAGCAGGCAAGCCTTGGCCACCGGGCGCTGGGAGGCACGATTGGACTCGGTCTCGTAGATGCCCAGGATGAGGGCGTCGCCCTCGATGAAGATCTTCGAAGCGGAGTAGCGGGCCGCCAGCTTATGCACGGGCTCGTAGAAGTTGAAACTGAAGTGGGTGGCAGGGTTGAGGCCACGGCGGAGCAGCTCTTCGGTGATGCGGGACGAGTCACGCACGTCGGCCTTCACCACCACGTGGGCGCGCACGTGTTCTTCGCCTGCCTCCCGCTCTTCCGACAGCACGAATTCATACAAGGTGCGGTTCAGCTGGGAGACGTGACGGGTCTTTTCGTCCTCCACCAGGTGGATTTTTTCCATCAGGCTCTGCAACAAGTGCAAGTGGAGGAAGTCGCGCCCCAGGCGCATCAGGTCGCGGACGAATCGCACCAGGATGGTTTCGGTGTCGGCGCGGCTGAGGCGGCGCAGGCGCCGGGCCATCTCCTCCAGCTTCTCGACCGGGAAGTTGCGGGCCGGGAACTGGTCGAGCAAGGTCTCGAACTCCTGCCAGCCCTGGCGGTCCACCACCGCGCGCTTGAGCTGTTGGGGGTTCAAGGGCGGGCAAAAATCCTTGTAGATCGACTTCAGGTGGTAGCTGGCCAAGACGTAGGGCAGCATGCCGGCCCGCTCCAGCCGCATGTGCAGCTGCCGCAAAAGCGCCTCCTGGGCCTCGGTGCGGAGCTCGGGCGTGCCCTGCGCGGAGAGGCCGCCGAAGAGCCGCTCGGCGTTGGCGGGATTGCTCATCACCTCGCTCAGCCGCGTCTCGTGGGTCTGCCGCAGGAAAGCCACCTTCTGCTCCAGCTCTTCCACCTCGCGGGCCAGCTGTTCCCGCTGCGCTTCGAGGGCTTTCAGATTCCGCTCCAGGCCAACCCGATCGATACCGGTGTCGGCTCCCGAGCGGCCGCTCAACCAGCGGATGGTGCGGCGACCGGCTGATTCGGGTCGCGCTATCTCTTCGAGCTCAAGCTCCAACTCGCGCAGACGGTGGTTCACCTCCTGGAGCTGGTCGGCGGTCTTCTCCAGCCGCTGCTCGAGCCGGGCCAACTCGTCCCCTTCGGGCAGGGCCAGCCCCTGCTCGCGCAGGAGCTGGGCCAGGACGTCGCGGACGCGCTCCTCGAGGTCCACATCGTTGCCAAAGTGGCCGAGCATCACGTAGTGCTCCAGGTGGACGACGGCGTCGTTGGGATTCTCGAGGAAGATCAGCCGGTTGCGAACCACCTGGTAGAAGTCGGCGAACTCCGAGCCGAACAGGGCCGAGCGGGCCGGGCGGAGGTTGTTGTCTTCGAGCTCTTCGAAGATCTGAAACAGGGTTTCCCCCACGCCCCGCAGGATGTGGCGCCGGTTCGAGTGGTACTCGGAGATTCGCGAATGCAGCACAAAGCTGGCCATGCTGCTCTGAAAATGCAGGCTGCCTTTCTTCTCGATGCGCTCCTTGCCGGCCACGCTGATTTCCGAGAACTGGCGCTGCGTTTCCCCGAGCAGCCATTTGTAGAGCCCCAGGCGCGCCAGTAGGTCGATTTCAATGTTGGTGTGCTCCTTGGCCCGGGTGAGAGCCTCCTGGAGCACCTTGCCCAGTCGCCGCTTGAACTCGCCCGTGGCAGCGCTGCGGCTGCGGGGATCGCTCGGATAGATCTCGCGCAGGTGAGGCTGGGCCTGATGGAGGACATTCTCGAAGAGGAACTGGCTGGCCTGCTCCCGCCACCGCGGACTCAGGAAAACGTCGTGGCGGATGTTGTCCACCCCCACCACCAAGCGGGTAAAAGCCAGCGCCGGCGCGTAGGCCTGGAGGGCGCTGCCGATCGCGGAAGCCGATTGTTCGGAGGTAGCCATGCCCTCTCGGATCAACCCCAAAAGTAGAAAAACTATAGCAAAGTTCTCTTGCCCTTCACAAGAAGCCGCGCCCGTCGGGCACCCGTGGCGTGAGCAGCCCGCTCCGTGCTAGCGTAGAGGCGAGCCGCGGAGACGGACTCCGATGCCGCAGTGCTTTCACCTGGACGCCGACGGCCGCCGCTGCCCCGAAGAGGCGGAGGACGGGCAAGCCTTCTGCCTCTGGCATGAGGCGGCCAGCGGCCTGCGCCCGCCGCTGGTCGAAGCCGGCGTCGCCCGGCGGCTGTTCCGACTGGCGGCGCTGATCCTGCTGGCGCTTTTTCTCGTTCCCCTGCTGGTGCAGGGCTACCGGGTGCTGCGGGCCCTGGTCAACTGACTTCGACGATATCCTCGCCGCCGTCTACCCCGATCACGTTCCCGGTCATCCAGTAGGTATTCGGGTGGACGAGAACGCCCACGGCCGCAGCCACGTCGGCCGGGGTGGTCAGCCGCCGGTGGGGGTTCTTGCGGCGGGCGCCCTCAAGGAGCAGCTCGTTTCCCGGGATCTTGCGCAGGGCCGGGGTGTCGGTGACCCCAGCGCGGATGGCGTTGGCGGTGATTCCTTTGGGAGCCAGCTCCATGGCCAGCTGGCGGATGTGCGACTCGAGCACTGCTTTGGCGGCAGAGACAGGCCCATAGGCGGGAATCACCCGGCTGCCGCCGGAACTGGTCATGGCGAAGATGCGGCCGCCCTCGCGCAGCAGCCCGCGCGCGACCAGGTCCTGCGCCCAGTACACCAGGCTGTGCCCCATCACGTCTACCGTCATCTCCATTTGCTGCTGGGTGACGCCTTCGGCGGTGGGGCTCGAAACATAGGGCTTGAGGGTGCCGAAGGCCAGCGAATGAAACAGCACCCGCACCAGGCCGGGCGGGGAGGACTCCTTCAGCTTGGCTTCCACCAGGTCGAGGATCTCTTTGCGCTTCTCGGCATCGGCGGCGTTGGCGTTGAAGAACACCGCCTCGCGGCCGTGGGCGCGGATTCGTCCCATCACCTCTTCGACGTGGGGCTGGGTGGCTTTCCGGTCGAGGTGAACGCCGAAGATGTTCATCCCCACCCGGGCGAGCTCCGCGGCCGTGGCTTCGCCAAAACCGCTCGAGGCCCCGAGAATTAGCGCCCAGAGGTTGGCCGGAGCTCCGCTCACCGGCTGGCTCCCTCGACGGCTTCGAGCTCGGAGAGCGCGGCGCCCATCGAGCGCGTCAACTCTTCGAGGCTCTCCTCGACGCAGCCGCTCATCGCCTCGACCACTGCCTCCATCGTCTTCTCGCTCACCGGCCGCTCCCGGCTGGCCCTCCCGGTCCAGACCACCTCGGCATCTTTCTGCCGCACCAGCTCGAGCTCCAGCCCGAAGCGGGCGGTGATCCCGGCGGCGGACCCGTCCACTTCTTCGAGGGCCAGCAGCCGACCCCGCAGCAGGTAGTCCAGGCCCTTCTGGGCGCGGTAGGGCATGACGTGATCGAAGAGCCTCGCGCCCTGGAGCTGGCGGATGAGCAGCGACTGCACCATGAAGACCGGCGGTTCCGCCCAGCGGTGGTATTGATAGAAGTTGAGCTGGTTCTGCTGGGTAAAGTAGACGATGCGGTCCTGGCGGAGCAGGTGGGACGCCCGGGGGGCTTCGACGCCGAGCTGCCCCCTGGAAGCCGAGGCGGACTGAACGGGAGATGCGAGCTGGAGGGTGTAGAAGCTCGTCCGCGGGGCCCCGCAGGCCGTCGCGGCCAGCATCAGCAGGACACCCACTGCCAGCTTTCCCCGATAGCCGGGGTTGCTCATCTCATCCGCCCTCCACGCGAATCCGCCGCTCCTCATCGGAGAGAGCCTCCAAATGCACCCGCAGGGCCAGCGCCGGAGTGGACCAGCTCAGCCGCTCCGCCCACTCCACCAGGACAATCGCCTGCTCGGCCAGGAGTTCGTCCAGCCCCAGGGTTTCCAGCTCCGCGGGCTCCTCGATCCGATAGAGGTCCACATGATAAAGGCGCAACCGGTCGCCGAACACGTGTACAAAAACGAAGGACGGGCTGGTAACCTCTTCCGCCGGCGCCAGCCCCAGGCCGCTGACGATGCCTTTGATCAGCGTGGTCTTCCCCGCCCCTAGCTCCCCATAGAGCAGCACCAGGGCCGGGGGTTTCAGCTGGTCGGCCAAGCGCCGACCGAAGGCCTGCGTCTCCTCAGGGGACGACGTAGTAACTTCCAGGGTCGTCACGCTCGATCTTTTCCCGCAGGGCCAGCCAGGCCCGGGGCAGCGCCTCAATGATGTCTGAGGCAATCAGCGCCTGTTCGTCCTGGGCCGCGGCTGCCAGGTCGCCCGCCAGGCCCTGCAAATACACCGCCAGGCAGAGGGCGTCACCGGGGGTTTGCTCTCCCCACTGACCGAGCGCGGCTGCCACCATCCCGGTCAGCACGTCGCCGGCCCCCGCGGTGGCCATGCCGGGGTTGCCGGTGGGGCTGACGTACACTTGCCCTTCCGGGGTGGCCACCAGTGTGCGGTAGCCCTTGAGAATAACAAAAAGTCCGTACTCGCGGGCAAATCTTTGCGCCACCTCGAGGCGCTGGCGCTGGACTTCAGCGCTCGAGGTGCCGAGCAGGCGGGCCATCTCGCCCGGATGGGGGGTAATCACCGCGAGCCGCGCCCGCCGGCGGCGCAGCAACTCGAGCTGACCCACCAAGGCGTTCAAGGCGTCGGCGTCAAGCACCAGGGGCAGGTCAAACTGCTCGAGCACGGCCCGCACGAATTGCCCGGTCTCGGGATGCGTGGTCAGGCCGGGGCCGAGTGCCAGTACCGTCTTGCCTTCGACAATCTTGGCGAAGCGGCCGTAGTCGAGGGCGCGGGCGGAAATGGAGCCGCTGTCGGTCTCGGCCAGCGGCTCGGTCATGATCTCGGGCACCATCGAAGCCACGGTGGGCAATCCCCCGGCGGGGGTGGTCACCGTGACCAGGCCGGCGCCCATCCGCAGAGCCGCTTTGCCCCCCAGGGCCGCCGCCCCGGTCTTTCCCCGCGAACCGGCGACAAGCAGCACGTGGCCGAACGCGCCCTTGTGGGCGTCGCGCTCCCGGGTGAGGGGCAGGCGCGACCACTGCCGGGCCACGATGAGGTTCAGGAACAAACTGGGGTCGCTGGCATAGAGCTCCTCGGGCGTACCGATCGGAGCGACTGCTAGGGTGCCGACCCGAGTGCAAGTGGGGGGAAAGACCTGCCCGCGCTTGGGAGCGGTGAAGGTTACGGTGGCATCGGCTTGGACTGATTCGCTCGCCGGCTCGCCGCCGTCGGAAGGAAGCCCCGAGGGGATGTCCACCGCCAGCACCCGGAAGCGCCGGCCGGGGGCGTTGATGTCATGAATGACCCGGCGGAGGTAGCCCTCCACCGGTCCCGACAATCCCGTCCCCAGCAGGCCGTCCACCAGAAGGTCGCAGTCGAGAACGGCGGCTGCCTGCCTTTCCCAGTCGGCCGGAGTTGGCAAGGCCTCCACCGCGCCGCCGACCTGGAGGAAGGCGGCGTAGTTCGCCTGGGCGTCGCCTTTTAAGTCGCCGGGCCCCGCCAGCAGCCCCACGCGGGGCTTGTGGCCGCGCTCGAGCAAGTAGCGGGCCGCCACCAGGGCATCCCCGCCGTTGTTCCCTTTGCCGCAGAGGATGCTGATGCGCCGCGGGGAAGAAAAATGGGCCAGGAGAAACTCGGCCGCCTGCCGGCCGGCATTCTCCATCAATTGTCGGCTGGAGATGCCGGCCCGCTCTGTGGTGAGCCGGTCGAGGCGCCGCATCTCCTCGGCGGTGAGGATCTTCATCGGGTATCCGAAGCCGCTAGGCGGGCCAGGGCTTCACAGCATCCAGCCCCCGCTCACGGTCAGCACCTGCCCAGTGGTGTAGCCAGCGTCCTCCGAAATGAAGAACTTGATGGCGGCGGCCACGTCCTCGGCGGTGGGCGGGCGCCCCACGGGGAAACGGGCGTCGCGGATGCGGTCGGCTTCCTCCCGGGTCAGCTCCTGGTCATCCACGTTGGCGGGGTTCACCACATTCACGGTAATCCCGTAGCGGGCTTCCTCGATGGCCAGCGACCGGGTGAAGGCCACCATGGCGGCTTTGGCGGCCGCGTAGGCGGAGATTTTGGCCTGCCCGAAGGCCCGCTCGTCGCCCACCGCCCCCAGGTTCACGATCCGCCCCCAGCGCTGCCGCCGCATCACCGGCAGAACCTCCTTGCTCATGTAGAAGACGCTGAACAGGTTGGAGTGGATGATGCGCTCCCACTCGCCCACCGCGGACTCGCTCACCGGACCCCAGCCGAACTCGCCGACGTTGTTGATCAACACGTCCAGGCGGCCAAAGTGCTTGAGCGTGCCCGCCACCAACTTCTGCACCTGTCCGGGGACCGTGACATCCGCCTGCAGAACCAGGGTCTCTGCCGCTCGGGCCTGGATTTGATGGGCGGTCTGCTGGGCCGCAGCGCGATTGGCGCGGTAGCAGAGGGCGATGCGCATCCCCTCGGCCGCGAGCGAGAGGGCAATCCCCTTGCCCAAGCCGCGGGCGGCGCCAGTGATGAGAGCTACGCGATTGGCCAGGGGCAAGGCCGAGGCTCCCGTATTTGCCTGTAGGCTTCTGCGGTCAAACGATTGAGGCCCGCGGTTGCAGTATACACCAAAGACCGATTTCTCTCCGACCCCGGCCGGGCTCAACAGGCCCGAGCCGCCACCACCGTGCAGTCGTCGGCCGGCTCCACCCCGGGGGCCCACTGGTCGAGCTCCGCCAGGAGGGCTTCGACCAACTGGTCCGGACTGGCGTGGTTCGCACTGCGCTCCAGGAACGCCACCACCCGCTCGATGCCGTACTCTTCCTCGTAGGAATTCTCGACTTCGGTCAGCCCGTCCGTGAAGGCGACCAGCCAGTCGCCCGGCCGGAGCTCGACCGTGGCCTGCTCGTAGGTCAGGTTGGGGAATAGTCCCACCACCGGTCCCCCCGCGGTCAGCTGCTCACTGTGCCCTCCCCGGATCAGGATGGGGGGCAGGTGGCCGGCGTTCGTGTAGGTGAGTTGCCGGCTGGTGTCGTCGTAGTGAGCCAGGAACAGGCTGGAGTATTTCTCCGGGCTGGTGGTGGCGCAGAGCTGGCGGTTCACCCGGCCCACCAGCTCAGCCATGCTCAGTTGGGTGAGGCGCCCCTCCAGGCGGCCGGCATAGACCTGGGTGCGGATGACGGATTGGATGGTGGCCATCAGCAGGGCCGCAGAGATTCCTTTGCCGCAGATGTCGCCGATGGTGAAGATGAGCTTTCCGGGCTCGGCCAGGCCGTAGTCGTAGTAGTCCCCGCTGACCACGCGGGCGGCCCGGCAGCGCCCCACCAGCTGCAGGGTGTTGAGCCGCGGGCTCTCGCGCGGGAAGAGCTGCTCCTGCACCTGGCGAGCAATTTCCAGCTCCTGCTCCAGCCGCTGGCGCTCTCGGGATTCTTCAAGCAAGCCCTCCAGGGAAGCCGCCATTTGGTTGAAGGAATCGCTCAGGGCTCCGAGCTGGTCGTCGCGCCGGTGAGGAATGCGGGCGGAGAAATCGCCCCGTTGCAGGCGCTGGGTGGCATCATAGAGGTCGCCGACCGCCGCGGTGATGCTGCGGGTGAGCTTGGTCCCGATCCACAAGGCCGCCATCTGCAAGATCAGGAAGAGCACCGCAAAGACGGTCAAGAAGGTAAAGGGGATGCCGGAGAACTCTCCCAGGCGGCGGGTGAGCTGCAAGTGGACGGTGGCCACGCGGGATTCGACCTGAAGAACAAGAGGCGGGCCCGGCCGTCCGGTGTCTCTCAGGGAGGTGGGATGAGAAGCCAAGAAGCTGATGGTCGAGTCCCACCATCCGAGCGGAGGGGGGAGGGGGCGCTTGTCCTCGATGAGTCGCAAGATGGTGTAACTCTTGCCCCCCACGGGGATGTCCCGCTCCCGGGAGGACCCCGAGGCGGGCTCTTCCCTCATGAGCAGCAGAGAGACCCGGCCGAGGTCGCGGCCGAGATAGGCGAGGACAGCGTCGTCGAGGGGCACCACCAAGGCCGCGGTCAGCGTGTCGCCGGCCACGCGCACGGGGCGAGTGACCACCAGCTCCGCCTCCTGGCCGCCTATAAGCACGCCGGAGAAGTGCTGGTTGCGCAGCCAGGCGGGCAGGTTGCCGGGCAGCGGCAGGGGACCGCCGAGCAGGCGCATCTGTCTTGGGGGTTGGCTTTGGCTGGCCGCGGCGGTGTGAACGTCCAGGATGCGGCGAGCCACCTCGGGGCGCAGCCGCCCCTCGAGGGTTGCCGCCACCTCAAGCGCCGAGGCCAAGTCCGAGGCCCCGTCCTGGAGTTCTGCCTGGAGACGCTCCAGCCGACCTGTCACCTGATAGACCGCCACTTTCCCATAGACCGTCCAGGCAGCAATCAGCCCGATGAGAAGCAGGAGAACCACGGGGATGAAGCCGATGAGGACGTAGGCTACGAGCAGCCGGTTGCGCAGCCGCCAGAGCAAGCGGGTCCGCCAGCGGGCCAGAACCCGCACCCCCAGGATGAACCCCAGGACGACCACCAGCAGCCCGAACACCAGTTGCGGGCCGGTGGCCCCGACCAGCCAGGCGCCCACAAAGGCGACCAGTGAGATTCCGGCACCCCAGGCGACGCTGAAGCGTGGACGCCTCTTCCCTGCCGACGGAAAAGACATGGATTCTCCGCTTCGGCTCTATGCGAGTCGAGAAAGAAAAGTGGCAGAAACGCGGGCGGGTGTCAATCGCCGCTGGCGCGCAGGCGGGCGATGCGGCTGTGGCGGATGCCGTAGGTGAAGTAGATGACCAAGCCGATGATCAGCCAGATGATCAACCGCTCCCAGGTCTCCCGGCCCAGGCCCAGCATCATGGCAAAGCAAATGACCATTCCCAGGATCGGAACCACGGGGACCCAGGGAGTCCTGAAGGGCCGAGGCACGGTGGGCTGGCGGCGCCGCATCCAGATCACCCCGCCACAGACCAGCACAAAGGCGAACAGGGTGCCGATACTGACGAGGTTGCCCAGCACTCCGATGGGGAACAGGGCGCCGGTGACAGCCACGGCGACGCCGGTGAGAATGGTGGTGATGTAGGGGGTGCGGAAGCGGGGGTGGACTCGGGTGAACCAGCTCGGCAGCAGGCCGTCGCCGGCCATGGTCCAGAAGATGCGGGGCTGGCCGAGCAGCATGACCAGCATGACGGAGGTCAAGCCGGCGATGGCGCCGAGCTTCATGGCCGTGCCCAGCCAGGCCAGCTTCATGGCGTCGACGCCCACGGCCACGGGGGCCGCGGTGTTGAGCTTCGAGTAGGGCACGACGCCCGTGAGCACCGCGGCGAAGAGGATGTACAGGATGGTGCACACCACCAGGCTGCCCAGGATGCCAATGGGCAAGTCCCGCTGGGGGTTGCGGGCCTCCTGGGCGGCGGTGGAGACGGCATCAAAGCCGATGTAGGCAAAGAAAATCACGCCCGCGCCGGCCAGGATGCCGCTCCAGCCGAACGCCCCGAAGGTGCCGGTGTTCGGAGGAATGAACGGGGTCCAGTTGTCGCGGTTGATGTAGCCGATGCCGGCCAGGATGAACGCCACCACCACCCCGACCTTCACAAACACGATGAAGTTATTGACGTTGGCGGACTCCCGGATGCCCACCACCAGGAGGAAGGTGACAAACAGAACAATCAGCAGGGCGGGAAGATTGACGAACCCGGCAACCTGACTGCCATCCGGCAGGCTCACCATCTGGAAGGGCCCGGCGGTCAAACGCGCCGGGATGGCGATGCCAATATCGTGGAGGAAGCTCACCACCAGACCCGACCAGCCCACCGACACCGTAGCCGCCCCCAGGGCGTACTCCAGGATCAAGTCCCAGCCGATGACCCAGGCGAAGAACTCCCCCAGGGTGGCGTAGGAGTAGGTGTAGGCGCTGCCGGCGATGGGAATCATCGAGGCCATCTCCGCGTAGCAGAGGCCGGCGAAGGTGCAGCCCACTCCGGCCAGCACCATGGAGAGCACGATGGCGGGGCCGGCGTGGGAGGCGGCGGCGTTCCCGGTGAGCACGAAGATGCCGGCGCCGATGATGGCGCCCACGCCCAGCATCACCAGGTCAATGGCGCGCAGGGCTCGTTTCAGGCCGTGCTCGGTGTCGGCGGCTTCCTGTTGCAGTAGGCTCAGGGGCTTGGTGATGAGCAGGCGACTCGCCATTGTCCCTCCGCGCGTGTGGTGTGGGGCCTAGCTGACAGCCCGCGACGTGCGCCTCCAGAGAAAATAGACCGGGATCCCCAGGGCCACGATAATCAGCCCGGGCCAGGTGTACTGCGGCTTGTAGCGCAGCAGTTGCACTTCGATGAAGACGGCCAGCAGGATGTAGAGCGCCGGCAAGATCGGATACCCAAAGGCCCGGTAGGGACGGGGCAGATCCGGCTGGCGGACCCGGAGCACAAACAACCCGAGCAGGGTCAGAATGTAGAAGACCACCACGGTAAAGATGAGGAAGTCAAGCAACTGGCTATAAGTCCCCGACAGACACAAGGCCGAGGCCCAGAGGCACTGAACAAAGAGGGCCGCTCCCGGAACATGGTGGCGGTTTACGATGCCCACGCGCTGGAAGAACAGGCCATCGCGGGCCATGGCGTAATAGATCCGGGCCCCAGCGAGAATCAGCCCGTTGTTGCATCCGAAGGTCGAGATCATGATGGCAATCGCCATAAGAATCGCACCCGTAGGGCCGAAGATCACTTCCGCCACCGCTGTGCCTACCCGGTCTTCGGTGGCGAACTGGATGCCTCGACCGAGCACGGCTCCGGCCGTCCGTTCGCCGCCCAGCGGCAGCACGTTCAGGTAGGAGACGTTCGCCAGCAGGTAGATCAGGGTCACGACTCCCGCGCCCAGCGCCAGCGAGAGAGGCAGGTTGCGGCTGGGGTTCTTCACCTCGCCGGCCGTGAAGGTGACGTTGTTCCAGGCGTCGGAAGCAAACAGCGACCCGACCATGGCCACCCCGACGAGAGTCAGCGTACTGATCCACAGGGTCTCGCTGCCCACCGCATAGGGATGCAGGGCCGACAGACCGACCTGGCCCCAGAAATCAGCGAAATTGGCGTGGCGGGCTGCCTGGGTGGCGAACAGGAAGCCGAGCCCAATCAGCGCCACCAGGGCAGCCGTCTTCGCGAAGGTGAAGATATTTTGCACCACCGCACCGGTGCGCAGCCCGCGGGTGTTCACCCAGGTGAGGAAGACAACGGAAAGAATGGCGAGCAGATTCTGGGTGTTCAACCCGACGTTGTAGGGCCCGAGCTCTCCGAACCACAGCTTGAAGGGCCCAAGCGTCCCCAACTTCCAGATCCAGGTCGAAGAGGAAAACCAGGGGAACAGCACGCCGGTGAATTTCGCAAAGGCGATGGCCACGGCAGCGATGGTGGCGGTCTGGATGACGAGCAGCATGGCCCAGCCGTAGAGGAAGCCCCAGAGCGCGCCGAGCGACTCTCGCAGGTAGACGTATTGGCCGCCGGCCTTGGGCATGGCGGCGGCCAGCTCACCGTAGCTCAGGGCGCCGATCAGCGTCATCAGGCCGGTCACCGCCCACACCCCCAGGAGCAGCCCGGGGCTGTTCACCTGGCGGGCGATGTCAGCCGAGACGATGAAAATCCCCGAGCCGATCATCGAGCCGATCACGATCATGGTGGAGTCGAGCAGGCCCAGGCCCTTGACCAGCTCTACCTTGGCCGTCTCCACCGTTCGGGTTATGGCGGCTTCAGCCATTGCCTCTCTTGGATGCTAGTCCAGCCGTCCTAGCGCCCGGCGGAATTCCTCCAGGCGCGCGGCCAGCTCCCCGGCGGCCAGGCCCGCCGTTGGCGGGGCCAGCCCCTCCTTCGTCGGGACAAGCCAGCCGCTGATCACCGCCACCGAATCCGCTCCAGCTTCGAGGGCCTGGGCCGCGTTCGCCGGAGTGATGCCGCCGATGGCGACCAGCGGCTTCTTGGTGAGCGCCCGCGCCGCCCGCAGGGCCGCCAGCCCCACCACGGGGGCGGCGTTCGGCTTGGTGGCGGTGGGAAACACCGGCCCGAAGGCCAGGTAGTCTATCGGCAACGCATCCCCCGCCTTCACCTGCTCCTGGTTGTGGGTGGACCAGCCGATGAGGCGGTCCGGACCGAGCAGCTGGCGAGCGGCGGCTACCGGGAGGTCGTCCTGGCCGAGGTGCACGCCCGCGGCCCCGGCCAAGCAGGCGACGTCGGCACGGTCGTTCACGATCACGAGAGAGCCGGAGGGAGCCAGAGAGAGGATCCGCCGGGTGTCAGAGAGCAACGCCTGGCTGGCCCCGCCGACGGCGGGGCTGGTGGCCTGCCCCGCCCGTGGCGGGGCCTGTTTGGCGCGGACCTGAATCAGTCGAACCCCCGCCCCCGTGAGGGCGCGAACAATCTCGTCCAAGGAGAGTTCAGGCCGTCCCGACGCCTCGGGAGAGCGGTCGATTATGGCATAGAAGCGCGGCAGCACAAGCGGCATTTTCGAAACCCAAGCCGACGAGCATACTGGAAGTTGCCCCTCCTGTCATTCCGAGCCCCAATTCATCGGGGCGAGAAATCTGCGTCCGGATTATTCAGCTAGTACAACGGGCTTGGTGTGGTTCTTTTGGACGACGTTGAGGAACAGGTTTCGCTACTAGAATAGAACAGGTTCTGTTGCAGACGGAGCTTCCTTTATTCTTCGACGCGCTACCCCCGCCTTGACGCGCCGCTCCCCTTGCTTCAACAGCACTACGTTTCCTTTGTGCTTGGATTCGTAAGACGAAGGCTCTCCTTCAACTATGCGGTCCAGCACACTTTCCATCTTGCGATCACTCTTGAGAACAGGTTCGATCTCTTGCTGAAGACCATGTGCGATAAGCCCGATCCTGAGACCGTTGAACCACTTTGCTAGTTTGTAGTTATTCAGGTAGGCAGCAGCGATGTTACTCAGCAAGCCCAGGTGGCCAGTCCGCGGTGAGGAAATGCTCTTAAGAAACTCATCGCCCATGGCCCAGAGCTTAGGTTTCTCCTTCTTGGGAACATCATCAACGCCGGTGAAGGCACGACACCATTCGGAGAGGCGCGCTTCGATGTTCGTGGGTCTTGCCCTCAGTAGCTGTCTGAAATAAAAACGACAATCTTCTCTCGACGCTCGACGCCTGCTTCCCAGAAGGAAGTTCTTGAGCAACCAGGAAAGAACGGTGTCAAGCTCGCCAAGCTGCTGGTATCCCAATCGTCTGACTGACTCTTCGTAGTAACCGCGCGAAAGCTCGATACCCAGATAGCTTCGCCCTAAGCTCTTGGCCACTTTGGCGACGGTGCCGCTACCCAAGAATGGGTCAAGAACCGTGTCACCCGGCCTTGAACAAGCGCGAATTATTCTTTCTGTTACCTCTTCCGGGAAAACCGCAATATGAGACGTCTGCTCAATGCTGCCATACGCAACACGGTCAACCTGCCAAACGTTGCCGGGGTTGCGCCCCAGCAAGTTGTTACGGGGGTCATGCTCTCGCGAAGTCTCACGCACAGCGTCAATGTTAAAGTATGGCTGGACGGTCGGATTCTCCGGGTCGCCCTTGACGTACCACAGGATGGTCTCATGCTGATTCTTGAACTTCGACTTGAAGCTCATTCCCCCGTAGTAGCGCCAGATGATTCGATCCTTGAGATAGAGCCCGTGCTCCTTGAACAATGGAAAAGTAAGCACGTCAATTGGGTTGATCTCGTCTGAGTTTGGCGATGCCTGTGTATATCCCGTTTGCCAAAAGAGTGACGCACCGCTTCGCATTTTCTCGCTAAGAAGGCGTGCAACTCGCGAAACAAACTTCAAATAGTCGCTAAGGTGCAACTTGTCTGTGTAGTCCTGGTAAGGTTTATCGATATTGTATGGGGGGGAGGTGTGAACAAGGTCCACCAGCGGGAAGGACTTCTGAGCCAACAACTCAGTGCAATCGCCGTGGACGATGGTTCCGGTCCCGGCGACAAGCGGAGTTGCTTGATTGCGTCGATTGCTCATTTTTCAGCCGCAAGCTTTCTGAAATAGGTGTTGTTGTACTCAATGAAATCGTCTCCGAGCCTGTGCCCACCTTGCAGTGTCAGTTTGGTTTCCGTTGGCGTAACCCTCCGGAGCCTATGCGTGAGGTTTCGACGAGGGCCAATGAAGAAAAGGAAGTAGTCGAATTCAGCATGATGCCACGGGCACACGACCAGCATGTTTGGTTTGATGTCTGGCCCGGAATGTCGTCCCCCTAGGGGTTGCAGATGGTGCGCTTCAGAGTAGAAATCACCTCGCCGTACCTCAATGCGCCGCTGACAAACTTGACAGCGGTGTCCATACAGTGCTTTCAAATCCAGCGACTTCTGAGAATCGCGGATGACCCGAGAGGTCATGAAACGCGTACGACGAGTGGGCCGCTCCGTTTCCCCTCTCTCGTCTTCTTCCCAGATGTCAGCCCCTACCGGCGTCAAGGTGCGCTGGCTGTCTCCTGCTCGCGCAACGTATCTAGCGACAAGAGGTATTACCACTTTGAAAGAAGGCCCAGCCCCGCCACCGCCTTCAACAATTCCGCCCAGGCTGACAGGTAGGATCTTATGAACTGTTTCCATGTCGCCACCCTCAGGTAGGCGAATCTGTCTATGACTACCAACGAAGCGTATCCACTGGTTCAAATGGCCCCACCGGTCTGTTTGAAGTCTGCCTTGAACCACAACCTCTGCCCGTACTCTCCTAGCCTGTGGGAAGCGTGAAAAAAACTCTTTGGCTGCATAGAACGCCTGCCGCAAATGCCCCGTCTGGTTGTCAACTCTCCGATTGTAAAAGCGGTTGTCGAAATAGCGCAACGCTTCATCCGCTGGATTACGGTTGAACTCCGAAGTACAGAAGGCGACGAACTTGTCGTAGTCGGAAACGAATGATGCCCTCTTCATGGTGTGCATCAAAATACACTACTTTACTGGCGGCTGATACCGGAACCCGAAATGAAAGTATACCGCTACCACGTGGGCAGTCTACACCGTGATGTGGTTGCGCAAAAAGCGCTCGGCGAAGTGGGTGTCGTAGCGGCCGGCGAGGAAGTCGGGGTCGGCCAGAATCTGGCGGTGGACAGGGATGGACGTGTGGATGCCTTCGATGACCATCATCTCCAGGGCCCGGGCCATGCGGGCCACGGCCTCCTTGCGGTCGCGGCCGTGGGTGATGAGCTTGGCGATCAAGGAGTCGTAGTAGGGCGGGATGACAGCCTCCGCGTGGGCGGCGGTATCCACGCGAACTCCGGTGC
>JACQTJ010000004.1 GCA_016210855.1 Acidobacteriota bacterium | reverse complement strand
GGTGCGCACCGATCCGACCCGCGTGGAAGCTTACAACCACCTGGCTTCCGCCCTCACCCTGAGCGGCGACCTGGCGGGCGCCAACCGGGTCCTCGACCAGCGCGCCGTCTACGCCCCCGAAACCCCGGGGACCCTCTTCCTGCGGGCCCGCAACTACGATCAACTCCGGCAATGCGGACTGGCCATCGACTACTACGAACGCTTCCTGGCCCTGAACCGGGACAGCCGGTCGGACCAGTACTTTCAGGCTACGGGGCGCCTGCGGCTGCTCAGAAATGTCTGCCGGGAGCGCCGGCGCTAGGTAGAATCAAACCATGGTGCGCCTGTCGCGCGTGGCGAGGGCCCTGGTGGTGGCCGGGCTGTTTGCCGGCGGCCTAGCCGCCGACGAGCTGACCAAGCTCCGCGAGAAGCTGGCGCAGGAGAGCAACCCCGCCGACCGCGCCAAGATCACGGTCGAGATCGGGGAGGAACTGCTGAAGCAGGCCAACAAGGTGTACAAGGACGGCGCCTACACGGACGGCGAAATGCGGCTCGATGAATACCGCCATGCGGTGCGCGCCGCCTACCAGGGTCTGGTCGAGTCCGGCCGCGACGCTCGCCGCAAGCCGAGTGGTTTCAAAGAACTGGAGATCCACCTGCGCAAGAGCCGCCGCCAACTGCAGGACCTGGCCCAGGCCCTCCCCTACGACACCCGCGAGCCCGTGGAAGAGACGCTGGCAGACCTGGAGGGCATGCGCCTGGAATTGTTGGATGCGCTGATGAATGTGGACCGGGACCCGCAGACCCAAAAGGAGAAACAGCCATGAAATCCGGCCGCCTTCTCATCGCTGCACTGCTCCTGGGCCTGACCGGCGGGCCCGCTGCGGCCCAGCAGCCCGACTACCTCACCTCCGAGGAAGTCGAAAAGGTGCGCGAGACCCAGGAGCCGAACCTGCGCGTGGCACTCTTCTTGCAGTTCGCCACCCAGCGGTTGCTCACCCTGGAGCAGGCCCTGGCCGGCACGCCCCAGTGGGCCGACTCCGCTGAGGTGAAGGACATGCTCAACAGCTTCATCCGCGCCGTGGACGACGCCGCCGACGCCCTCGACACCGCCATGAAGCACGGCGGCGTGGATTTGAGGAAGGCCCGCGGGCCGCTGGCGAAAAGCGGCGCGGACTTCTTAGCCCGTCTGGAACGAATCCAGAAGACCGAGCCGGGAGAGAGCGAAACGTTGCGCTACGACCTGGAAGACGCCCTCGAGGCCACCCAGGACCTGCTGGCCCTGGGCAAAGAGATCCCCGACGCCCCCATTCCGCCCAAGGCTCCGACTGTCGCCGGCAAGGAAGGCGAGAAGGAGCCGGCGCCGCAGCCGGGCAAGCCCACCCTCAAGCGGAGGGAAGACGAGAAGCCCAAGTAAGCGCGCCTTTCCTCAGAGCACAAGGCCGGCTGACAACCCTGCCGATTCAACCCCTGCTTGGCGGGGCCCGCACGCCGCGGTGCTAAGATAGAAACTTGCCCCGTCCGGGCGAGGCCGCGCATGGAGCTCGAGGACAAAGTCAACCAACTGCCCACGGCCGCCGGCGTGTACCTGTTCAAGGACGCCCTAGGACGAGTGATTTACGTCGGCAAGGCCAAGTCGCTGCGACATCGGGTGCGGTCTTACTTCGCCGAGGGCAAATGGCAGGACGCAAAGACCGGGACGCTGGTGCGCGCGGCGGCCGACGTCGAAACCATCGTCGTGGACACCGAGAACGAAGCCCTGGCGCTCGAGAACAACCTCATCAAGCAACACCAGCCCCGCTTCAACGTCCTGCTCCGGGACGACAAGACCTACCCCTACGTCAAGTTCACGTCCGGGGAAAAATACCCGCGGGTCTACGTCACCCGGCGGCTCAAGAAAGACGGTTCGCTCTACTTCGGGCCCTACTTCCCCGCCCGCCTCGCCTACCGCATCGCCGAGCTCATCCACCGCAGTTTCAAGGTGCCGTCCTGCACGGTGGATCTGACCCGGCACCACCCCCGGCCGTGCCTGCAGTACTACATCAAACGGTGTCTCGGGCCGTGCGTGGCCGGGCTGACCACGGAGGCGCGCTACGGGGAGGCGGCCCGCGACGTCCGGCTGTTCCTCGAGGGCAAGCACGGGGCCTTGCTCGAGAGCTTGCGGGAGCGGATGGAGCAGGCGGCCGGCGACCAGCGCTTCGAGGCGGCGGCCGTCTACCGCGACCTGATCCGCACCGTGGAAGAGGTCGAAGAGCGGCAAAAGCTCGCCGCCGCCTCGGGCGACGACACCGACATCGTCGGCTACCACTACGAGTCGCCGCTCCTGGCGGCGAACGTCTTCCACGTGCGCCGCGGGCGGGTGGTGGACCGGCGGGAGTTTTTCTGGGAGGACCGGGAGGAGTTCGAGGCCGGGGAGTTCCTGGGGGCGCTGCTCAAGCAGCTCTACCTCGAGGCCGCCTACATCCCCCACTTTGTCCACGTGCCCACGGACTTCGAAGACCGGGCCCTGCTCGAAGGAAGCTTGAGCGACCGCAAAGGGAAGCGCGTCGAGATTCTCATCCCCCAGCGCGGTCCGAAGCGGGCCCTGCTCGAGCTGGTGCGCAAGAACGCGGAGCACAGCTTCACCCAGCGCTTCCGGGTGCGGCAGCCGAGCCCGCGGGCTATCGCCGAGTCTCTGCAGGCCGGGCTCGGCCTGGAGCGGGCGCCGCGGCGGATCGAAAGCTTCGACGTCTCCCATCTCCACGGGGCCGAAACGGTGGCTTCCCTGGTGGTCTGGGAGAACGGTCGGATGAAGAAGTCCGACTACCGCAAGTTCATCATCCGCACCGCCGCTCCGAACGACGACTTCGCCGCCCTCCAGGAAGCGGTGGGGCGGCGCTACCGGCGGCTCCAAGAGGAGAAGAGGCCGCTGCCCGACCTCATCCTGGTCGACGGAGGGCTGGGGCAACTGCATGCGGCCGCCGCGGCCCTTGAGGAGCAGGCCATCATCAACCAGCCGCTGGCCGCCATCGCCAAGAAAGAGGAGATCATCTACGTCTTCGGGCAGGAAGAAGAGCCGGTAGTGCTGGAGCGGCACTCGCCGGTGCTGCACCTGGCGCAGCAGATCCGCGACGAGACCCACCGCTTCGCCGTCAGCTTCCACCGGCAGCGGCGGGCCCAGCGCCACCTGCACTCGGAGCTCGAGCAGATTCCCGGCGTGGGGGCGAAGAGCGCCAAGAAGCTGCTCACCCGATTCGGCAGTCTCGAACGCCTTCGCAGCCTGAGCGTGGACGAGCTGGCCGAAGCGGTGCCGCGGCCGCAGGCCGAGCGCATCGCCGCATTCTTCCGGGGCAGCCGGGAGGCGAAGGCTGATTCCTTGTAAAGCCAGCAGCCGAGTGCTAGACTGATGGCGGGGAGGTGAGCTATGGCGGAGAACGGTGGATCGAAACTCGGACACTTCCTGGCCGGCTTGGGGCTGGGCGCTGTCATCGCCCTGCTGTTTGCCCCACGCTCGGGTGAAGAAACACGCCAGTACCTTCGGGAACGCGTCGAAGAAGGCGTGGACTCAGCCAAGCGCCGGGCTCAGGAGTTGCGCCAGCAAGCCGAGGAGCTAGCCGAAAAGGGAAAAGAATTCGCCGGGCAGCAACGGGAGTCGGTGCAGGCCGCCATCGAAGCCGGCAAGCAGGCCTACCGGGAAGAAAAGCGCAGGATGTAGGAGGGCGGAAGAGGAGACCCAAGCGGCGGTGGACGCGTACCTGAAGCTTTTCATCCTTGTGGCTTCGGTGGCGATTGTGATGCAAGCGAGCATTCTGATCGCCACCTACCTCCGTCTGGCCAAGCTCGATCGGGAAACCGAAGAGCTGCGACGGCAACTCCGTGAGCACGTCGGGCCCATCCTGCGCAACCTCAGCGACGTGGCCCTGACCGTGCGGGACAACAGCCGGCTGATTTTCGACGACCTCACCGCCGTCACCCAGGACGCCCGGCGGCAGATGGAAAAGTTCGACCGCTTGACCGACGAGATGGCCGACCGGCTCCGCCTGCAGATCATCCGCCTGGACGAGCTGATGATCACGGCCCTGAACAGCCTGGAAAAGGCCGGGACCGCCGTGAAAGAAACAGTGGGCGGGCCGGTGCGGGAAGCGGCGGCAGTGATCCAAGGGGTGAAGGCCGCCCTTGATTTCATCAACGCCCGCCGGCAGCGGCAGCGCGAAGGAACGCGGCCGACCGACGAGCAGCTGTTCATCTAGTCTACCCGGAAGACTCCACGCCCAGGCTGCCCGCCGACGGGCAGCTTTTTTGTTGCCGTGCAGAAGCGAGAAGCCGCTCTGGTGCTCTTTGCCCGACACCCGGCCGGGGGGGTGAAGACCCGACTGGTGCCGCCCCTCACGCCGGAGGAGGCCCGCCGGTTTCACTTGGCCTGCCTCGAAAGCACCATCCGCCTGGCCGCTGCCTTGCCCGGCTCCATCGGGAGGTGGCTCTACCTGACGCCACCTCCTCGTGGGCGCCGCCACCGGCGCCTCCTGCTCCGACTGGGGAGAGGCGTGCGGGTGCGGCACCAACGTGGACGCGACCTGGGAGCGCGCCTGCAGGTTGCCCTCCGAGAACTCCGAGCGCAGGGCTGCCGGCGGGTGGTGCTCATCGGCTCGGACAGCCCCACGCTGCCGCCGGCGTACCTGCGGCGGGCGTTCGCCGCCCTGCACCGCGTTGACGCCGTCCTGGGGCCGGCACGCGACGGCGGTTGCTACCTCATCGGACTGCAGCCCCACAGGGTAGACGCTTCCCACGTTTTTTCCGGCATCGCCTGGGGCACGCGGCGCGTCTTCCGGCAGACGCGGGCGCGCCTGCGGAAGGGGGGAAACAGCTTGCTCGTATTGCCGCCGTGGGACGACGTGGACGTGCCCGCAGACCTCGTCCGCCTGCGGCGGGAGCTGCAACGGAGCCGCCGGACGCAGCTCGAGCCGTTGCGGGCATGGGCTAGTGCTGTTCCAACTCCCGAGGCCTAGCTGCCGGTTGTCGTTCCCGACCCTAGGGATTGAGTTGGAACGGTACTACTCGCTCCGGTTCCTGGGGGAGTGTTCGTTGAGCAAGCGCACCAGGCGCTGCCCAGCCCGGGGCACGCTGACAGCGCCCTCGCGGAGAACGCGCCGGGCCGAAACTTTGTGGCCGTAGACCGCTTGGTTCGCGCCGCTGTCCTGGCGGAGAGTGGAGCCCTCGAGAGAGACTCCGGCAAAAAGGCCGCGGGAGCGCGAATAGCTCAAGATTTCGGCCCGCATGAACGCGTCGGTGGCGACCATGGCGGCGCGGCCCTTGGGGCCCGCCACCGCCGAAGCGTCAGCGCCCAGCTTGACCTTGCTCCGCAGCAGCGAGTTCACTCCCTTCTGGTTCATCACCAGCATCACGTAGTCGGTGGCCTGGCCGCCGATTTGAAACCCGATGTTGCCGCCTTCCAGCCGGAACATGGCCGGCGGGGTCCAGGCGCCCTCGAACTCCTCCCCAGAGCGACAAAGGGTGGCGCCGCGCCCGTAGCTGCCGCCGATCCCCAGCGCGGCCTTCTTCACCGAAGGAATCACCACCACGCACTCGGCTTTGTCGAGCAGCTCCTGGGGGATGCCCTCGGGGATATTCAAAATTTCCCCGAGAACTTCAGCCGCGTTTTGCAACCGCTCGTTTTCTTTTTCTCCTGCTGCAGCGGGCAGAGCTAGCAACAGGCTGACGGTGCAAACCAGCAGTCGCTTCATGGGGCGGTCTCCTTTAGTTCCCTGACTTGTTCGCCGGCGAGCGGGCGGCGAGTAAGTCCACGAGAGCACGGCCGGGAGGCGGTACGGGCTCGGCGGCCTCGAGCAGCAGCGCTTTGGCCTCGATGGGCTTGCCGTAGATTTTCTTGTTGGCGTCGCTGTCCTGGCTCAGGGGCGAGCCTTCGAGCGAGACCCCCGCAAACAACCCTTTGGTGCGGGAGTAGGTGAGGATCTCGGCGCCCATCTGGGCGTCGGTGGCAGCCTCGGCGGTGCGGCCCTTGGGGCCGGCAGCCACGCTGGCGTCGGCGCCCAGGGTGAACTTGCTCGAGAG
>JACQTJ010000124.1 GCA_016210855.1 Acidobacteriota bacterium | reverse complement strand
CGGCGCCCAGGCTGACCGAGTTCGACTTGCCGCCAGGCTACTTGGATGAAACCACCGGGGTGGCAACCACGAACGGTCAGCTTAACCGCGACCAGGTGGTGCTGACGCTTGTGGCCTACCGGGAGCCGCAGCCATGATGGGCACTCGCCGTGCCGTCGTCTACTTGGTGCTGGTCTTTGTTCTAGGCGTTGTCCTGGGAGCTCTGGGCTCGTTCTGGGCGGGGAAGAGCGGCTGGCTGCATGGCCGCTCCGGGAGCCCCGCCAAGTGGCTGAGCGGGGAGCTCAAGCTCACCCCCGAGCAAGAGAAGCAGCTCGAAGGGATCTTGGACGAAACCGCTGCCGGCTACCGGGCCATCCGCGAGCGCGTCGCACCCGAGTACGAGGCGGTGCGGCAGGCCGGACGCGACAAGATCCGCGCCATCCTGACCCCCGAGCAGCGCGCCCGCTTCGAAGAGCTGGTGCGCCAAATCGACGAAGAGCGGGCCCAGAGGCGCCGGCAGCGCGAGCAACGCCGCTAGCGGGGACAGAGCAAGCTGACCATGAGCCAACGACTAGAGTCCCTGAAGACGTGGGTTCGCCGGCGCCGGCGGGCGGCGCTGGGGCTCGGCGCAGCGGCCGCCGCCGTCGTGCTGCTCGCGGCTTTCTGGCCGCGCGCCAGTAGGGCGCAGTACTTCACCTCCGAGGTCGAGCAGGGCGATATCCAGGCCATCGTGAACGCCACCGGCACCATTAACGCCGTAACCACCATCCAGGTGGGCTCCCAGGTCTCCGGGATGGTGGCCGACTTGTTTGCCGACTTCAACTCCCAGGTGAAGAAGGGCGAAGTCATTGCCCAGATTGATCCGGCCATCTTCCGCACCCGCGTCCTGCAGGCGGAGGCCGACCTCGCCAACGCCGAAGCGGGGGTAAAGAGCCTGGACGCCGACCTGATCGCAGCCCAGGCCAACTTGGAGAAATCCGGCGCGGCCTTGCGGGAGGCCGAGCTGAACCGGCAGCGCACGCTGCGGCTCTTCGAGCAGGGCATTGCCTCCCTCGAGCAGCGGGATTCAGTTCAGGTGGCCTACGAGACCGCGGTGGCCAACCAGCGGGTCGCGGAGGCCCAGATCAGCCAAACCCGCGCCCGGCTGGACCAGCAGCGGGCCCAGGTGAAGCAGCGCCAGGCCCAGCTCGAGCAGGCCCGACTCGACCTCGAGCACACCATCATCCGCGCCCCCATTGACGGCATCGTCATCGCCCGCAGCGTCGACCGCGGCCAGACCGTGGCCGCCAGCCTCCAGGCCCCGACCCTCTTCACCATCGCCCAGGACCTCACCAAGATGCTTGTCTACGCCAAGACCGACGAGTCCGACGTGGGCCGGATCCGCGTGGGAGCCCTGGCCTCCTTCAAGGTAGACTCCTTCCCCTACGACACCTTTGGCGGCCGCGTCACCCAAGTGCGCATGAACGCTTACCAGGTGCAGAACGTGGTCACCTACGACACCATCATTGAGTTTGACAACTCTGAGCGGAAGCTCCTGCCGGGAATGACCGCCTACGTCAGCATCCCGGTGGCCACCGCTCGGGACGTCACCAAGATCCCAAACGGCGCCCTGCGTTTCGTCCCCGACCTGCCCGAGGCGGACCGCACCGCCTTGCTCCGCAAGTACAACCTCCTCGGCGAGCCGCCGCGCCCGGAGGCCGGCCAGGGCACAGTGTTGGCTCAGGAGCGCGGCCCGGGAAGACGTGAAACCGCAACCCAGGAGGGATCGGGCCAGCCGCGGGGCAGCGGCCGGGGGAGCGATCGAGACCGCGCCCGCAGGCGCGAGCGCTGGCAGAGCATGAGCGAAGAGGAGCGCGCCCGGATGCGCGCCGCTGGGATGGCGCGCCGAGCCGCCGCGGCCGGGCAGGAAGGAAAGGTCCTTCAGGGGCCGACACAGTCGGGCCCCGGCGCCGAGGGAGCCTACCAGATTGTCTGGAAGCTCAACCCCGACAACTCCCTCCAGCCCGTCCGCGTCAAGGCCGGCCTGACGGACTTTGCTTACACCGCTCAGTTGGAGGGAACCCTCAGGCCGGGCGACAAGCTCGTCATCGGCCAGACGCGGCGGCAACTGACCGGCCAGCCTTTCGGGCAGCCACCCCGGCGGTTCTAAGTGGCCCCAGGGCAGTGAACAGCTACCCCATCATCCGCCTGGAAGACATCCACAAGGTCTACGACCTCGGCGAAGTGAAAATCCCCGCCCTGCGCGGAGTCTCCTTGGATGTGCGCCCCGGGGAGTTCGTCGCCATCATGGGAGCGTCCGGGTCGGGCAAGTCCACGCTGATGAACCTGATCGGCTGCCTCGACCGCCCCACCGCTGGCCGCTACTTCCTCGAGGGAGAGGACGTGGCCGGGTTCTCCTCCGCCGAGCGCGCCCGCATCCGCAACCGCAAGATCGGCTTCGTATTCCAGCAGTTCAACCTGCTGGCCCGCACTTCAGGGCTCGAGAACGTGGAGTTGCCCATGCTCTATGCCGCGCTGCCCGCCCCGCAGCGCCACGAGCGCGCCCGCGCCGTCTTGCGCCTGGTGGGCTTGGAAGGTCGCGAGGACCATCACCCCAGCCAGCTTTCTGGGGGGCAGCAACAGCGGGTGGCTATCGCCCGGGCACTCGTCAACAACCCTGCGATTCTCCTTGCCGATGAGCCCACCGGAAACCTCGACACCCGCACCAGCGGCGAAATCATGGAGCTGCTCGAGCGCCTCAATGCCCAGCAGAACCTGCTGGTGGTGCTGGTCACGCACGAGGCTGATATCGCCGCCCACGCCCGCCGCATTGTCTTCATGCGGGACGGCCGCCTGCTGCGCGACCTGCCGGTGGGCGGTCGGGCCGACGTTCTGGAAGCCGTCCACCACGTCCTGGCGGAGGCGGCCAAGCTCGAAACCGCTGACGCCGCGGAGTAGCTGCTCATGAATCTGGGAAACGTCTTTCGCATCGCCCTGCGAGCCCTGGCCCGGAACAAGATGCGTTCGTCGCTCACCATGCTGGGCATTGTCATCGGGGTCTGCGCGGTGATCGCCATGGTGGGGGTCGGGCAGGGAGCCGAGAACCAGGTGCAGCAACAAATCGAGAGCTTCGGGACCAACACCGTCTTCGTCTCCGCCGGCAGCCCGGCGCGCCGTCCGGGCGGGGTCCGAGCCGGCTCCTGGGGCGTGAAGACGTTGGTCACCGGGGACATGGAGGCCATCCCACGCGAAGTGCCCCTCATCCGCGAGTGCGCTCCGGGGACCATGCACAGCGGCCAGGTGGTCTTCCGCAACCAAAACTGGTTCACTCGCCTCATGGGGACAACTCCAAGTTACTTCACCGTGCGCACCTGGCCGGTGCTGGCCGGGAGCCTCTTCAGCGACGACGAGGTGCGGAGGGCGCAGAACGTGGCCGTATTGGGGAAGACGGTGGCCGACCTCCTGTTCGTGTCCGAGGATGCCGTGGGGCAGACGATCCGCATCAAGGACCAGCCTTTCCAGGTGATCGGCGTACTTGCCCCCAAAGGGCAGTCCCCCTTTGGCGATGACCAGGATGACCGCATTTTTGTTCCGTACACCACATTGCAAAAGAAGCTCTCCGGGCAAGACTGGTTCCAGTTCCTCTCCTGCACGGCGGTGACCCGCGACGCCTCTCTGGCCGCCCAGCCGCAAATCCAGGCCTTGCTGCGGGAGCGCCACCGCATCCGTCCGGGCGACGAGGACGACTTCCAGGTGCGCACCCAGTCGGAAGTGGCCGAGCTGGCCGAGCAGACCTCCCGGGTGATGACCCTGCTCTTGGGCAGCATCGCTTCGATTTCCCTCCTCGTGGGCGGCATCGGCATCATGAACATCATGCTGGTCTCGGTCACCGAGCGCACCCGCGAGATCGGCATTCGCATGGCGGTCGGGGCCACCGAGAGCGACATCCAGCGGCAATTCCTGGTCGAGGCCGTGACCCTGTCGCTCCTGGGCGGCGTGGTGGGCCTGCTGCTGGGAGCGGTGGTCTCGTGGCTGATTGCCAGCTTTCTCGGCTGGGCGGTCTTCGTCTCCGCGAAGGCAGTGGTGGTGGCGGTGCTCTTCTCGACCCTGGTGGGAATCTTCTTTGGCTACTACCCGGCCCGCAAGGCGGCCCAGCTCGACCCCATCGAAGCCCTGCGCTACGAGTAGGCCCGCGGCGGCCCTAGAAGGGCACGTCCTCGTCGGTGATGTCGGGGGCGGTGGCTTCCGGCGGCTCGGGGCCTTCGGCGGCGATTTCCAGCCCGGGCTCGCCGCGCGGGGTCAGAATCCGCATGCGCTGGATCACGATTTCGGTCGTGCGGCGCTTGTTACCGTCCCGGTCGTCCCACTCCCGGGTTTGTAAGCGTCCCTCGACGTAGGCCATCTTTCCCTTGCTGAGCAGCTTCGAGCACTGCTCGGCCAGCTTCGCCCAGGCTACAATGCGGTGCCACTCCGTTCGGCGCTGCATCTCTCCGCTTTTATCCCGGAAGCCTTCATCGGTGGCCAGGCTGAAGTTGCACACAGCGGTGCCGGCCGGGGTGTAGCGCATTTCCGGGTCCCGGCCCAAACGGCCGATGAGGATGACCTTGTTGACCACGGGCCCTCCTTTCCCGGCAGTAGCGCTGCCGGCTAGCGCGGGGAGCCCTCCCCCAGCCGGTCCAGGCGAGCCCGGGCCAGCTGCGCCTCGTCCGAGCGGGGGAACTTGTCAATCAGGGTTCGCAGGATCTCCGTGCCCGCCGGGCGGTCATTGAGCTCAAGCAGCGCGTAGCCCTTCTTGAGAAGGACGGCGGGGGTTTTGAAGCTGGCCGGGTACTGCTCGAGCGCCTTGTCGTATTCGGCGATGGCTCCCTGATAGTCCCCTTGGCGGTAGCGGATCTCGCCCAGGTAGAACTGGGCATTGCCGGCCAGCTCGCTCCGCCCGTAGTACTTCAGGTAGTCGGTGAACTGTTGCCAGGCCAGGTCGTACTTGCCGCCGTTGAAGTCGCGCAGGGCGTTGTCGTAGAGCGCTTTGGCGGACGGAGGAGAGGACTGTGGGGGTGAGGCCGGTGCCGGACTCCCCCCCGGGGCGCTCTCGGGACCCGGCGCGGGGATGGGCGGAGCCAGGCGGGCGTCCACGCTTTGCAGCACGCTTTGAGTCTCGGCCAGCTGCTGGGCCATGCGTCCCAGGCGCGCCGTCATCTCGTCGACGGTATCCCGCAGCGACTGCACCTGGGTGGCCAGCGTGTCCACCCGGGTGTTGGTGGTGGCCTGGGCCTCTTGGACGGATTTTTCCAGGGCGGAGACGGTCGAGTTCATCCGGCTCACTGCGTCCAGCGACTGCTCGACTAGGGTTTTGAGAACGGCGTTATTCTTGTCTAGGCTAGCTTGCAGGTCGCGCACTTGCTGCTGCAGCAAGGCGACGTCACGCTGCAACTGGATGATTTCCTTGGCCACCGCGCCGGCCGGCACCGGCACGAGCAGTGCGGCGGCGCAGATCAGGAGAGCTCCTGCCAGGGCGTTCCTCACGGTACCTTCCTCCTGTTTGGTCCCGACCTCCGCGAGGCGCCTACCTCACCAGCACGAAATGGGCGCGACGGTTCTCCTGCCAGCACTCCTCGTTGCTCTCGAAGCAGAACGGGCGCTCCTTGCCGTAGCTCACCGTCTGGATGCGGCTCGCCGAAATCCCGAGCGATACCAGGAAATCCTTGGCGGCGTTGGCCCGTCGGTCGCCCAAGCCCAGGTTGTACTCGGTACTGCCGCGCTCGTCGCAGTGGCCTTCGATCAGCACTCTGGCTTCGGGGTACTCGCGCAGGAACTCGGCCGACTGGGTCAGGGCCACGCGGGCGTCGGGGCGCAGGTCCGCCTTGTCGAAATCAAAGAAGGCATGGCGGATGCGCTGGACAAAGGCCTCTTCCAGCGATATGCGCGCCGGCCGGGCTGGCGGTGGCACCGCAACGTTTACGGTCACACGGGCGCTGGCTTCCTGCCTACCCCCGGGGCCGGTGGCGGTCAGCGTATAGGTGGTGGAGCGCTCTGGGGTGACCGCCGTCGATCCCTGCGGCCCCACCGAGCCGATCCCCGGTGCCAGCTGCAGCTCGGTGGCATTCGTTGAGTTCCAGGAAAGCGTCGTCGATTGTCCCTGCTCAATGACGCTGGGCGTGGCCCGCAGGGTAGCGGTGGGAGCCGCTGGGGCCGGCGGCGGTGGTGGTGTCGGAGGAGGCGCCGCAGGCTTCTTCTTGCAGCCGGCCAGTGTCACCAGCAACAGCAACAGCAGGATCCCAGACCAGCGCATGCCGCGACGCAGGTTCATACCTTCACCTCCGCTTCTTCGCATTCTCGTTCCAGAATCGGCGGCCCCCATCATAACTGCGGCGCCGCAGGGGTGCAACCAAAAACCGCATCGGACTAGCGGAGCGACCAATGAGGGGCGGTGTTGGAGCCTTCAAAGGTGAGCTGGTGCACCCCGGTGCCGTCCGCGAGCATGGTCCAAACCTGGTTCCGTCCGCTGCGGGTGGACTGGAAGACCAGGTGACGGCCGTCCGGGGCCCAACTGGGCTGCTCGTTGCGGCCGCTGTCACGGGTCAACTGGACCGTCTGCCGGGTCGCCACGTCCATGGCGTAGATGTCAAAGTGGCTGTTCCCTTGCTGCCAGGCAAAAGCGATCATCTGCCCGTTCGGCGACCAGGCCGGCGAGACCGCGTAGCCCTCGCCGTTGGTCAGACGCTGCAGGTTCGAGCCGTCGGCATCCATCAAGTAAACCTGGGGCAAGCCCCCGCGGTCCGATACAAAAGCGATTTGCTTCCCGGTGCGCGGGTTCCAAGCCGGGGAGATGTCCACCCCAGGCGAATAGGTCAGCCGGCGCAGGTGCCCGCCATCGGCGTTCGCGACGTAGACCTCCGGGTCGCCGGTGCGGCTCGACGACAGGGCCAGCTCCTTCCCGTTCGGCGACCAGGCCGGCGTCGTGGTGGTGCCGCCGAGATAGGGAAAGGCCATGCGGCGGTTCATGACCATCGAGTAGAGCTGGATCGACGTGCGCGGCACCTGCGAGCTGGCCGCGGCCTGCTCGTAGGCGGTGTAGGCCAGGCGGCTGTTGTCGGGTGACCACCGCGGCGTCAAGCACAGGAACCCGCAGCGGGTCACCTGGCGCTGGTTGAAGCCGTCGTAGTCCATCACCCAGATTTCCTTCGTGCCACTGCGGTCGCTGACGAAGGCGATCCTGGTCTGGGCGATGCCCGGGACGCCGCCGCTCAGTCGGGCCACGATTTCATCGGCGAATTGATGGGCGATCTGGCGGGCCTGGTCTTCGCTCAGGTCGGCGCGGTAGCGCTTGGCCAGCGCCGGCGGAGCCTGTGGGCTGCGGACATCGGACAGCCACGCGCTTACGAGCAACTGATTCCGCGCGAAGCTCAGGTTGCCATAGGCCACCATGTGGGCCTGGGTGGGGGCTGCGGCCCAGGCCTCCGCCTTGAGCTCGGACGGCTGGGATGGCACCTCGAGCGGATGGAAGCTCGGACTCACCAGCTCCACGATCCCGCTCATCTCCAGGTCGCTCTGCAATACCGAGGTGAACACCCCGGCCACCGTCTCAACCTCTGTGCTGCGGGCAGCAAAGGCTGGCACCGCCAGGCGGAACTTCTCTACGCCGATGCCCGTCCCGGTCCGGAACCAGTCCTCCTGCGGGCGCACGCCGAGGGACACGCCGGCGAGCAGTCCCAGCAAAAGCAGCAGCAGGGCTGCGCCGGTCCTCATTCCTTCTCTTCGACGTTTTGCTGCCACGGTGGTGGCTTTCCCCCTGCTCATGGCCGGCGGAAATCAAACCAGAACTCGACGAACACCTTCTCTCCGCTGTAGTCCGATGGCAGGCGGTCGAGCGGCGAGGAGTCGTGGAGGGCGCGAATGGCGGAGCGGTCGACCGACGCCACTCCGCTCGAGTGCAGCACCTCAATGTTCACCACCGTGCCGTTACGCAGAATCTCGAAGCTGATCACGGCCCGTGGCGCCCACTGCACGTAAGGATCAACCGTGGAGAGCAGCCAGTTGCTGCTCACCCGCCGGCGGACGCTGTCCACGTACCACGGGTAGCGGTTACCGAAGCCACCTCCAGCGCCAAAGGTCAGCGCCCCCTCGGAAGCGCCCAGTTGAAACGAGGTGTAGGGCAGGGCAGGAGGGCCACCCCCGCCGGACGGGATGGCTCCGATGGGGTTCACCACCCGCGGCTCCTCGCGCTGTGCTTGTTGCACGGGCCGGCGCGTCTCGTCGCCGAAGCGGGGAAGCTCAACGGCGCGCTCCACGGGGCGGGGTTTCTCTGGCTGCGCCTTGTAGAGGCCGGGCGACTCGCTCGCCACTCGGCTCTGCGCCACTACCGGCGGGCGGGGCAGGGGCACGCCGGGCAGGCTGCGCACTGCCGAGACCTGAATGGCGCCGCCGCCGGGACTGCCCCAGGCTTCGCCGCTCCCGTGCCGGTGCACGGACACAAGCAAGCAGACAAGCAGCAGGCCGTGGGCGCTGGCCGACACCAGCAGCGGGCGCTGCAGGCTGTCGGTCAGGCTGGCCGCGTGGGCCATGGTCAACTCCGTCAGCGGCGGCCCTGGCGCAGGGGCTCGGTGACCACGCTGATGTTTTCGACACCCGCCTGCCGGATGGCATCCATCACGGTGGCGAAAGTTCCGAAGGGCACGGAGATGTCGCAGCGGATGAAGACCGCAGGCTGCCCGGCGGGCATCTTGGCCTGGAGGAACTTGCCCAGGGCGTTGATGTTGACGAGCTCGTTGCCGAGATAGAGGCGCTGGCCGCGGTCAATCGTCACCACCACGCGCTCCTCGCTGATGGCCTTGACGGTCTTTGTCTGCGGTAGCTCGACCTCGATCCCTGACTGCAGGATGGGCGCGGTCACCATAAAGATAACCAGCAGCACCAGCACTACGTCCACGAAGGGTGTGACGTTGATGTCAGAGAGCGAGCTACGGGTGTGGGGTTGGCCTTTCTGACTGACCATGGCGACTCCTCCCGGTTAGGCGTACAGCTTTTCGGCGCGAGCAAGAAACTCCACGGCAAAGTTGTCCATGCGAGCGGCGAACCGGCGGATCTGGCTGAGGAAGTGGTTGTAGGCGATGACGGCCGGGATGGCGGCGAACAGGCCGGCGGCGGTGGCGATGAGGGCCTCGGCGATGCCAGGCGCCACCGCACGCAAGCTGGTGCCTCCTGCCTCGCCCAGCCCCATGAAGGCGTCAATGATACCCCAGACCGTGCCGAACAAGCCGACGAACGGCGTCACCGAGCCGGTGGTGGCCAGGAAAGTCATCCAGCGCTCGAGCTGGGTGATTTCGGCCGCCGCCGCCGTCTGCAGGGTTGCACTAATGGCGGTGGGGTTCGGAATCCCTCTCGGGTTAGGGTTCTTGCCGCCGACTTGGCTTTGCAGCTCTTTCATTCCGGCTGCGTACACCGCCACCAGCGGGCTCGCCGGGAACGCAGTCGCCAGCGGGCGGGCCTCCGGCAAGCGCTCGGCGGCGCGGAAACTTTCGAGGAACTTGTCGGTCTGCCGGTTGGCCCGCCGGAACGAGGCGTACATCCGGTAGATGATGGCCCAGGAGAGGATCGAGAAGACCACAAGGATGAGAAGGACGATGCGGACCAGCCAGCCCGTCTGCGCCAGCAAGCGGGCCAGGTCGCTCTGCCAGACCCAAAAGGCTGCAGCTACCATTCGCCTCCGTTCGGAACGTTTCCGGCGCCTCCCCGAAAGTAGCACAAGGCTTGCGGGCAGTCAATTTGCCGCGGAGAGCATCGAAAAGTACAGAGCCCCCGGGCTCTGCCGGGTTGCCTTGTGAGGGTCGAGGGCCCGTGCTAGAATCCCTGTGATGGGCGCCGGGATGAGCAGGCCACAGACGTTCTACATCGAGACCTTCGGCTGCCAGATGAACGCCCACGACTCGGAAAAAGTCGCGGGGCAGCTCGTGGCCCGCGGGTATCGTCCGGCGGCTTCGTCCGACGAAGCGGATCTGGTTTTTCTCAACACCTGCGCCATCCGCGACAAGGCCGAGCAGAAAGTCTATTCCCGCCTGGGCCAGTTCAAGGCTGATGCCCAAGCGGGCAAGAAAGTGGTGGCCGTGCTGGGCTGCATGGCGCAGCTCGAAGGCGAAAAGATTTTCAGGCAGGTGCCCTTCGTCAGCCTGGTGTGCGGCTCGGCGAGCTACCGGAAGCTGCCGGAGCTGCTGGTGCAAATCGAAGCGGGTCAGCGCCAGGTCACCGGCCTTGCCTACGACGACGAACCCTTCGAGACTGAGTTCACCCGGCGCTCGAACCCCTTCCGCGCCTATATCACCATCATTGAGGGCTGCGACAAGGCCTGCGCTTACTGCGTGGTGCCGTTTACCCGCGGCCCGGAGCGCAGCCGGGCGAGCGACTCCATCCTGGCCGAAGCCCGGCAGCTCGTGGAGGAGGGCACCACGGAGATTCAGCTGCTCGGGCAGAACGTCAACTCCTACCGCGACCCGTCGCGGCGGCGGCTGAGCTTTGCCGAGCTGCTCGCCGCGGTGGGGGGAATCCCGGGCATCCGCCGGGTGCGCTTCACCACCTCGCACCCCCGCGACTTCACCGGCGAGATTGTCCAGGCCATTGATTCCCACCCCACGCTCTGCGACCACGTGCACCTGCCGGTGCAGTCGGGCTCGACCCGGGTGCTGCGCCGCATGGCCCGCGAGTACACCCGCGAGGACTACCTGGAGAAAATCGCGTTGATTCGCAGCGCCCGGCGTGCTATTAGCATTACGACCGATATTATTGTCGGCTTCCCCGGCGAGACCGAGGCCAATTTTGAGGAAACCTTGAGCCTGCTCGACGACGTCCAGTACGACGGCGCCTTCTCCTTCAAGTATTCCCCCCGGCCCAACACTTCGGCGCTGGCCCTGGACGGCCAGGTGCCGGAGGAAGAGCAGGGCCGGCGGCTCGTGGTGCTGCAGGCCCGCCAGCGCGAGATCCAGCTGGCCCGCAACCAGTCCCTGGTGGGCCGCGAGTTCAATGTAGTGGTCGAGAGCCGCCACTCCAAGCAGCCCCAGTGGGTGGGACGGACGACGACGAACCGGGTGGTTAACTTCGCGAGCTCCGGCGAAGAGCGGGGCAGCACGGTGCCCGTGCGGGTGACCGCGGCCGGCCCCAATAGTCTGGTGGGAGAACGAGTGCAGACCGTCTGACACCACTTCCGGTCGTACAGGGGGACCCGATGGAAATCGAGATGAAAATCCGGGGCTTGATGATGGATCCGGTGACGAACATGCCCATCGTGATTTTGAAGGACGTCGGCGGCGACTCGATTCTCCCCATCTGGGTGGGCGTCTACGAAGCCAACGCCATCGCCCTGGAGATTGAGAAGGTGCAGACCCCGCGGCCGATGACGCACGACCTGATCAAGAACGTACTGCTGGGGCTGAACGCGGTGGTGAAGAAGGTGGTGGTGACGGAGCTGCGCGACGATACTTTCTACGCCTTGATCTGGCTGGAGCGTAACGGCTCCACCATCACCATCGACTCTCGGCCGAGCGACGCCCTGGCCCTGGCTCTGCGCACCGATGCCCCCATCTTTGTCGAAGAGGCAGTCCTGAAGTCTTCGAAGATCGCCAGCGCCGTCTCCGAAAAGGTGGGCAACGAGGAGTTACGGCGCTGGCTGGAAAATCTGGGCGAAGAAGACCTGGGGAAGTACAAGATGTAGGGTTTGGAGACAGCGGAGCCAAGGAGCGCGGCTTGGCGACGATCATCGCGATAGCCAACCAGAAGGGCGGAGTCGGAAAAACCACCACAGCCATCAATCTCGCCGCCGCGTTCGCCCAGCGCCAGAAGCGCACCCTGCTCGTCGACACCGACCCCCAGGCGAATTGCACTATCTCCTTTCTGAACCCGAGCGACATCAACGAATCGCTGTTCGACGTGCTCTCTGATCACCGGCTGCCGCTCGAAGCCCTGGTGCGGCCGACCAGCACCCCGAACCTTTCCATCGTGCCGTCGCGCATCTCGCTCGCCAAGCTGGAGCAGGGGCTGGTGGGGCAGTTCGACGCTCCTTTCCGCCTGAAGGACGCGCTGGCGCCCATTCGGTCGAATTTTGACTTCATCGTCATTGACACGCCGCCGGCCCTCGGCATCCTGACCGTCAACGCCTTGGTGGCGGCCACGCACTTGCTCGTGCCCATCCAGGCTGCCTATTTCTCGCTCGAAGGGACGGACGACTTGCTCGAAACCCTCGAGCGGGTGCGAGCCCGCCCCAACCCCGACCTGCAGCTGCTGGGGGTGGTGATTACCATGTTCGATCCCCGCACCAACATCGCCAAGGACAGTTACAACCACATCAAGTCGGTGTTCGGGGACAAGCTCATGCGCACCCAGATCAGCCGCAGCGTGCGTCTGGAAGAAAGTCCGGCGTACAAGGAAAGTGTGTTGACCTTCGCTCCCAAGTCGCCGGGGGCCCAGGAGTATCTCAAACTCTCACGCGAGGTGCTTGAACGTGTCGAAGCGAACCGGCTTGCCCCCTACCGTTAGGATGCGGCACGACTACCACTACGTGGAGAGCATCACCGCCCTCACCGGCGCGGCCATCGGGAAGATGATTCCCTTGGAGCACATTCGCCCGAACCCGAACCAGCCCCGCAAAGAGCTCGGGGCCTTGCAGGAGCTGACGCACTCGATTCGGGAAAAGGGGGTGCTCGAGCCGTTGCTCGTCCGCTTCGACGCCGCCGACGACATGTACACCATCATCTCCGGCGAGCGCCGTTACCACGCTGCCAAGGCGGCGGGCTTGCTGGAGGTTCCTTGCATCGAAAAGGACGCCGACGGCGCCGAGATGCTCGAGCTGGCCCTCATCGAGAACTTGCAGCGCAAGGACCTGAACCCGTTCGAGGAGGCCGAGGGGTTGCACGCCCTGGCCGAGCAGTTCGACTACACCCACGAAGAGATCGCCCGGCGCATCGGCAAGTCGCGGGCCACGGTGACGGAAACCTTGACCCTGCGCGCCATCCCCCCGGCGGTGCGCAAGAAGTGCGAAGACCTGAAGGTGACCTCGAAGTCGCTTCTGCTCGAGGTCGCCCGGCAGCCGAACGAGAAGAAGATGGCCGACCTGGCCGAGAAGCTGGCCCAAGGAATGAAGCGGTCGGAGGCCCGCGCCGAGCGCAAGCCCACGGTTGTCCGCTTGAAGCCCTTCGTCTACACCTACCGGGCCCCGACCGGCGACTTTGAGCTGCGGCTGCGCTTCCGCAAGTCGGTGGTGCTCAAGAGCGAGATCGCCGAGACGCTACGGGCCATCCTGAAAGCCCTGGAGCACCAGAAGAGCTAGCCGCTCCATTCTGCAAGGGGCAGCTCCGCGGCGTGGGGCTGGGCGGCGCCCGCCTTATGGAATTCAGCGAAGGCCATTTCCGGCGGCTGCAGGCGCTTCGGGCAGAGGGCTTTGTGCCCCTGAGCTTTCCCCTGTTTCCTGCGCACATCGGGGTGCAGAAGTATGGCTGTGCGGCCCTGCTCAAGCCGGCGGAGGGAGGCCGGCTGGAGCTGGCAGCGCCGGCGGGCTACCTCATCGAGGGCAATATCTCGGTGCTGGTGGAGCGGGGCGGGGAACAGTGGTTCGTGTGGAAGTCGCGCCGGGTGCGCGCCACCCCGGAGCGGTTGGTTGAGCTGCGCCGGTTCCGGGAAGAGCTCGAGCGCGAGCTCGAAACCGCCGGCCTGGTTTGACGCCCGCCGCCCCTGCCTTTATACTCCTTCCCTAATGGCGTCGATTCTGCGCGAGATGGGCGAGACCGCGGTGACCCTGGCCAAGGGCTTCTCGGTCACCCTGCGCACTCTCTTCCGCCCCACGGTCACCGAAAACTACCCCGACGAGCCCGTTCGCTTTGAGGCCCGCTACCGCGGCATCCACGTGCTCCACCGGGACGAGAGCGGCCTGGAGAAGTGCGTGGCCTGCTTCCTGTGCGCCGCGGCCTGCCCGGTGCAGTGCATCTACATCGAGGCCGACGAGAACACGGCTGAGCGGCGCATCAGCGCCAGCGAGCGCTACGCCAAGGTCTACAACATCGACTACTCGCGCTGCATCTTCTGCGGCTACTGCGTGGAAGCCTGCCCCACGGACGCCATCACCCACGGCCACGGGTTCGAGCTCGCGACCTACAACATCGCCGATATGGTGTACCGCAAAGAGCAGCTTCTGGCCCAGGCCCTGAAGCCGCCCCGCACGTAGGAGCCACCCTCCAAAAAAGCAGATTCCTCGCTTCGCTCGGAATGACAGTGGTGTGAAGAAGTCAGGCTAGCGGCGGCGCTTCCTCACCCTAGCCGGCTTGCGCCGGGGCTTTCTCTTTGCCGCAACTCGCGGGCGGCGCCTGGCGGGGCCGTTAGCGGCAGCGGCCCGGCCCGCTCTCCTTTCTTTGGTCAGGGCTTCTTCGATGGGGGGCGCGGGCTCGGTCATGCGGCGGGGGTCGAGGATTTTCTGCAGCTGCTTGGGGTCAAGGAGCTTGCGTTCCAGGGCAATCTCGGTGATGAGCCGGCCTTGCTTGATCGCCTGCTTCACGATTTCCGCGGTCTTGGCGTAGCCGATGTAAGGGTTGAGGGCGGTGGCCAGGGCCACGGTGGACTCAGCATAGCGGCGGGCCCGCTCCCGGTTGGCGGTGATGCCTTCGACGCAGAGGGCGCTGAACTGGTGCGTGGTGTTCTTCAGGATTTCGGCGGAGTGGAGCACGTTCCAGGCCATGGTGGGCATCATCACGTTGAGCTCGAGCTGTCCGGCCTGAACGGCGAGCGCCGTGGCGACGTCACTGCCCACCGCCTGGAAGCTCACCATGGCCACCAGCTCGGGGATTACTGGGTTGATTTTGCCCGGCATGATGGAGGAGCCCGGCTGCAGGGCAGGGAGGTTGATTTCGGCAAAGCCGGTGTTCGGGCCGCTCGAGAGCAGCCGCAGGTCGTTCGAGAGGCGAATGAGCTCCAGGGCATAGTTGCGCAAGGCGCTCGAAGCCGCGGCCATGGGCAGGTTCGATTGCATCGTCCAGCGCATGTCCTTGGTCGGAGTCAGGGGCTGGCCGGAGACTTCGCTCAGCCGCTGCACCACCAGGGCCTGGTAGCGAGGGTGGGTGTTCACGCCGGTGCCGACGGCGGTGCCGCCCAGGCCCAGTTCGCGGAGCCCGTCCTGCGCGTGGCGGATGCCTTCATAGGCGCGGCGCACCGCGACGGCGTAGGCGGCGAACTCCTGCCCCAGGCGGATGGGGACCGCGTCCTGCATGTGGGTGCGGCCGGCCTTGAGGATACCGTCGAACTCCTGCCCTTTCTTGGCAAAGGCCCGGCTCAGGCGCTCCATCTCGGGCAGCAGCTGATCGAACAGGAGGATGGAGGCCAGACGCATGGCGGTGGGGATGACGTCGTTGGTGGATTGGCCGAAATTGACGTGGTCATTCGGATGGACGAGGGAATAGTCGCCGCAGCGCCCGCCCAGGATTTCTATGGCCCGGTTGGCGATGACTTCGTTTGTGTTCATGTGGAAACTGACGCCGGCACCGGCCTGGTAGACGTCCACCACGAACTGGTGATCGAGCTTGCCGGCCATGACCTCTTCGGCGGCCTGGATGATGGCGCGGGCGCGCTTTTCGTCAAGCAGCTTCAGTTCCAAGTTGGCGAGCGCCGCCGCTTTCTTAATCATCCCCATGGCGCGGATGAGGACAGGGTGGGCGCGCAGGCCACTGATGGGATAGTTCTCGATGGCGCGCTGCGTCTGGATGCCGTAGTAGGCCTCGGCGGGGACTTTTTTCTCGCCGAGCGAGTCTTTTTCAATGCGATAGGCCACGGGGTCTCTCCTCTTCGCCTGTGAGGCTACAGGCGACTCCTGGAAAGGAGGATACCGCAGAAGCCCAGTGGGTTTCAAACAACGCCACTCAGGCCGAGGGCTGGACTCTCGTTCGCTCCCAGAAAGTGCGCAGGGCCGGG
>JACQTJ010000121.1 GCA_016210855.1 Acidobacteriota bacterium | reverse complement strand
CTACTTCATGTCCTTCTTCATCCTGCAGACCAGATCCCCGTAGATGATGGCGATGATCGAGACCACAGCGATCAGGGAGGCGTACTCCCGGGAGGCTTCCGGGAAAATGGGCAGCGAGAAGCGCATGAAACCATAGGTGCCCATCTTCAGCAACACCCCGGCCAGAATGACCGAGCCCGCCGTGGGGGCTTCGACGTGGGCGTCGGGCAGCCAGGTGTGAAAGGGCACCATGGGCACCTTGATGGCGAAGCTGACAAAGAAGGCCCAAAAGATCCAGGCCTGCCAAACGAAGGGGAGGACGCGGCCCAGCTCGAGATAAACCGGCACGCTGAAGGTGTACACCTCGGCGGCGGTGTGGCCGGCGACGCCGAGGGCCGGGCAGGTGGCACCGGCCGCGTGCAAACCGCTGTGGAAGTAGTAGAGCCCCAGGATGCCGAGCAGCATCAGCACCGAGCCGAGCAGCGTGTAGAGGAAAAACTTGATGGCGGCGTAGAGTTTGCGCTCGTGGCCCCAGATGCCAATGATGAAGTACATCGGCACCAGCATTACTTCCCAGAAAACATAGAACAGGAAAAAGTCCAGGGCCATGAAGACGCCCAGCATCCCGGTCTGCAGGATCAGAAAGGTGACGTAGTACTCCTTGACGCGTTCCTGAATGAGGGCCCAGGAAGAGAGCACGGCAATAAATCCGAGGACGGTCGTCAGCATGACCAGTAGGTAGCTGATGCCATCAATCCCGAGGCGGTAGTGCGCTCCGATCGAGGGAATCCACATCTTGGCGACCGAGAACTGGAAGTCCGCCACGCCCTTGTCGTACCAGAAAACCAGCGGCAGAGAGACCAGGAAGCCAGCAAAGGCGAAGAGGTTGGCGAGCCAACGGATCAGGCCTTTGTTGTCGCCGGGCACAAATAACAGCACCAGCGCGCCCACCAGGGGCGTCAGCAGGATCCAGTTCAGGATGTTTTCCGGAGAAAAATCCACGGCGTCACCTCGTCAAGAGCCCAGGATGTAGCGCTGCACGTAGTAGAACAGCAGCAAGGCCACTCCAGCGGCCATCCACAGCGCGTAGCGCTGCACCTGGCCGGTCTGGAGCGCTCGCGTCGGCCAGTTCAGCACCCAGACCCCCCAGGCCAGCAGGTTCACCGCCCCATCCACAATCCAGGTATCCCACCAAATGGACAGGCGCGAAGTGAAGCGGGTGAGCCAGGCGGAGCCGTCCACCCCAAGTCCATCCACCACCCTGAGGTCGAAGCCAGCCAGGCCCGAGCCCATGGCCTTCCCCAGCACCGGCCCTTCCACAAAGACCCGGCTGTAGATTTCGTCCACGTAGTACTTGTTGTAGACCAGCCGATACAGCTCGCTGAAGCGCCGTACAAGCTGGCCGGGGATTTCCGGCCGCTTCAGATAAGAGAAGTAAGCCAGCACGATCCCCAACAGTCCCACCACCACCGCAAGCAGCATCAAAACGAACTCCAGGGCATGGGAGTGCTCGCCGGCCGCCAGTTCCACGCGCGGGGCGAAAACTGGAGCCAGGAAATGCTCGAACCGATTCCCTCCGCCCAGCACGGCGGGAATGCCCACCCAGCCGCCCACAATCGACAGCCCGGTCAGAATCACCAACGGCACCGTCATCGTGCGTGGGGCCTCGTGGACGTGGTGCTCGACCTCGGGACTCATCCGCGGCTGCCCCCAAAAGGTCAGCGACACCAGGCGAAACATATAGAAGGCGGTCATGAGCGCGGTTGCCGTGCCCACTCCCCACAGGATCATCGGGACAGAGAGCGGATGGCCCACGTCGTTCGCAAACGTGCGCCAAAGGATTTCGTCCTTGCTGAAAAAGCCGGCCAGCGGCGGGATGCCGGCGATGGCCAGGGCCGCGATGAAGAAAGTCTTGGCGGTGATGGGAAGCCGGCCCCACAGGCCGCCCATTTTGCGGATGTCCTGCTCGCCGGCCAGGGCGTGAATCACCGCCCCGGAACCGAGAAAGAGCAGGGCCTTGAAATAGGCGTGCGTAGAGAGATGGAAGATGCCGGCGGCGAAGGCCCCCATCCCGCAAGCCAGGAACATGTAGCCGAGTTGGCTGATGGTGGAGTAGGCCAGCACGCGCTTGATGTCGTTCTGAACCATCCCCATGGAGGCAGCGTAGATGGCCGTCAGGGCACCCACCGTGCCAACCACCAGCAAGGTCTGCGGGGCCAGCTGGTAAAGTCCGTTGGCCCGCGCCACCATGTACACGCCGGCCGTCACCATGGTGGCGGCGTGGATGAGAGCACTGACGGGCGTCGGGCCTTCCATGGCGTCCGGGAGCCAAACATAGAGCGGCAGCTGAGCCGATTTGCCGGTGGCCCCGATGAACAGGCACAGGGTGATGGCCACGATGGCGGGAGTTCCTGCCATGAACTGCCCGGTGGCCAGGGCCGCGTTCACGTCCACGAAGCGCAGGCTGCCGAAGGTGGTGGCTACCAGCAAAACCCCCAGCAGAAATCCGGCGTCACCGACGCGGTTCACCACGAAAGCCTTCTTGCCGGCGTCGGCCGCACTCTTTTTGAGGAACCAGAAACCGATGAGCAGATACGAACAGAGGCCCACCCCTTCCCAGCCCACAAACATGAGCAGGAAGGTGTTCGCCAGCACCAGCGTCAGCATCATGAACATGAACAAGTTGAGGTAGCCGAAGTAGCGATAGTAGCCGCCTTCGTGAGCCATGTAGCCGACTGAATAGACGTGGATCAGGAAGCCGACCCCGGTTACCACCAGGATCATCACCGCTGAGAGCGGGTCCACCAGGTAGCCCCACTCCACCCGGAACGTGGCCGCAGTCTTCAGCTCAGTGAGCATCGGCATAGAGGGGACCCAGGTGAACAGCACCACTTCCTTCAACCGCTGCGCTTCCGGCAGGCGCAGCAGCTCGCGGAAGATGCCCACCGAAATCAGGAAAGACCCGAAGACCGTTCCGCAGCAGAGCCAGCTGATAGCCGGGCGGGAGAGACGCCGCCCGACCAGAAGCATCAGCCAGGCGCTCGTCGCCGGGAGCAGCGGCACCAGCCAGACAGCGTCCAGAAAGCTCGCGGGCATCAGCTCACCACTTCAACAGATCGATCTCGTCGGCATTGACCGTGTCCCGGTTACGGAAAAAGGCGATCAGGATCCCGAGCCCCACCGCGGCTTCGGCCGCTGCCACGGTGATGATAAAAATGGCAAAAATCTGGCCAGAGACGTCGGCCAGCTGGCGGGAAAAAGCCACCAGATTGATGTTCACCGCGTTCAGGATCAGCTCAAGCGACATCAGGATGATGATTACGTTGCGGCGGGTGAGCACGCCGATGATGCCGATGGTGAGCAGCGCGGCGCTCAGCACCAGATAGTGCCAGGTCGGAACCATCGCTCAGCTCGCTTTCCGCCGGGCCATCAACACCGCGCCCACCATCGCCACCAGCAGGAGCAGGGAGGCAATCTCGAATGGCAGCATGTAGTTCTGATAGAGAGTTCGCCCGATCAACTCGGTGTTGGGCTGAAGAGATCCCGGGGGCGCCTGGGGCAGGGCGGCGGTCCCCCGCCCGAGATAAATGACGCCGACCAGTTCCACCGCCAGGACCAGGGCAGCGGCGCCCGCCACCCACCACTGCTGGTTGAACGGCGGCTGCCGGAGGGCAACGTCCAGCTTGACCAACATGATCACGAACAGGAACAGCACCATGATGCCGCCGATATAGAGGATGATCTGCACCGCGGCAATGAACTCAGCCTGTAGCTGCAGATACAACAGGGCCACCGACAGCAGGGTAACGATCAAATAGATGGCGCTGTGGACGGGATTACGCCGGGTGATCACCAGCAGGGCCGACACCACGGCCACCGCTGCCAGCACGTAGAAGCTTCCTTGGGCGAACATCATCGCTGTCTCAGGCTTTCTCTCGCCTCAGCAGGGCCGCCACCAGCAGGGTGGCCGCCGTGCCCAGCCACAAAGTAGCCGGCAAACCCCAGCCCATCTGCCGGCTGAGGACGATGGCCAGGCTGCAGAAAATGACGTTGGCGATGGCCACCGGAATCATGAAGTGCCAACCCAGGCTCATCAACTGGTCGAAGCGGTAGCGCGGGAACGTGCCTCGGAACCAGATGAACCCGAACAGAAACAGGAACACTTTGCTCATGAACCAGAACACGCCCTGAATGGCGGTCAGCGCCGGGAAGGCCGGCAGTCCTTCCCCGCCCCCCGGCAGGAATCGCGCCGGCAGGAGCAGCCCGGCCGAAATCCCCAGGGCGCCTACCCCCAGCCCCAGCAGCAACAATCGCTGCCACCGCCACTCCCGCGTGGCCGGGTAACGGAAGCACTCGCGGAAACACCAGGCCGCAGCCAACACGAGCACTGCCACGGGGGTGAAGTCCAGGAAATCCAGGGCCCGCACCCTGGCGAAGGGCCGCAGCCAGCCCCCCAGGAACAGCGTAACCGCGATCGAACTGACCAGGATCATCGCCGCATACTCGGCGAGGAAATAGAGCGAAAAGCGGAAGCCGCTGTATTCGGTGTGGAAGCCCGCCACCAGTTCCGATTCGGCTTCCGGGAGGTCGAAGGGGTTGCGGTTGGTTTCGGCGATGGCCGCCACGAAGAGGATGAAGAAAGCCACCGGCTGCAAGAAGACGAACCACACCCCCTGCCGCTGCTGGGCCTCGACAATGGCGACCATGCTGAGCGTCCCGGCAAGTAGCAGCGCGCTGACCAGCGCGAAGCCCAGGGCGACTTCGTAGCTCACGAGCTGCGCGGTCGAGCGCAGCGCTCCGAGCAGCGGGTAGTGGCTGTTCGAGGCCCAACCTCCTAGGATGATGCCCAGGATGCCCAGCGAAGAGATGCCGATCAGGAACAGGAGGCCGACGTTGACGTCGGTGATGTAGAAGTTCGGTGCGAACGGGATCAGGGAAAAAGCGGTGAAGGCGGCGATGACACTGATGACGGGCGCCAGCAGGAAGACCCCCTTATCGGCGCCCGCAGGCATGATGTCTTCCTTGAGCAGCAGCTTCAGTCCATCGGCGATGGGCTGCAGCAACCCGTGCGGGCCGACGCGCATTGGGCCCAGGCGGACCTGCAAGTGGGCCAAGATCTTGCGCTCGGCATAGACCAGGTAGGCGACGATCAAAGAAATCCCGAGGAAGACAACGAGAACGCGAATCAGGGGGAGCAGGTAGGGCTTTAGGGTTTCCAGCAGCAGCGTCATCGGCGCGTCGTGGCCTCCCTCAAGCAGCGCGGTTCAGCGATCGACTTCCCCCAAAACGATATCCAGCGTCCCGATGATGGCCACCACGTCAGCCACCAGGTGGCCGCGGACCATCTTGTCGAACGCCTCCAGGTTGATGAACGACGGCGGGCGAATTCGCAGCCGGTAGGGCTGGATGGTGCCGTCGCTGACGATGTAGTAGCCGAGCTCACCCTTGGGGGCTTCAATGGAGTGATAGACCTCGCCCGGGGGCGGCTTGATGACCTTGCCCACCCGGGCCAGGATAGGCCCCTCGGGAATGGAGTCCACAGCCTGGAGGATGATGCGGCGCGCCTGCCGCATCTCTTCCATCCGCACCAGGTATCGGTCGTAGGTATCGCCCCGCTCCCCGATGGGGATGTCGAACTCGAACTGGGCGTAGGCGGCGTAGGGGAAAGCCTTGCGAATGTCCCAGCGGACGCCGGAGCCGCGCAGCACCGGGCCGGTCACGCCCAGGTCAATGGCGTCCTGCGCGGTGAGGATGCCGACGTTGCGGGTGCGCTCCACCCAAATGCGGTTTTCGGTGAGCAGCTCCCCGTACTCGTCGACCTTTTCTTCGAAGTCGCGGCAGAACTTCTTCACGTCCTCTTCGAAGCCGTCATAGGTTTCGTACTGCAGCCCGCCGATGCGGAAGGCATGGGTGGTAAGGCGGGCACCGCAGTACTTTTCGAAAATCTTCAGGATCTCTTCGCGCTCGCGAAAGGTGTAGAACACCGGGGTGATGGCGCCGATGTCGAGAGCGTGCGTGCCCAGCCAGAGCAGGTGGCTGGCGATCCGCTGCAACTCGGTGAGGATGGTGCGCACCCAGCGGGCCCGCGGCGGGGCTTCCACGCCGAGTAGCCTCTCGACGGCCTCGCAGTAGCCCAGACCGTTCGAGACCGCGGCCACGTAATCGGTGCGGTCCACGTAGGGGGCGAACTGCGGGTAGGAGCGGTTCTCGCCGATCTTTTCCACGCCCCGGTGGAGGTAGCCGATGATGCACTCCGACCCGATGACCTTCTCCCCGTCGAGCTTCAGCTTGACCCGTAGCACCCCGTGAGTGGCGGGGTGCTGCGGCCCCATGTTGAGGATGATCTCGTCGGCGCCCAGTACGGTGGTGCTGATGTCCTGCGGCTGGGCCATCGCTACTGTCCGCTCTCGATCCCCAGATTTTCCCGCACCCAGTCTGTGTCCTGCTTCAGGATGTCGTAGTCCTTCCGCAGGGGGTGGCCCTTCCACTCGTCGGGCAGCAGGATGCGCTTCAGGCTCGGGTGCCCCTCGAAGACGATGCCGAACATGTCAAAGCATTCCCGCTCCAGCCAGTTGGCCGTGCTCCAGAGGCCGCTGACCGAGGGGCAGGAGTCGGCCACCGGAACCTTCAGGCGCAGGCGCTCGTTGCGCGCGAACGAGTAGAGATTCAGCACCACGTGGAAGCGGGGGCTGCGGTCGTACCAGTCCACCGCGGTTAGGTCGGTGAGAAAGTCAAACTTCTCCTCGTCCCGCAAGTACTGGCAGATGTCGCGCAGGCGCTCGCGGGCCACTACCACGATGGCTTGCTTGCGGTCCAGGGTGGCCTCGCCGATGGTCGCGGCAAAGCGGGCCCGCAATCGGCGCACCTGTTCGTTGTCCAGCGGCTCCGGGGCCGGCCCGGCAGGCTTGGCGGGAGGCTTGGCTGCGACGGCCGCAGGCTTCGCAGCCTCCGGGGAGGCAGGCTTTTGTTCCTCTTTTTTCTGCTCGTCCGTCATAGTCGGGCTTTCGCGAACCCGGGCGCGGGTCCGGCCGGAGGGCTAGACCCAGTCCAACGCGCCCTTCATATACAGCCAGATGTAGCCGATGATGAGGATGGCCAGAAACACCAGCATCTCGATCAGGCCAAACAGGCCGAGCACGTCGTACTCGACCGCCCAGGGAAACAGGAAGATGGTCTCCACGTCGAAAACCACAAAGAGGATGGCGATGACGTAGAACCGGACTCCGAAGCGGCCGCGGGCGTCCCCTTCCGGCGGGATCCCGCATTCGTAGGGCTTCAGCCGGTAGCCGACGTCGCGCGGGTCGGGCCGAACCAGCTTGGCGACCCAGAGAGTAGCAACGGGAATGAGGAACGCCAACCCCGCGAAGATCAGGATGGGGACGTAGTTCTCCGGCATGGGCCTATGGACTTTTCAACCTATCAAAGCCCTTCCCTCTTGCCAAGAGCCTCCTCCTCAGGCGGTTCCGCGGGTGACCCGGATTCAGGCCCCGAAATGTCCTCGCCAGCAACCTCGAGCGGTTCGACAGGTTTCGCCTGCGTCGAAGCGGCCCGCGGGGGCTCGGGGGATGGCTTCCCGTGCACAGCCTCGCCGCGCACCACGTCCACGGCGTGGGGCAGGACTTCCAGAATGGCCTGGAGCGACTCGGTAGCCCCGTCCGGGCTGCCGGGCAAGTTAACCAGCAACACCTTCCCTTTGACCCCAACAACAGCCCGGGAGAGCGCGGCCAGCGGGGTCCTTTTCAACCCTTCCCGCCGCATCAACTCGGCGATCCCGGGCAACGAGCGCTCCATCACCGAAGTGGTGGCCTCCGGGGTGCGGTCGCGGGGCCCGATGCCGGTGCCGCCAGTCGTGAAGACCACGTCTACTTCAACGTCTGAGGCCAAGGCACCCAGGCGCTCTCGAATCAAGCTGAAGTCATCGGGGAGGACTTCGGCCGACTTTACCGTCCAGCCCGCGCCCTCCAGCAGCCGGCGCACCGCAGGCCCGGAGAGATCGTCCCGGGTCGACTGGGCCACGGAGTCGCTTACGGTCACAATGGCTGCGCGGTAAGGAGTCGGCATCAAGCCTCTCCCCGGTCGCGGCGGGCTTCATCGAGCAGGCGCAGGGCCTCCATCAGCAAGCCCTGGGTGGAGCGGGTGGTGCGACGCTGGGAGGACTTGCCGCTGAAGTCAATCTCGAAGGTGCCGTCGTTCCACTCTATGACTTTGTAGACCGCATCGTCGCCCGCGATGGTGCCGAGCACGGCGTCGTAGACCTGGCCGTTCTCAAGGAAGATCTGGCACTTGTCCTTGCCGTGGGTCAGCGTCAGCGAGCAGGACTTCTGCCCCATCTCGAGCGACTGGAACAGGTCGATGACGTTCATCTCCTCGAGCCGCCCCTCGATGACACCCGGGCGGCGGGCCTTGGTCTGGAGCTTCTCCAGGTGCAGGCGGTCGGCCACCTTCTTGGTGCGAGCCACCACGTCGCGGACGAAGAAGGGCTTGGCGATGTAGTCTTCGACGCCGTCGGTGAGGAACTGCCGCAGCTTCTCCTCGATGTCCCCCTTGCTGGCGAGAAAAATGAAGGGGGTCTTCTTGGTCTCGTCGCGGGCGCGCAGCTTTTCGTAGAATTGCCGGCCGTTCAGGCCCGGCACCTGGTAGTCGGACACGATCAGGTCGGGCCGCTCTTCGATGGCCTTGAGCAGGGCATCGGCCCCGTCGGTGGCGGCGACGATTTCGCCGCAGGTTTCCAACCCCTTGCGGAGCAGCTCGAGAACAGCGGGGTTGTCCTCCACCACTAGGATCTTGACCGCTGACTTTCCTGCCATCGTCAGTGCCCGAGCCGGGGCCCGCTCACCGGCGGCGATACGGGCCGCTCTTGCCCCCCATCTTCTCCAGCAGGTAGATGTCCTGCAACTCGATCCCGCGGTCGAGGGCCTTACACATGTCGTACACGGTTAGTGCGCCCACGGTCACCGCCGTCAAGGCCTCCATTTCGACGCCCGTCGGAGCAGTGGAGCGCACGCGCGAAGTCAACCGCACGCCATTGTGGCACAACTCCGCTACCACATCAATATGGGTGAGGGGGAGCGGATGACAGAGAGGGATCAGCTCGGCGGTGCGCTTGGCGGCGGCGATGCCGGCGACGCGGGCCACCTCCAGGGGGTCGCCCTTGGGCAGCTTCAGGCGCCGGATTTGCCTGACCACCGCTGGCTTCATCCTCACGAAGGCGTGCGCCCGCGCCTGGCGCAGGGTGGCTCCCTTGGCGCTGACGTCCACCATCACCGCCTGCCCGGTCGGGTTGTAATGGCTCAGCTTCTTCTTCATCCGCCCACCTCAGAGCTGCCGCGGCAGGACGTCCACCCAGGAGCCGGCGGCGAGCTCCGTGACGTTGGGCGGGACCACGAGAAAGCAATTACTCCGGGCCAGCGCCACCACATCCCCCGAACCTTGCCACGGCAGTGCCCGCACGGCCACATCGGCATTCTCCCCCTCCAGACAGGCGGGAAGGAAGAGGGTGAGCTGTGCCGTCTGCTTCACCGGCTCGGCCAGGCGGGCTTTGAAGAACTGCAGCGGCGGCGGGGCAGCTCCGCCCAGCAATGCAATCGCCGGGGCCACAAACAACGTGAAGGTGACCATGGTGGAGACGGGATTGCCCGGCAGACCGAAGACAAACTTGCTCTGGCAAGAGCCGAATACAGCCGGACGGCCTGGACGAATGGCCACCGCGTCGAAAAAGAACTCCGCGCCCAGCTGGCGCAGAACCACCTCCACCAGGTCGTATTTCCCCATCGAGACTCCGCCGCTCAGCACCAACAGGTCTTCTTCCAGCCCGCGGCGCACCAGGCGCTTCAGGTCGGCCAGGTCGTCGCGGGCGTTGCCGAGCAGCACAGGCTCGCCTCCGCGGAGCGCCACCTGGGCTGCAATCGAATAGCTATTGCTGTTCCGAATCTGGCTGGGGCCGGGACGGGCCTCGACGGGAACCACCTCGTCGCCGGTCGACAGCACCGCCACCCGCGGGCGGCGGTAAACCTGGACACGGGCCTTCCCCACTTGACCGAGCAAAGAAACCTCTGCGTACCCGATTCGAGTTCCGGCGGCGAGGAGCGGGATCCCCTGGCGGGCCTCGCTGCCGCGGGGAACAACATTAGCCCCAGTTTCGACCCGACGCTTCACCACCACTTGACCGGCCTTGGGCTCCGTGTGCTCGATCATCGCCACCGCATCGGCTCCGGCTGGCACGGGCGCTCCGGTCATGATTTGCAGGCAGTCGCCGGCCCCAACCGTGCCGGGGTAGGCTTCTCCCGCCTTGACCTCCCCCAGGCACTTCAGCGTGACAGGCACTTGGACCAAATCGGCTGCCCGCACGGCGAAGCCGTCGCGAGTGGAGCGGTCGAACGGCGGGTAGTCGCGGTCCGCGACTACTTCTTCGGCCAGCACCCGGTCCAGGCTCGACTCCAGCGGCACGGCTTCGGTCGTCGGTCGGACGCCACGGGCGCTGACCGCGCTGACTACTTTTTCGCGGGCTTCAAGGTAGTGCAGCATCCGCCATCCTTCTTGGGGCTAAGACACGAGCAGGGGAGTGAGCTGGGAGTTGGGCAGTAGGATGGTTTCCTGGCGTTGCGGACCGGTTGAGATCAAGCCGATTTCCACCCCCACCTGGTCGGCCACAAACTTCAGGTAGTCCCGGGCCCGCGCCGGGAGCTGCTCGTAGTCCGCGAAGCCGCGGGTCGAGGCCTTCCAGCCGGGCCGGGTAACGTAGTCGGGCTCGACCCCCTCGAGCACTTCGGCCTCCGGCGGCATTTCCTTGAGCGGGGTGCCCTTGTAGCGGTAGCCGGTGCAGACAGGAATCTCCGCGAGCTGGTCGAGGACATCGAGCTTGGTGACGACGAGCGAGCTGATGCCGTTGAGCATGGCGCTGTAGCGCAGCACCATCAGGTCGAGCCAGCCGCAGCGGCGGGGCCGGCCGGTGACGGCGCCGTATTCGCTCCCGCGCTCCCGCAACAGGTCGGCCTGCGGGCCGGTGATTTCGGTGGCGAACGGCCCGCTGCCCACGCGAGTGGCATAGGCCTTGGTAACCCCGAGCACAGCCGAGACAGCCGCCGGCGGAATTCCCAGACCCGTGCAGGCCCCGCCGGCAGTCGCGTTCGAAGAGGTAACGAAGGGGTAGGTGCCGTGGTCGACGTCGAGCATCGTCCCCTGCGCCCCCTCGCACAGGGTGGACTTCCCTGCCCGCCGTGCCTCGGCCAGCAAGGCGGCCACATCGGTGATGAAGGGGCGGAGACGCTCGGCGTAGTGCTTGTACTGCTCGACCAGACGAGGAGTATCGAGCCCCGCCTTCCCATAGAGGGCGCGGGCCAGGGCGGTCTTGTGCTCAAGCAGGGCGCTGAGTTTCTTCTCGAACCGATCCGCCTCCATCAAGTCGCAGGTGCGGAGGCCGCGACGGCCCATCTTGTCTTCATAGGTAGGCCCGATGCCGCGGGCGGTGGTGCCGATTTTCGAAGCTCCCAGGGCGGCTTCGGCGGCCCGTTCGAGCTCGCGGTGGTAGGGGAAGATGAGATGGGCGCGGTTGCTGATGAAGAGCCGGCCCGCTACCTCGACGCCGCTCTTCTCCAGAGCGGCCATCTCGTCGAGCAGCGCCGCTGGGTCAAGGACCACCCCGGAGCCGATCACGGCCCACTTCCCGGGGCGGAGGATACCGCTCGGAATGAGCTGGAGGATGAACTTGCGCTCGTCGAGGACGACGGTGTGGCCGGCGTTGTGGCCGCCCTGATAGCGGGCGATGATATCGAAGCCGGCGGCGAGGTAGTCGACAACCTTGCCTTTGCCTTCGTCGCCCCACTGCGCTCCCACGACAACGACGGTGCTCACGCCCCCATCCCTCGCTCGCGCCACGTCCCGGAAACAGACCCGGAACGGAAGTGACGGCCGGGCCAGACCGGCCACTAGCAGGGCAGGTTCAGGATCACAACCTGCCTATGATAGGCGTGGCCAAGGGTCAGCGCAAGCCAGGCGTGCAGCCCGGACGGGAGACCTTAGCTGAGGTGTTTCTGCAGGACTTTCTCGATGTGGTCGCGGGGATAGTTGCCGACGATTTGGTCCTTCACCTGGCCACCCTTGAAGAGCAGCAGGGTGGGGATACCGCGGATGCCGTAGCGCTCTGGGGTGGCGATGTTCTCGTCCACATTCAGCTTGGCCACCCGCAGCTTCCCGTTGTAATCGCGGGCGAGGTCTTCGACGGTGGGGGCCAGCATCCGGCAGGGGCCGCACCACTCCGCCCAGAAGTCCACCAGCACCGGCAGGTCGGACTTGAGCACGTCGTTCTCGAAGCTGCCATCGGTTACGTTCAGGATGTTCTCTGCCATTCGGAGTAATCCTCCGGAAAAACTGCCATCTCAGAATTAGATGGCGACTGGCCGCCCCGGACTCCGCCGGGCGCGGCACAGATTCTACTTCCTCTGGGCCGATTTGACCACCCGCTCGTAGAGCTGCTCGTACTCAGCGGCCGAATGGTTCCAGGAAAAATCCTTGTGCATTCCATTGCGCATCAGCCTCTGCCAAGCTCGGGGGTGGCCGTGGTAGAGGTCCAAGGCCTGGCGGAGGCAGTCCAGCAGGGCTGTCCCCGAGTAGGGGGTGAACTTGAACCCCGTCCCCTGGCCGGTCGAGGGGTCGAACGGCTCGATGGTGTCGTCCAGCCCGCCCGTGGCCCGCACCACGGGGACGGTGCCGTACCTCAGGCTGTAGATCTGATTCAGACCGCAGGGCTCGTAGCGCGAGGGCATCAGGAAGATGTCGCTACCGCCCTCAATCTTGTGGGCGAGGGTGTTGTCGTAGGCCACCCGCACCGCCATCTTCTGCGGGAAGCGCTGGGCCAGCTGTCGGAACAGCTCTTCGTAGTGGGGCTCGCCGGTCCCGAGGGCGACGATCTTGAGCTCGTCCTCCATCAAGGTGCCGGCCACTTCGGCAATCAGGTCGAAGCCCTTCTGAGTGGCAAAGCGGGACACCATGCCGATCACCGGGGTCGTCAAGTCGTCGGCGGGCAGCTTGAACTGCTGGAGGAGATCTTTCTTGCACACCAGCTTGGCGTCGAGTTTCTCGACCGAGTAGTTGGCGGCCAAGAATTTGTCGGCCTCGGGATTCCACTCGGTGTAGTCCACTCCGTTGACAATGCCGGTGACGGTGGCGCGCCGGGCGCGGATGACTCCATCGAGCCCGTGCCCGTACTCGGGCGTCTGGATCTCTTCGGCGTAGCCCTTGCTGACCGTGGTGACGAAGTCGGCGAAGACCAGCCCGCCCTTGAGGAAGTTTACCCGGCCGTAAAACTCCAGGGCGTCGACGCTGAACAGGCGCCCGGGCAAACCGATGCGGTCGAGCACATCCGGCAGAAAGAAGCCCTGGTAGCCCAGATTGTGGACGGTGAACACAGTGGGCACGCGCCCCAGCCGGGGCTCGTCCGCATAGAGTGTCTTCAGCAGCACCGGCACCAGCGCCGATTGCCAGTCGTGGCAGTGAATCAGGTCGGGCACGGCCTCCTGCTTCACGAACTCGAGCGCCGCCCGGCAGAGCAGCGTGAAACGCTCGGCGTTGTCGGGATAGTCAGTTCCTCCGTCCACGTAGAGGCCGTCGCGGTCGAAATAGAGCGGGTAGTCCACCAGGAGCACCCGCACCCCGCCCAGGGTGGGCCCCTGCTGGATGGCGACCGGATGAAGCTGCGGGCCGAGGGGAATCACCAACCGCGGCAGAACCACCGTCCCCGGCTGCGTCCTGCGGTAGCGCGGCAGAAACACCGTGGCCTCGTGGCCGCGGGCCGCAAGAACTCGGGGCAGCGCCCCCACCACGTCGGCCAGACCTCCGGTCTTTGAAAAGGGCAGGCACTCGGGGGCGACAAAAAGGATTCTCACCGCGAACTCCTGAAGACCTGTGGCCGCGCGCTAGGAGTGGGTGTCAATCTGGGCTCGCTGCAGGGTGCCACTGAAGTCCACGTAAATGGATTTCCACTCTGAGAAGACGTCAATCCCGGCGATGCCAGCTTCGCGGTGTCCGTTGCCAGTTTGCTTGGTGCCGCCGAAAGGCAGATGGATCTCGGCGCCGATGGTGGGGGCGTTGATGTAGACGATGCCGGTGTAGAGGTCGCGCAGGGCGGTGAAGACCCGGTTGACGTCCTCCGTGTAAATGGAGGCGGAAAGCCCGTAAATGACGCCGTTGGCGATCTCGATTCCCTGCTCCAGGGTGTCGAAGGGGATGACAGAAACCACGGGGCCGAAGATTTCCTCCTGGGCGACGCGCATCTTGGGGTCGCAGTCGCCGAAGACGGTGGGGGCGTAGAAAGCGCCTTTGTCGTAGCCACCGCCGGTGAGTGGGGTGCCGCCGCAGAGCAGCTTGGCACCCTCGTTCTTGCCGATTTCGACGTAGCGGTGGACGCTCTCGCGCTGCCGGGCGTTGATGCAGGGACCCATCTCCACGGTGGGGTCGAGCCCGTTGCCCACTTTCAGGTTCTGGGCGCGCTCGACGAATTTCTCGACGAACTGCCGATAGACCTTCTTATCCACGCCGACGCGGCTGGCGGCGGTGCAGCGCTGCCCGGTGGTGCCGAAGCCGCCCCACAGTGCCCCATCCACGGCCAGGTCCAGATTGGCGTCGTCCATCACCAGGACGATGTTCTTGCCCCCCATCTCCAGGTGACAGTGACGAAAGTCCGGGGCGCAGGCCAGAGAGACTTCTCGGCCAATCTCGGTCGAGCCCGTGAAAGAGATTACCTTGACCTCGGGGTGTTTCATCAGAGGCATGCCCACGGCGCCGCCCGAGCCCGTCACCAGATTCAGCACTCCCCGAGGCAGACCGGCCTCGTTCAGGATCTTGGTGAAGTTCCAGGCCGAAAGTGGCGTGTCCGAGGCCGGTTTGAAGACCACCGTATTGCCGCAGATGAGCGCCGGGAAAATTTTCCAGGAAGGAATCGCCATGGGGAAATTCCAGGGCGTGATCATCCCGCACACCCCGAGCGGCTGCCGCACGCACATGGCGAATTTGTTCGGCAGCTCCGAGGTGGTCGTGGCCCCGAACAGGCGCCGTCCCTCCCCGGCCATGTAGAAGCCCATGTCAATGGCTTCCTGGACGTCGCCGCGGGTCTCCTTGAGGATTTTGCCCATTTCCCGGGTCATGTCCCGGGCCAATTCTTCCTTGCGTTCCGCAAGCATCTGGGCGGCGCGGAAGAGAATCTCCCCGCGCTTGGGCGGCGGGGTCAGGCGCCAACCGTTGTAGGCCGCCTGGGCGGCGGCCACGGCTTCGTCGAGGTCGCATTTGTCCGAGGCGGGAAACAGCCCGATGACGTCATTCCGGTCCGCGGGGTTGATGTTCTCGAAGGTCTTGCCGCAGCGGGCCTCGACCCACTCGCCGTTGATGAAGTTCCTGTAGAGCTTGGGAGCTGGCATGGCCACTCCTTCCCTGGGGGCTCAGTGCAGAACCGGGCGCGGTGCGCGCACCAGCGGCGCAAAAAGCAAATCTAGCAGATGGGCGCGAGGAGGTCAATTAGTCCCCGGCCGCGCCTACCTCCTGCTGTCCGGAGAGTCCTCCATCGGGTACGGAGGCGGAACCTGGCCGCCACGCCGGGCGATGAGGTAGGCGCGGATGAAAGGATCGATCTCGCCGTCGAGCACGGCGTCCACGTCGCCTTTTTCGAGCTTGGTGCGATGGTCTTTGACCAGACGGTAGGGGTGGAGCACGTAGGAGCGGATCTGGCTGCCGAAGCTGATGTCGGACTTGGTCTCCTCAAGCTTCCGGGCGGCCGCCATGCGCTTTTCCAGCTCGTGCTGGTAGAGCCGGGAACGGAGGATTTTCATGGCCACGTCTTTGTTCCTGTGCTGGGAGCGCTCGTTCTGGCACTGGGCGACGATGCCGGTGGGGAGGTGTGTGACGCGCACGGCCGAGTCGGTGACGTTGACATGCTGGCCCCCGTGGCCGCTCGAGCGGTAGGTGTCGATGCGCAGATCTTCCGGCCGCATCTCAATCTCGATGCGGTCATCCACCTCCGGGGTGACGAAGACGGAAGCGAAGGAGGTGTGGCGGCGGGCGGCAGCGTCGAAGGGAGAGATGCGCACCAGGCGATGAACGCCGATCTCAGACATCAGCAGCCCGAAGGCGTTCTCGCCCTGGAGGGTAACGGTGACCGACTTGATGCCGGCCTCCTCGCCCGGGGTGATGTCGGTGATCGAAGTAGCGAAACCTTTGCGCTCCGCCCAACGCAGGTACATGCGCAGCAACATTTCCACCCAGTCCTGCGACTCAGTGCCGCCGGCGCCAGAGTGGATGGTGACGATGGCGTTGCGGTGGTCGTGCGAACCGCTGAGCAAGGTTTCAACTTCCAGCTTGCCGATGTCTTCATTGAGCTTGCGCAGCTTTTGCGGGATTTCGGCAAGCCATTCTGCAACCACTGCCTCTGCCGTCGGGTCGCCTGCAGAGGCTTTGTACTCTTCGGTTTTCTCAATCTCGCGGAATACCTGAAATGCACCTGCGGCATCATCGATATCACGCGCGACTTGCTCCACCTGCGCGATCTGCCGTTCTAGGTGTTTGCGCTGCTGCAGCAGTCTCTGCGCGGTCTCGGGATCGTTCCAGAGCTCCGGCTGGTGGAGTTTCTGGTCTAGTTCGACGAGCTGGGCCTGCTGGCGGGGCGGGTCAAAGGTAGCTCCGCAGTTCCTCAGTACGAGCCCGGAGCTGGTCAAACTGTCGTTCCAGTTCCTCGATTGTCTCCATCACCGTTCTCCTCGACCGCCACCACCCAGAACTTGCGGGCCAGGGCCGCTACCGTCACCAGCGCGCACAGGGCCGCGAACCAATCACCGTGACGCGCGTACAGCGTGACCCCACGCCGGGGGGCGTAGCTGGCGGCCAGCACAGTGCGCGTGTGCGGTGTCGCCTCAGCCACTACGCGCCCGTAGGGGTCCACCACGGCCGTGATACCCGTATTGGTGCCCCGCAGCAGAAACCGCCGCGTCTCGACGGCTCGCACCCGAGCCATGTTCAAGTGCTGCGCCGCCGCAGCGGAGCGCCCGAACCAACCGTCGTTCGAAATGTTTATGAGAACGTCGGCGCCCTGCTCAACGAAGCCCCGCCCCAGGGCGGGGAAAATGGCCTCATAACAAATCAGCGTGCCCAGCCGCCCCGGCTCGCTGCCGACCATCGTCTGCTCGCGGCCGGGAAGGAAGTCGCTGGCCTCTTCAGTCAGCGGCTCAAGGAAACCCAGCCAGCCCCTGAGCGGCACGTACTCGCCGAAGGGCACAAGATGAATCTTATCATACTGGCCGATGAACTCCCCGGCGGGCGACAGCAGCACGGCACTGTTCGTAGGATGCAGAACCCCGTCGGGGTTCCGCCGCAGGTCCACCACGCCCACCAGCAGGTAGCTGCGGGTGGCCTGAGCCAGCTCGAGCAGGCGAGCGCGGATGAGAGGGTCGTGGTGGAAATAGAGCGAAACGGGAACTTCCGGCCACACAATGAGACCAGGCCGGTCGGTCGGGTGCTGGCGGGCGGCTTGGCGCGTGAGCTCTTCGAGCTCCGCAAGCTCGTCGGGGTGGTGCGCGACCCACTCGGCGTCGTACTCCTCTGGCTGCCGGAGGTTGGTCTGCACGAGCAGTACTTGGGTCGTGGTGGGTGCCAGGGGCAACTGCCGGCCCAAGAGCGCCGCACCCGCAAGGATGAATGCGACCACGGCCAGCAGCGCCGGCCGCCGCCGCGAGGGCACCTGCCAGCAGCCCGCCGCGAGAGCGTTCACGCTCACCACGAGAAAGGAGACCCCAAAGATTCCTGTATAAGCAGCCGGCTGGATCCAGCCGACGTGTGGCGCCAGCGCGTAGCCGAGCAGATTCCACGGGAAGCCGCCAAAGGGGAAATAGGTCCGGAGCCACTCGAGCCCCACCCAGACGAACGGCGAGAGCGCGAGAGTCCCGAGTTGCCAGCGGCGGGCCAGCTCGCCGACGACGAGCGCGAACGCCCCCAGGTAGAGCGCCAAAAACAGCACGAACAGCGCGAGCACTCCGCCGGCCGCCAGCACGGAGAGGTGGCCGTGGATGCGCATGACGTCGTACACCCAGTAGCAGGTTCCGGCAAAAAACACCACGCCCGTCAGCCAGCCATAGGAGAAAAGCCGGAGCCGCGAGCGCCGGGGCAACAACACGAGCAGCAACGGCGCCAGGGCCACCCAGGCCAGCACAGACAGGTGGGCCCGGGGAAAGCTCAAGATCAGAAGCAGGCCCGAGAGCAGGGCGCAGGCGGCCGGATGCCGCAGCGGCGACGGGAGAGCCGGCATTAGCGCTTGAGGATGTTGCGAAAGCCTTGAGCCTCCAGGCGACCCTTGGCGGCGTCCGCCAGCTCAGCGCTTTCAAACGGCCCAACTTGAACGCGGTAGAGGCGATCGTCGCGAGGCGGAACGACGAAGGAGGGAAAGCCGAGCTTGCGAAGCTCGCCGGCCAGGCGCTTGGCGTCCGATTCCTGGGTCACCGCGGCTACCTGAAGATAGATGGACGCTGTCGCGGGCGGCGACGCCGTGGTCAGCGCCGCCGCCGGTGGGGCGACCTGCTGGGAAGGGGGAGTCTCCGTCGGCTTCGACTCTTGCGGCTTGGGCGGCGGCGAAGACCTCGCCGGAAGAGTCTCGGCCGGCGACTTCCCTTCCACACGCTTGTAGAAACTCAGATCATCCACCACCGGGGCAGGCGGCTGGGTGTCCGGCACAGTCTTCCTGGCGGGAGGCACGGCCGCCTGTTGGGAGGCCGTCTGGTTACGGCCCAGGACAAAGCCCAGCGTAAAGAAAATGGCGCAAAGCAGGACCACAGCGAAGAAGACGCCGAGCAGGTGCCGGTCCTCGAGCACCATCTCGTAGTGGCCGCCTTTCTTCTGCTCGCTCATTCCCTTCGGGGCGCTCCCTGCCTTACTTCCCCAGCTTCAGCCAGGCGCTGATGAAATCCACCGGGACGGGGAAGACAATGGTGGTGTTGCGCTCGATGCCGATCTCGGTCAGGGTCTGCAGATAGCGCAGTTGAATAGATAGGGGCTGAGTGGCCAGCATGCTGGCCGCTTCGGCCAGGCGCGTCGAGGCCTGGGCCTCGCCTTCGGCGTGGATGATCTTGGCGCGGCGCTCGCGCTCGGCTTCGGCTTGCTTGGCGATGGCGCGGCGCATCTCCTCCGGAAGATCTACCTGCTTAACCTCCACCAGGGTGACTTTCACCCCCCAGGGTTCGGTATGTTGGTCGAGAATGGTTTGCAGGCGGGCATTCACCTTCTCGCGCTCGGCCAGGAGCTCGTCGAGCTCCACCTGGCCGATGACCGACCGCAAGGTGGTCTGGGCCAACTGGCTGGTGGCGTAGACGTAGTTGGCGTCCTTGACCTGGTTGACGACGCGGTTGGCGTCAATCACCCGCAGATAGCAAACGGCATTCACCTTCACCGAGACGTTGTCCCGGGTGATGGTGTCCTGAGGAGGGATGTCCAGGGTGATCAGGCGCAGGTCAATCCGCACCAGCCGCTCGATGGGCCAAAAGATGAGCCGAATCCCCGCCCCACGCACGGGCAGGAGGCGCCCGAGACGGAACACGACGCCCCGCTCGTACTCGTAAATGATCTTGATGCAGCTCAGAAGGTAGAAAACAACGATCGCGACGAACACCGTCACACCGCTCATGGCCTTGCTCCTTTCGCTGTGGGCTCGGGAGCGCCGGGGCCCGCCGATGCCACAGGCTCGACCTGCAGAGTCAGTCCGTTGATCCCGGTCACCCGGACCTGGTTGCCAACCGGAACCCGGGCCGGGGCCACCGCCTGCCAGTACTCCCCGTGCACGAAGACCTGCCCGCTCGGGGCCAGATCGGTGAAGGCCGTGCCGGTCTCTCCGATCATCTCCTCGGGTCCGGTGGTTACTCTCTGCTGGGCGGCCTTGATGACCAGCCGCAGCAGGAAGACGGTGATGGCGGCAAAGGCCAGCACAACCGGAAGGACAATGCTGAACTTCATACGCATCTCCGGGATGGGAGCTTCCACCAGCATGAGGGCGCCGAGCACCATCGCAGCCACGCCGCCGGCAGCCAGGATTCCGTGGCTCACGAACTTCGCTTCCAGGATAAACAGCCCCATGGCCAGGGCGATGAGCAGGACGCCGGCGTAGTTCACGGGCAAGAGATGGAAAGCAAACAGGGCCAGGATCAGGCAGATGCCTCCGGCCACGCCGGGCAGGATGACGCCGGGGTGGTTGAGCTCAATGTACAGTCCCAGGATGCCGAAGACAAACAGCAGGAAGGCAATGTTCGGGTCGATGATGCGGGTGAGCAAACGCTGCCGCGAGGTCATCTCCCAGGGCTCAACCCGGGCCTCGGCGAGCTTCAGGGCTTCGGTGCGCCCATCAAAGCGCTTGATGTCTCGCCCGTGGAACTGCGCGAAGATTTCCTCCCGGGAGTTGCAGACGGCGTCGATCAGGCCTTCCTTCAAGGCTTCTTGGTCGGTGAAGGACTTGGCTTCGGTGACGGCCAGCTCGGCCACGTCCGGGTGGCGTCCGCGCTTGGTGGCGAAGCTGCGCAGGTAGGCGGCTGCGTCGTTGGTGATCTTCTTCTTCAGGGTCTCGTCCACCTGGCCTCCGCCGAAAGCGATGGGCGAAGCGGCGCCCGTGGTGGTGCCAGGGGCCATCACCGCCACATCGGCGGCGAGCAGGATGAAGAAGCCGGCCGAGGCCGCCCGGCTGCCGGTAGGAGCCACATAGACAATCACCGGAACGCGAGAAGCGGTGATGCGATCCACCATTTCCCGCATCGAGGTTTCCAAGCCCCCGGGGGTGTTGAGCCAGATCAGAACCGCGTCGGCGTTGGTTTTTTCGGCGTGCTCAATGCCCTCGATGAGGTAGGCGGCCGAAACGCTGTGGACGATTTCGTTCAAGCGCAACTCCACCACCGTGCCCGCCTGTGCGCTCGGCGGGGCCAGCAGCAGGGCCAGCAGGAAGAGAAGCCCTTGCAAGGGTTTTCTCATTGCGGCTTCTCCTCCGGGGTTCCGGGGCCGGCCGCCAGCTGGGCTTCAAGGGCGCGAGCCGCCGCATTGGCGGGGTCGAGCGCCAGAGCGGCGCGCACCTGCTCGCGGGCCTGGGCGGGGCGGTTCTGGACCAAATAGAGCTCTGCCAAACGCAAGCGCGCAGAAACAGTCTCCTGGCTCCAAAGGGCGGCTTTGAGCTCCGAGACGGCCTCCGGCAGCCGCCCCAGGCGCTGGTAGATTTCAGCCAAGAGGAAGTGGGCGCGCTCGGAGTCGGGATCGAGCAGGATGGCTTCGGTGAATTCCTGCCGGGCTTCCTCGATCCGCCCGCTGGCGAGCAAGTGTTCGCCACGCGCGACGTGAACGGCCACGTGTTGGGCGCGAGTGGAAGCCGTGGAAGAGCCGTGGGGCAATTGTCGAGCCAGGCGGGGGGTCAATTGCGGCTGGAGGCGGTCGAAGTCGAGTTGACGCCGCTCCAGGCTGAGGGCCAGGGCCGGGTTATCGCCCACGGCCTGCTGGCGGGCGCGCTCGGCTTCCTGCTGCCGCCCCATCTTCTCGAAGGCATGGGCGCGCAGGAAATGGGCTTCGGTATCGTTCGAATTCAACGCCACGCACTCCGCCAGCGCCCGAACCGCATCCTGCCATTCTCCCCGCCGCAGGTGGTGGAGCCCGAGGTTGAAGTAGACATCAGGGTCGGCGAAGTCAGCCTCGAGGGCGCGGTTAAAATAGCCGAGTGCGGCCGGGTGTAAGTCCCGCCGGGAAGCGAATACACCCAGGTTGTTCCAGACCCCCTTGACAGGTAGGCGGTCGCCCAGGGGCTCCAAGGCCTCCGTGGCGCGGGCAACGTCACCGGAGAAAAAGTAGCAGAGGGAAAGGTAAAACTGGGCGTTGAGGGCCAGGGGGTCGTCGGACGGAATCCGGGCAAACCAGGGGGCGGCGGCGGCGTAGTCCTGGTCGTCGAAATAGAGCCGGGCCAGCCAGAAGGCGGGCGGGCTGTAGCCGGGGTCGGAGCGGGCGGCTTGCAGGAAATAGCGCAACTGCTGCTCCCGGCTTGTGGCCAGCAGGCCGCGCACGTAGCTTTCGAAGGCGCTCAGCGGCGATGGCGGGAACCGTTGCCGGAAGGCCTGCTGGCTGAAGGGAAAGCTGGGATCGAGGTAGCGGAGGATTTTCCAGGCCAGGCGGGTCTGGACTTCGAGCAGCTGAGCGAAGGGGCCTTTCTCCTCGAGCAGGGGCGACAGGGTGAGGCGGCGGACATCCAGCAGTTGAGCCCGGGCCGTGAGCTGGTCGTCCTCCACCCCGAACCAACCGAGCACCACCCGGTCGGCCTCGAGCTCCTCCCCCAGGCGCAGCCAACTGGCCCGGGTCCACGCCCCACTGGCGGGCAAACCCAAGCGCTCCAGCCCTCCCAGCCGCTCTTCCCGGGTCAGGGGCAAGTGGCCGGAGCCGACCAGGCGGGCGCTGAGCGCTTCCGAAAAGCTTTCGCCCACCCACTCCGCCCCCGATCGCGGCGTCGAACTTTCAAACGGAGCGACCAGGAAAACATCGGCGCCGGCGGGAACACAACCTCCCAAGAAAACCAACAGGACACCGCTGACCCGAAGAAGGAGTGACCCGCAAGGGCCCATAGCAGACACATTATAGCAGAAGCGCCCTGACGAGCCGGCACGGCCGCGGGGCTAGTGCTTGAGGGTGGATGGAGGTGCGACGAACAACTCCCGGAAACGCTGGTCGTCGCGGACCGCCGCAAAGGCGGGGTCATCCTGAGCTTCCCGGACCGGGTAGCCGTCTTCCAGCGCCCGACGGAGGTAGAGGATGCACTTGTCCACGTAGCCGAGAGAGGCGAACCCCTTGGCAAGCAAATAGTTGAAGCGAGCCCGGTCCTTGACGGTCTGATCCTGCATCAATACGCCGAAGCGACCGCGGCGCTCGAAGACCTCGGGGTCGAGCAGCATGGCGACACGATACGCTTCGAAGGCCTGATCAAACTGCTTGCGGGCAAAGAGGGCCGTGCCCAGGTTGGAGTGGATGGCCGCCTGAGCGGGGCTCGCCTGCAGGGCGCGCCGGTAGTAGCGGATGGCCTTCTTGTAGTCTTCTGCCCCGTAGAAAACCGTGCCCAGGTTGTTCCAGGCATGGGCGTAATCCTTGTCGGCCTTGGTGGCGAGCTCGTAGAACTTCCTGGCCTCCTTCAGGCGCAGGAGCTGGTGGTAAGCGATTCCGGTCTTGTTCAGGAGCGCCGGGTCGTTCGGGTGGAGGCGGAGGGCCTCCTGGTAGAGGTCAATCGCCTCCAGGTAGCGCTTCTGAACCATGCGCAGGTCGGCGCGCAGATCGAGCTGCCGCACCTGCTCCTGGCGCGGCAGAACAGTCACCAACGGCGCCTCCTGCCCCGCCACGGCCAGCGCCGTCACGAGAACCGCCAGGAGCAGACGGACCGCCGTCATGGGTCACTCCTTGGACGTTCTGGGGTCGGTCTTTTTCTCGGGGAGAGGAGCGGAATCCTTTGGCTTCTTCTTGTGGTTGCCGCCCCGGAAAAGCCCGGCCACCCGGCCCAAGAAGCTGCGGGGCTTCTTTTCCGGGCTCTCAACCTGCGGGTCCGGGGCAGCCGGCGGCTCTTCTCTTAGTTCCGGAATCTGCGGGGGAGGCGCCGGGGCCGTCCCGGGGGGCGCTGTCTTCGGCTGCTCCTTCTCCTCGCGTCCGGGCTTGAACACGCCGATGGCGCGGGAGAGAGCCCGGGTAACCCGTTGCGCCACGCTGGGACGGTGCTTGGGACAGAACTCGCGTGGCTCCGTCCCCACAATAAACAACTCCGTCCGCACCTCGGGGCACTCCGGGGTGGCGATCTGGAGAGTCTCCGGATCCAGGGGAACAGAGACCATTCCTTCCGGAGGCGTAAAAGACTGGAGGTCGCTGTAGGCGGGCAGGGCCACGGCCCGCTTCATAAACGCGGTCCAGATGGGCAGGGCGGCCGCAGAGCCGGGCAGGCCCAGGTCGCGGTAATCGTCGTAGCCGACCCAGACGACGCAGAGCAAGTTGGAGGTGAAGCCTGCGAACCAACCGTCGCGGGAGGTTCCAGTCTTGCCGGCGGCGGGGGCGGTGAAGCCCCGAGAGCGCACCCCGGCACCCGTGCCGCGGTTGATGGCATCCATCAACAGGTCCACCACCAGATAAGCGACCCGTGGGTCGAGCACGAGCCGGGGCTGGCTGAAGTTGCGCTCGAGCACTTTCCCGTCCGAGTCGAGCACCTGAGCGATGGTGACCGGGGTGACGCGGTAGCCGTTGTTGGCAAACACGGTGTAGGCGCCGGCCACTTCGAGCGGGGTAGAGTCGTAGGCGCCCAGCGAGATCGCCGGGGTGGGTCGCAAGCGCGGGTTCAAGCCAGCCGCCACCGCCACCTGCGCCACGCGGTCGTAGCCGGCCATCTCCGCCACCTTGACGGTGGCGACGTTCAAGGAGTGAATGAGGGCGTCGCGCACGGTCACGATGCCAAAGAACTTCTCCCCAAAGTTCGACGGCTCATACTGCTGCCCCTCGAACTCAAAGACGGTGGGCTCATCCACGACCGTGGTAACCGGGGTGATGGCCTGTTCGGGGTTTTCCAGGGCAGAGGTGAAGGCGGCCGCGAAGACAAACGGCTTGAAAGCGGAGCCGGGCTGGCGGTGAGCGACGGCGCGATTCAGCTGACTGCGGGTGTAATCGCGACCGCCGACGAGCGCCTTCACGTGGCCGGTGCGCGGGTCGAGGGCAATCAGGGTTATCTGCACGGGAGGAGGAGGGGTCCTACTGTGCCGGGTGCGTTCCTGGAGCTTGGCGTCCACTTCCGGCAGGGCTTCGCGGATGGCCTCGGCGGCCGCCTGCTGCAGGCCGAGATCCAGCGTGGTGTAGATGCGGTAGCTCTGCGAGACCAATTCCTCTTCCGAATACCGCTCCAGCAGGGTATCCCGGACCAGGTCGACGAAATAGGGCGCGGCGCTGGCTTCCACATTGGCGGGAGCGGGGACCAGCGGCTGGTTCTCGGCTTCCTCGGCCTGCTCGGGGGTCAAGGCGCCGGTCTCGACCATCGCCTCGAGGATGTAGTTGCGGCGCTCCAGGGCGCGCTCCGGGTGCCGGTAGGGATTGTAGCGGCTGGGGCCCCGGATCATCCCGGCCAGGAAGGCGGACTCTGGCAGGCTCAGCTCGCTGATGTCCTTGTCGAAGTACGCCCGGGCGGCCTCCCCGAACCCGTGGATGCTGAAGCTGCCGCGCTGGCCGAGGTAGATCTCGTTGGCATAGAGCTCGAAGATCTTCTCCTTGTTGAAGCGGCGCTCGAGCTGGAGGGCGATGACAGCTTCGGCCGCCTTGCGCTTCCAGGTGCGGCTGGGAGTGAGAAAGAAGCTGCGGGCGAGCTGCATGGTCAGGGTGCTCGCTCCCTGGACGGGAGCGCCCTTGCGGATGTCCACCCACAGGGCCCGCAAGCCATCCACCACGGAGATTCCCGGGTGGCGGTAGAAGCGCCGGTCCTCGGCGGCCAGTACGGCCTGAATCAAGTGCGGCGGGATGTCTTCGTAGCGGACCAGGCGGCGCTTGGTGCGGCGGCTGTCGAAGAGGTTGGTGATGTGGGCGGGGTCGAGCCGGCAGGAGGGGCGGGGAGCATGATCCCGCAGGGAGAGGATGCGGTTGACGCGTCCCTTGGCCAGGTCGACTCGGGCCGCCTGACTGGAGCCCACCAGGGAAGCCGGTCCCGGCTGGATCTCAATACCGTTCCCGAGCAGCCGGAAACGGCCGTAGGCCGAGGGCTCCTCGTCCGGACTGCTGTAGCCGAAGCGGCGCAGCTGGGCGGCCAACTCTTCGCGGCTGGCGTCGTCGCCCAGGCTGAGCAGTTCGGGGGCTGCGTAGATTTGGGAGGCGTTCTCAAAAATCTCCCCACTCAGGCGGGCGTCAATGATGCGGGAGAAGTGGACCCAGACGTAGCCGAAAGCGGCGGCACTCAGAAGGAAGAGGCCCAACAGAACCAGCAGGAGGGCACGACCGAAGGGGCGAGTCCAGAAGGTACGGGCAATCCGAAGTCGGACGGGCACAGGCCTCGCTTAGTAGGCGGTGGAGGTGTCGGAGCTGTAGTTGAAGTTGAGGTTGGGCTTGTAGACGATCAGGTCCACCTGGACGGTGTAGCGAACGGTGATTTGCACCCCTAAGGATCGAGGGGTCACCTGAATCGCCTCGCGCCGCACGGGGAGGTTCAACTCCCGGGCTTTGGTGTAGAGCTCCTCCTTGATGGTATCCGCCGACTTGCGCTCCACGCCGGCAAACTTGGCCTGGCTGCGGATGGCATCCCGGAGCTCGTAGCTCTTGACGTAAACAGGAATGATGCGGACAGCCCCGAGAATCAGAGCCGCCGTGATGGCCAGCCCAATCAGCAGTTGGAGCTTCCCTCCCCCTCGTGCCTTCATGGCCTCCACCTCCGTCCAGTGAACTGGGGCCCTCAGCCGCAGTAGCGGCTCCTCACCAATCCTACCGCCTCACTGATTCTAGCATCTGCCCGCTGCCCTGTCGAGCGCTCGCTGATTTCGACCTTGCCTTCGGCGGCTTTCTTCCCCACCGTGAGCCGGACCGGGACGCCGATCAGGTCGGCGTCCTTGAACTTGACCCCGGCCCGCTCGTCCCGGTCGTCGTAGAGAACCTCAACCCGGGCTTCGCGCAGGCCGGCGTAGAGCTGCTCGGCGGCTTGGCGGATGGGCTCTTCGTTCAGGTTGACCGGGGTCAGCACCACGTCGAAGGGGGCGATGCTGCGGGGGAGCTTCATGCCTTCGGGGTCGTGGTGCTGCTCGACCGCAGCGGTGAGGATGCGCTCCACCCCGATGCCATAAGAGCCCATTACCAAGGTCACTTGGCGGCCGTCGCGGTCGAGCACCCGGGCGCCCATGGACTCGGCGTAGCGGCGCCCAAGCTTGAAGATGTGGCCCACCTCGATGGCCGAAGCCACCCGCAGCGGCCGCGCGCAGCGGGAGCAGGGGTCGCTATCAGCCACCAGGCGCAGGTCGTGGTATTCGCCGGTGAAGTCACGCTCGGGGGTGACATGGCGGACGTGGTGGTCATTCTGGTTGGCGCCCGTGGTGAGGTTGCGCCGACCCCGCAGGGCATCGTCGAGCAGGATGCGGACGCCCTTCTGGCCGAGGGGGCCGATGAAGCCGGGGGCGGCCCCGAAGTGGGCGCGGATTTCGTCGGGGTGGGCGGGCCGGAAGGGGGCGCCACCCAAGGCGTCGCCGAGCTTGGCTTCGTTGAGCTGATGGTCGCCACGCACCAGGGCCAGCACGATTTGGTCTTTCTGCTTGCCCTTATCGGCGGCGGGGATGACGTAGACGAGCGCCTTCATCAGGAACTCAGGCTTGACGCCGGCAAAACCCACTAGCTCTTCGATGGTGCGCACGTTGGGGGTGGGAAAGACTTCCGGCTTGGGGTCGCCGGGAGGGTCGCTGACCGGCTTCAGGCCGGCGCGGGCCTTCTCCAGGTTGGCGGCGTAGCCGCATTCCTTGACGCAGATGGCAATGCGGTCCTCGCCGGCGGGCGAGACCACCATGAACTCGTGCGACTGCGAACCCCCCATGGCTCCGGAGTGGGCTTCGACGATTTCGTAATGCAGGCCGCAGCGGGTGAAGATGCGGCAGTAGGCGTCGTAGTGCTTCTTGTAGCTCGCGTCCAGGCCGGCGTCGTCGAGGTCGAAGGTGTAGGAGTCCTTCATGATGAAGTGCCGGAGCCGCATCAGGCCGGACTTGGGCCGGGCTTCGTCGCGGAACTTGACCTGAATCTGATACCAAATCTGCGGCAGCTGCCGGTAGCTGCGCAGCTCGTGCCGGGCGATGTCCGCCATCACCTCCTCGTGGGTCATGCCCAGGCAGAAGTCGCGGCCGCTGTGGTCTTTCAATTGAAACATGGTGGCGGCCATCTGGTCCCAGCGGCCGGTCTCCTGCCAGAGCTCGGCCGGGTGCAGCGCTGGCAGGTAGAACTCCTGGCCGCCGATGCGATCCATCTCCTCCCGGATGATTTGCATGATCTTCAGCGCCGTGCGCTGTCCCAGGTACAGGTAGGAGTAGACACCGGCCGAGAGCTGGCGGATGTAGCCGGCGCGCAGGAGCAGCTTGTGGCTCGCCACCTCGGCATCGGCCGGGTCCTCGCGCAGGGTGGGGATGAAGACTTGGCTCCAGCGCATGGGCTCTCAGGCACCCGCCGCGGCGCCCTTGTGGCAGTGCTGGCGGAGGACGTCCAGCAAGGTGTCGGGCACTTGGACGTTGTTCCGGCGGCCGGTGCCGAGCTTGATTTCGGGCTTGTTGTCGCCGTGGAAGTCCGAGCCGCCGGTGGCGAGCAGGTCCAGGTTGCAGGCCAGGGCCTGGAATTGGGCCATTTGTTGGGCGCTGTGGCCGCTCCAGACTGCCTCCAGACCATCGAGGCCAAAGGCCTTCAGCTCCTTGAGGCAGCCGGCGAGAGCCGCGGGGTTGAGCTTGAGCGTGGCCGGGTGGGCCAGCACGGCCGCCCCGCCAGAGGCTTTGACCAAGCCAATGCCCTCCTCCACGCCCAACTCTTCTTTGCTTTCGTAGCCGGGCCGCCCGGGGCTGAGGAAGCGACCGAACGCCTCCCCGAGGCTGCCGACCGCGCCAGCCTCCAACAAAGCCCGGGCCACGTGCGGCCGGCCGATGGATTCGCCCCCGGCCAGGCCTTCCACGCGGGCGAAGGAGATCTGGATGCCCAAGCCCCGCAATTTCTCCACTATGCGCTGGGCACGCTCCCGGCGGCGGTCGCGCAGCCAGCCCAAGCGCTCGCACAGCCGGGTGTCGTCGGTGCGGAGGTAATACCCCAGGATGTGCATCTGCCCGCTGCCGTCCCAGTGCACGCTGAGCTCCACGCCGGGGATGACGTGGAGGCCGCAGAGGGCGCCGCGGGCGAGAGCCGCCGGAACGCCCTCGACGGTGTCGTGGTCGGTGAGGGCGATGGCGGCCAGACCCTGGTCAGCCGCCAAATCAACCAGGGCTTCCGGGGTCAGGGTGCCGTCGGAGGCGGTGGAGTGGGTGTGGAGATCAATCATGCTCGGCGGCTAGAGATACCCCAGTTGCTCAAGCCGCCGGCGGATGGCGGCTTCCTCCTCGGGGGTGTAGGGCTCAGGGGGAACCCGGACGCTGGGCAGATAGCCCATTTCGGCCAGCCGGCGCAACAACCGGGCGGCGCACGCCTCCGCCGGCTCCTTGTCGGTGTGGAGAGTGAGCTCAGGGTGAAGCGGGGGCTCGTAGGGGTCAGAGACGCCGGTGAAGCCCTGGAGCTCACCCGCCAGGGCCTTCTTGTACATCCCCTTGACGTCGCGCTGCATGCAGACCTCAACCGGGCAGTCGAGGTAGATTTCGACAAACGAGCCGATCAGGCGGCGCACCTCGTCGCGCACCGCCCGGTAGGGGGAGATGGCGGCGGCGATGGCGACCACGCCGTTGCGGGTCAGGAGGTGGCAGACGTAGCCGATGCGGCGAATGTTTTCGTCGCGGCCCTCTTTGCTGAAGCCGAGGCCCTTGGTGAGGTGCTGGCGGACCTGGTCGCCGTCGAGCAGCTCCACCTTGCGGCCGGCCTGGCGCAGGTGCTGGTAGACAAGCTGCGAGATGGTGCTCTTGCCCGAACAGGGCAGACCTGTAAACCACAAGGTAACGCCGGGGCTGTCCGCCTGCCGTTTCGCGTCTGCCATACGGGCCTTTCAGTTCGCCGAGATCACTTTGCCCTGCATCCCCGCGGCCGGGGTGAGGCCGAAGCGGGTCAAGATAGTCGGAGCCACGTCGAACAGGCTCAAGTCGTCGAGCCGCCGGCCCTGCCGGCCCGGTTCCCGCAGGATAAAAATACCATACTCGCTGTGGTTGGCGTCGTCGGGGCCGGTGTCATTCTCGAAGGTGTGGACGGTGCCCAGGCCCAGGCTGCCGACCGAGCGCCAGCGCAGATTGCCGAAATAGACGACCAGGTCGGGGGGCACGCCGCGCACGGCGCGGTAAACCTCCTCGGGCTTGTAGACCACGGTGCCCATCGGTCGGCCCTTCTCGTCGGGCATGGCTTCGAGCTTGCGCTTCAACTGGTCGCGGGTGGATTCGACTTCCGCCGGGGGAATCACCCCCTGGGGCTCGCGGCCCCGCACGTTGAGGAAGATGCGGGAGTAGTAGCCGCCCTCGCCCCAGGCGCGAGTCTTCGACCAATCAATCTTGGCTTTGGCGAGAGGGGTGAGGCCGCTCACCGGCTCGGCGAGGGTGAAGTAGCCTTCCTGTTGCAGCCACTCGTTGATGCAGACCCCGCCCTCCATCTTCTGAGCGCCGTGGTCGGAGACCACGAAGACGGTGGTGTCCTCCCCGAGCAGGGGCAGCAGCTCCGCCACCTGGGCGTCCACGAAGCGGTAGTAGTCGAAGACGGCGTTCTCGAAAGGATTGCCCCTTTCGTACTTGCGGTGGGCGGGGTCGAAGTATTTCCAGAAAGCGTGGTGGATGCGGTCGGTGCCCATCTCGACCATCATAAAGAAGTCCCAGAGGCGGCTGGTGACGAGGTGGCGGGCCATGGCGAAGTGCTGCTCGGTCATCCGGTAGATGTCGTCGAGAATGCGCTGCTTGTCCTCGGAGCGGAAGTTTTCGACGTCGAGCCGGTAGGGCCCGAAGCGAGTGGTCAGCTCCGCCTTCAGCGCCGGCGGATAGGTGTAGTCGGAGTCGGGGCCAGGGGTGAGGAAGCAGCCCACCATGGCCCCGTTCAGCGGCCGGGGCGGGTAGGTGCCTGGCACCGCCAGCAGGACCACCTGCTTGCCGGCGCGGCTCAAGATGTCCCAGAGGCGGTCTTCCTTCACCGCGGTGGAATTGGCAAAGACCAGGCCGTCGTAACTGTAGTCCTTGCGGTTGCGGAAGCCGTAGATGCCGAGCTCGCCCGGGTCGCGACTGCTCATCATGCAGGACCAGGCGGGGACGGTGATGGGAGGCACGACGCTCTTCAAGCGGCCCCACCAGCCTTCTTCCTGCAAGCGGCGCAGGCAGGGCAGCTGGTCGCGCCAGCGGTCGAAGACCAGCTCCGGCGGCACGCAATCCAGGCCGATGACGGCGACCTTGGCTGGCCGACTCATTTTCTTCTCTACAACTCGTGCCGGCGGGAGGCGGCGGCGAGAATCCGGGCAATCTCCGGCCGGGTGAACTCTTCGGGCAGGCTCTGGCCGCGGGCCAGCAACTCGCGCACCCGGGTGCCGCTGAAGAAGATGCGGTCGTCCTCGTCGTGCCGGCAGGTTTTCTCCGAGACGATGTGGGCGCAGCGGCGGCAGTAGAAGGTGAAGTCGAAGAACATGGGGGTGATGGCGAGCTCGTCCGGGGTGTAGCGCTCGAAGATGCGCTGGGCGTCGTAGGGGCCGTAGAAGTTGCCCACCCCGGCGTGGTCGCGGCCAACGATGAAGTGGGTGCAGCCGTAGTTCTTGCGCACCACGGCGTGGAAGATAGCCTCTCGGGGGCCCGCGTAGCGCATCGCGGCCGGAAACACGGAAAGCACCACGCGGTCGCGCGGGTAGTAGTGGTCCATGAGGGCCCGGTAGCACTCCATCCGCACCGGCCCGGGGATGTCGTCGCTCTTGGTTTCCCCAACCAGAGGGTGGAGGAGCAGCCCATCCACGGTCTCCAGGGCGCACTTTTGGATGTACTCGTGGGCGCGGTGGACGGGGTTGCGAGTCTGGAAGCCCACCACGGTGCGCCAGCCTTTCTGCTGGAAGAGGTAGCGGGTCTCGCGCGGGTGCAGAAGAAAGCTCTCGTAACAGGGGTCAACGGGCGGGAGGTCGAGGAGGGAAATCGGCCCGCCCACAAGCACCTCGCCGCAGTTGTGAAGGTAGTCCACAGCCGGGTGGTGGCGGTCAGTGGTGCCAAAGACCTTCCGGGCCTGCTCCTCTTTGTCGTAGCGGAACTTGTCGCGGACCTCAAGCGTCCCGAGCAGGTGGTTGCCTAACGTCCATAATCCAATCTCGTCACCGAGCCTAACCGCTGCCGCCACATCGGCGGAGACGGGCAGGATAATGGGGATTGTCCAAGGCAGGCCGCTAGCCAGTCGGCCCTCGCGGACCACCGAATGGTAGTCGGCCGAGGTTAGGAAGCCTTCCAGAGGAGAGAACCCCCCCACGCCCAGGAGCATCAGATCAGACACCTCCCGGAGCCCCAGCTCGAGGCGCTTCAGGCGGGCGGCCTGCTCCCGGCGAGCCTCCCGGTCCTCCTCCCGCACCTGGCGGTTAACCAGGCTACCCCCATGAGGGGCGATGGTCGTGAACGTTCCCATTCCGCGACTTCGTTTCTCGATTCCGAGTCCCGACCCGGCGCCCAGTGCCCGGCCGCAGGCCCTCCCGCTCAAAGAACCCTGCACTTTAGCACAATTCCTCCGTTTTCAAAGCAATCGGCGGAACAAAGGCGAACTTCCCGGGGCAGACTTGTCCTTTTCCTGCAGACCGACTAGAGTCTCCCCGCCATGCGGATTTTCGTGCTGGGAGCCGGCGCCGCCGGGGGACTCCTGGCCCAGCTGCTTGCCCGCCAAGGACACACCGTTTGGTGCGGCGACCGCGACCCGGAGCGGGCCCGGCGCTTCCTCGGACCCAAGCTCTCCTGCCAACGGGTGAATGCCCGGAACCTCTGGGGGATTGTCCAGGCCGGGCGGAGCTGCCACCTGCTCGTGAACGCCGCCCCGGCCGCCTTCAACCACACCGTGCTGCGGGCGGCCCTGCGGCTGCGAGCGCACTATCTCGATATGGCTACTCACCTAGGCCGCTACCCCTTCAAGGCCGAGCAGCTCCGCTTCCACAGGAAGTTCTTGGCCAAACGCCGGGTGGCGCTCATCAACACCGGGGTGGCCCCGGGCTTGACCAACCTGCTCGTGGCCCGCAGCGCCGAGCAGCTCGACACGGTCGAAGATGTCCGCATCCGCCTCTTCGAGAGCACGGAAAGCCGCGACCCGGTCTCTACCTGGTCGGCCGAGACCGCCTTCGACGAGGCCACCTCCCGCCCCCGCGTTTATCGCCAGCGACGCTTCCGCCTGGCCCGCCGCTTTGGGGAGCCCGAATGGTTTCGCTTCCCGCCGCCCATCGGCCAGGTGCGCGTGATGCTGGCGGCGCAAGACGAAGTGGGGACGCTGCCCCACTTCATCCCCATGCGCGATATGGACGTGAAGATCGGCGGGAACGAAATCGACCGCCTCCACCGCTGGTACCGCCAGGGCAAGTTGCGCCCCTCCGCCGGCTTGGTCTCAAAGCGCTTTCCCCAGACCCCCACCCCACGGCAGGTGGCGCGCCTGATCCGCCGCGGGATTCTGCGCAACGGTCGCTTCGCCCTGGCCGTGGTGGTGCGCGGCCGGAAGGCTGGCGAGCCGCTCGAGCGGCGCTGGGCTTGCGCCTTTCCCAGCCTCTACCAAATCCGCCGCCAGGGCAGCTACGCTACACCCATCGCCTACGCCACCGCGCATACCGCGGCCCTCTTCATCAAGCACCTGCCCCGCGATTCCCGGGGAGTGCATCCACCCGAGGCCCTTCCCGCGGAGGCTCGCCGGGCCATCCTCGCCGACGTCAAAAAAAAGGGCTTCGAGCTGACCGGCCGGGTGAAGCGCCTCGAGAGACCCGAAGACGAAGACGAGTTCTGACCCACCGGGAGGAAACACGCTCCCTCAGTGTGGAAACCCCCACCAGCCATGGCCCTCGCTCTTCCCCTCGGGAACCGGCGATGCCCCTCGGGAGCTGCCCCGGTCTGGAACTCCTTGAGAAACCAGCCTGATTCCCAATCGAATGCCCGGGCGGTCTCGATTGACACCGTGGTAGCCCGGGGCTATAGTGGATAACGAGGGTTGGAATCCGGATTGCACACACTCCAGCCCGGAGTTTTGACCTCATGAGCGGCAGGACCCTGAAGTTCGGTGCCGGAGCGGCCATCATCCTGGGCGTGCTGGTCTGGCTCGGAATCAGCGGCGTCCAGGAAAGCAAAACCTATTACGTGACCATCCCCGAGCTGCGTGCCCAGGGCGACCACGCCTACCGGCTGCGCCTGCGGGTGGCGGGCGACGTGGTCCCGGACTCGATCCGCCGCGAGGGCCGCCAGGTGCGCTTCCAGCTCCACCAGGGCGACGACCGCCTGGAAGTGGTCTACGTCGGCACCGAACCCGTGCCCGACACCCTGGTCGACAACGCCCAGGCCATCGTCACCGGGAAGTACTCGGCCGAGAACTATTTCGTTGCCGAGAAAGTCCAGGCCAAGTGCGCCTCCAAGTACGAGGCCCTGCCGCCGGGAACAACCCGTGAGTCGCTCCGGTCCGGCTCCTAGATAGATGGATTCCCTGGGAAGCTTTGCCCTCCTGCTCGCCCTGCCCTTTTCCGCTTATGCCATTGCCGCCGCCCTCATCGGCCGCTGGAAGCGCAAGCCCCTGTTGCAGCAGAGCGCCGAGCGGGCCGCCGTGGCCGTCGGCGGGCTGGTGCTGGTAGCCACCTTCTGCTTGGTGGTGCTCCTGCTCCAGGATGATTTCCGCGTCGCTTACATCGCCTCCCACAGCAACCGCGCCCTGCCTCTCTACTTTAAATTCGCTGCCCTGTGGTCGGGCCAGGAGGGGTCGCTCCTGTGGTGGAGCGGCATTCTTTCCCTCTACACCATCGCCGTCGTGCTCCTCAACCGCCGCAGCCACCGCCACCTGATGCCTTACGCCCTCGCCACCCTGATGATGGTGCAGCTCTTCTTCCTGCTCCTGAACAACTTCGGCGCCAACCCCTTCCGTGTGCTGGCCGTCGAGGCCGCCACCGGGCTCGAAATCTTCTCCCCGCCCGACGGCGGCGGCCTGAACCCGCTCCTCCAGCACCCGGCGATGGTGATTCACCCACCTATGCTTTACCTCGGCTTCGTCGGCTTCACCGTGCCCTTCGCCTTCGCCCTCTCCGCCCTCGCCACCCGCGCCAAGGGAGAAAAATGGATTCACATCACCCGCCGCTGGACCATGGTCACCTGGGGCTTCCTCACCATCGGCGTCCTGCTCGGCGCCCGCTGGGCCTACGCTGTGCTCGGCTGGGGCGGCTACTGGGGCTGGGACCCGGTCGAAAACGCCTCCCTCCTCCCCTGGCTCACCGCCACCGCCTTCCTGCACTCGGTGATGATGCAGGAGAAGCGCGGCATGATGAAGGTCTGGAACATGGTGCTGATCTTCTCCACCTTCTTCCTCTGCCTCTTCGGCACCTTCCTCACCCGCAGCGGCGTCTTGAGCTCCGTGCACGCCTTTGCGCAGTCCGCCATCGGGCCCTACTTCGCCGTCTTCATCGCCGCCGGGCTGGCCTTCAGTGGGGCGCTGCTGCTGCGGCGGCTCGACTTCCTGAAGAGCGAAAACCAGCTCGACTCGCTCCTCTCCCGCGAGTCGAGTTTCCTCTTCAACAACCTCATCCTGCTGGCCGCCTGCTTTGCCGTGCTCTGGGGAACGCTTTTTCCGCTCATCTCGGAAGCCGTGCGCGGGGTGAAGATCAGCGTCGGCGCCCCCTACTTCAACAAAGTCCAGATCCCCATCGGGCTCTTCCTGCTATTTCTGACCGGGGTGGGGCCGCTCTTTGCCTGGCGGCGAACCTCGCTCGAAAGCTTGCACCGCAACTTCAGCCGCCCCCTCCTCTTCGGGGCCGCCGTGGCGGCGGTGAGCTTTGCCCTCGGTGCCCGCAACCTGTTCGCTCTGATGGCCATCTTCCTCTCCTTCTTCGTCATCGCCACCATTGTCATGGAGTTCTATCGCGGCGCCCGCGTCATCCGGCAGAAGACCGCCGCGGGCTGGGTCCCGGCCGTCGTCCATCTCACCCGGCGCAACACCCGCCGCTACGGCGGCTACGTCATCCACTTCGGCGTGGCCCTGCTCTTCATCGGCTTCGTCGGCAACGCCTTCAACGCCCACGAGCAGGCCGAAGTCGCCGCCGGCGACCAAGTCACCGTCCGCAACTACCGCTTTCTCGTCGAGGGGCTCGAAGAGACCGAAAACGACAACTACATCGCCACCCGGGCCCGCATCCAGGTCTATGACGGCAACCGCTTCTTGACCACCCTCTACCCCGAGCGCCGGCTCTACAAGGCCAGCCAGCAGCCCACCACCGAGGTCGCCATCCGCCCCCGCCTGAACGAAGACGTCTACCTGGTCTTCGCCGGCATGGCCGAGCAGTCGGGACGAGCGGTGATTCAGGTCTATATCAACCCCCTCGTCAACTGGGTCTGGATCGGCGGCTTCGTCATGGTGCTGGGTACGCTGATTGCCCTGGTTCCCAGCCAGGCCCCGGAGGCCGCCCGGCCCGCCCGCCG
>JACQTJ010000120.1 GCA_016210855.1 Acidobacteriota bacterium | reverse complement strand
GCCTTTGACCTGCTTGCCCTCGTAGTCCGCCGCCTCCGCGCCGCGCCCCACGTGCACCACATCCCCGCTCCAGACGCCGCCAATCGAGAGCGTGGTCAGGCACATCGGCACTTCGCTGTAGCGGCAGAAGCGGGCCCGGAGCGGCTCCTCGACCCACAGCTCCCCTTCCCGCACCGTCCAGGACAGCGGCGAGACATAGGTCTGGTAGCGGGTCTTGCCGTCAGAGACGAACGTTTCCACCTCGACATCCGTCACCCCGTATTCCTTCAGCCGGTTCACCACCCACTGCCGCGCCTGGCTGAAGCCCGGGCTGGCCTGGATGCGGTGGAATTTGGAGATGCCCTTCACGTTCTCTTTGGCCACCGCCCCCGAGTATTCAGCCGCCACGGCGTTGAACAATTCCTCGCTGACCATCGTGCGCAGAGGCGCGTAGGTCTGCGCCCCAACCAACACGGCAGCGAGACAAACAACAATGAAGCTCAGGGCAGCGCGACGCATCCCGCCTCCTCTGGCCGCCGAATTCGCAGAGCAAGCCTCTATATCGTGAGGCCGTCGACAAGTCAACGCCCGTGGCTGCGGCCCGCACGCCGTCTGCCGTGGCCCTCCGGCAGGCGTGCTACAATGAAAAAATGACAGTGAGCAGGTCTCCCGGCAAGGGCGTGACGAGCCAAGGATGATCGAACGACTGCTGACCAAAATCGTGGGGACCAAGCAGGAGCGCGACATCAAGCGCCTCCAGCCCCCCGTCCAAGCCATCAACGCCCTCGAGCCTGAGCTCCGCCAGCTCTCCGACGCCGCCTTGGCCGCCAAGACAGCCGAGTTCCGCCAGCAGCTCGAAAACCGGCTGCGGGACGTCGAGGAGACCGAAGAGGTCCGCCAGCAGGCCGAGGCAGAAGCCTTGGAGGCGCTGCTGGTGCCTGCCTTCGCGGTGGTGCGCGAGGTAGCCCGGCGCACGGTGGCGATGCGCCCCTTCGACGTGCAGTTGCTGGGCGGGATGGTATTGCACGATGGCAAGATCGCCGAGATGAAGACCGGTGAAGGCAAGACCCTGGTGGCCACGCTGCCCGCCTGCCTGAACGCCTTGCTCGGCCGCGGCGTCCACATCGTCACCGTCAACGACTACCTGGCCAAGCGCGACGCCGAGTGGATGGGGCCCATCTACAAGTTCCTGGGCCTGAGCGTGGGCGTCGTCGTGCACGGCAAGACCGACGCCGAGCGCCAGGCCGCCTACCGCGCCGATATCACCTACGGCACCAACAACGAGTTCGGCTTCGACTACCTGCGCGACAACATGAAGTTCGACCTGGGCGACTGCGTGCAGCGCGGCCACCCCTACGGCATCGTGGACGAAGTGGACTCCATCCTGGTTGACGAGGCCCGCACTCCGCTCATTATCTCCGGGCCCTCGGAGGAGTCGACCGACAAGTACTACCGCATCGACCGCATCATTCCCCGGCTACGAGCGGAGAGCGACTATACCCTGGACGAAAAGCACCGCTCCGCGGCTATGACCGAAGAAGGCGTCGCCCACGTCGAGAAGCTGCTGGGGGTCGACAACCTCTACGACCCCATCCACATGGAGACGCTGCACCACGTCCAGCAGGGCCTCAAGGCCCACGCGCTGTTCAAGCGCGACGTGGATTACGTGGTCAAGGACGGGGAAGTGCTGATCGTCGACGAGTTCACCGGCCGGCTGATGCCCGGCCGGCGTTGGTCCGACGGCCTCCACCAAGCCATCGAGGCCAAGGAAGGCGTCAAGATCGAGCGCGAAAACCAGACCCTGGCCACCATCACCTTCCAGAATTACTTCCGCATGTATCGCAAGCTCGCCGGCATGACCGGGACGGCCGAAACCGAGGCGGCCGAGTTCGCGAAGATTTACAACCTCGATGTTGTCGTCATTCCCCCCAACCGCACTCTTATCCGCCACGAATACTCCGACATCGTTTACCGCACGGAGCGCGAGAAGTTCACCGCCGTGGTCGAAGAGATCCGCGAGCTGCACGCCAAAGGCCAGCCGGTGCTGGTGGGCACGATCTCGATCGAAAAGTCCGAGCGCCTCTCGGAACTGCTCAAGAAGGCGGGCATCCCTCACCAGGTGCTCAACGCCAAGCACCACGAGAAGGAAGCTTACATCGTGGCCCAGGCGGGGCGGAAAGACACGCTGACCATTTCCACCAACATGGCCGGCCGCGGCACCGACATCCTGCTCGGCGGCAACCCGGAGTTCATCACCAAGGAGCACCTCATCGAACAGAAGCTGACTGCGCCGCTCCCACCCGGCGAGGAGCGCTACGGCAGCGACGCCGAAAACACCTACTTCTACTACCAGGGTCAGTTCTTCCAGGTGCCGAAGCCACAGTGGAGCCAGACGTTCGCCCGCTTCAAGGAGCAAACCGACCAGGAGCACGACGAGGTGGTGGCTGTGGGCGGGCTGCACATTCTGGGCACCGAGCGCCACGAGGCTCGTCGCATCGACAACCAGCTGCGCGGCCGCGCCGGCCGCCAGGGCGACCCCGGCAGCTCGCGCTTCTACCTCTCGCTCGAAGACGACCTGATGCGCATCTTCGGCGGGGAGCGCATCAAGGGACTGATGCTGCGCCTGGGGATGGAAGAGGGCGTGCCCATCGAGTCCCGCCTCATCTCGAAGCGCATCGAGGCCGCCCAGAAGGCGGTCGAGACCCAGAACTTCGAAGCCCGCAAGCACCTGCTCGAGTACGACGACGTGATGAACAAGCAACGGGTGGCCATCTACGGCATCCGCCGGGCCATCCTCGAAGGCACCGACCTCAAGGAAGAAGTCCTCTCCATGGCTTCGGATTTCGCCTTCCATTTCCTCGAGCTGCACTGCCCCAAGAATGCCCACCCCGAGCGCTGGAATCTGGACGGCTTGCGGCAGGATTTCTGGCGGCAGTTTGGGTTGGACCTCCGCCAGAACGGGCCCGACCCGCTCGAACGGAGCCGCGAGGAACTGGAAGCGGCCCTGGAAGACAAGATCAAGGCCTTGTACGAAGAGAAGGAGCGGCAGCTCGGCGCCGAACAGCTGCGGCGCCTGGAGCGCATCATCCGCCTGCAAATCGTCGACACCCAGTGGAAAGACCACCTGCTGACGATGGACCACCTGAAAGAGGGCATCAACCTGCGCGGCTATGGACAGAAAGACCCGCTGGTTGAATACAAGCGCGAGTCCTTCCTGCTGTTCGAGGAGATGCTCGACCGCATCGACTCGGAGACCCTCCGCTTCCTCTTCCTGATGAAGCCAGTGCAGCAAGAAGTGAGCCAAGAGGAGCGCCTCTTCGCCCGCCGCCGCCAGCGCCAGCAGGCCGAGCTGCAGTTTGTGGGCGGCGGCCGCCCTGCCGAAGCCCGCCCCCAGCCGGTGCGGGCGGCGGAGAAGATCGGGCGGAACGACCCCTGCCCGTGCGGCTCGGGCAAGAAGTACAAGAAATGCCACGGGGCAGTGGCCTAGCCGTGGCGGTCCTCTTGCCCGCGCCGGAGCGGGCTGCTAGAGTCCCGGGATCCGGCCCAGGCTGTATCTCCCGGAGGTGAACGGTGGCAGACGGCGTGTATGACGTGGCGATCATCGGCAGCGGCCCGGGCGGCTACACCGCCGCCTTCCGCGCTGCCAAGTACGGGCTGAAGACCGGCCTCATCGAAAAGGACGCGAAGCTTGGCGGCACCTGCCTGCACGTGGGCTGCATCCCTACCAAGGCCCTGCTTTTCCAGGCCGAAATCTACGACTACATCCAGCGGGCGGAGGAGTTCGGCATCAAGGTCACGGGCGCCAGCCTCGACTGGAAGAAGATGCTGGAGCGCAAGCGCGAGGTGGTCACCAAGCACGCCCAGGGCCTGGGCATGCTGGCCAAGAAAAACAAGGTGGACGTCATCGGCGGCTTCGGGCAGCTCACGGGCGGCGGTGGCATCGAGGTCGAAGCCGGCGGCAAAAAACAGTCGCTCAAGGCCAAGAACATTATTCTCGCCACCGGCTCGGCGGCCCGCCTCTTCCCCGGGCTCGAAGACGACGGGGAGCGCATCCTGACGAACGTCTCCGTACTCGAGCTGAAGCAGCTTCCCAAGTCCATGATCGTCATCGGCGCCGGCGCGGTCGGGGTCGAGTTTGGCTCCATCTTCAAGACCTTCGGCACCGACGTCACCATCCTCGAAATGCTGCCGCGAGCCGTGCCGAACGAGGACGAGGAGATCTCCGCCGAGCTCGAAAAGCACTTCAAGAAGCGCGGCATCGGGCTCGAAACCGGCGCCAAGTTCGAAAGCGCCAAGACCACGGCCAAAGGCATCACGGTCACCTACAGCCAGGACGGAAAGAAAAGCGAGCTGACTGCCGAGACGCTGCTGGTGGCCGTCGGCCGGCGGCCGCTGACCGAAGGCATCGGGCTGGAGAAGACCAAGGCCAAGGTCGAGCGTGGCTACCTCCACACCAACGAGTGGATGGAGACCGACGAGCCGGGGCTCTATGCCATTGGCGACATCGTGGCCGGGATGCCCTGGCTGGCGCACGCCGCGGCCTGGCAAGGCCTGGCGGCAGTGGCGAAAATTGCCGGCAAGCCCGCCCAGCCGGTCCGCCGCGACCGCATCCCCATGGTCACCTTCTGCGAGCCGCAGATCAGCTCGGTGGGCCTGAGCGAGGCGCAAGCGAAAGAGAAAGGC
>JACQTJ010000119.1 GCA_016210855.1 Acidobacteriota bacterium | reverse complement strand
TTGCGCACTTCCTCCCAGTAGCGTTTCTCGGACTTCTCCCACTTCCCCGGGTTTTTCTCCTTATCGCTGGGCTTGGCGCTGCGCTTGGGGAAACCGAATCCGGAGACGATGAGGTTGTTGGCCTGGTAAGCGTCGCGGAACTCGGGCACGGCCAAGATGTCGTCAATGCTGAGCGCCGTGAGAAACTCATCGCCCCGCAGGGTCATGGTCTCGCGGCGTTTCATCCACTCTTTGAGTTCCGGGCTAACGCTGAGCCCGTCGACGAAGGCCGCGAGCTCGGGCGGCGGCACCTCCTGCCGGGCAATGGCTTCGATCTCCTCCAGGCTAGCGCGCAGCAGGTAGAAGGGGTGCTGTATCACTTTCTCCGCGCGGCCGCCCGTGGGCGTCGCCCGCACGGTGAACTCCAGACTGGCGCTGCCGCTTTGCGCTGTCAGGCCAGGGGCCGCGGCCAGCAGCGCGGCCAATGGGAGAGAAAGAGCGCCGAGGAACGGACAGGATAGATTCGGTCGATGTCTAGTACAGGTGGAAGTTGACTTCAATGGTCATGTACACCGGAACCGGTTTGCCCCCACGCTCGGCGGGTTTGAAGCGCCAGTTCTGGACGGCGCGCGCGGCGGATTCGTCCAGGCCCAGCCCCAGACTCTTCTGCACCCGGATGTCGCGGGCGCGCCCGTTGTCGTCCACGATGGCCCACAGGACTACCACTCCCTGGTATTTGGCCTTGCGCGCCTCTTCGGAGTACTCCGGGTCCGGGCAATAGAGGCAGACGGGCTGGGAAACGCTCCCGCCGATGCGGAACACGCCCCCGCCGTAACCGCCGCCCCAGCCCGGCCCGACGCCAGGACCGAAGCCGCTGCCCACGCCGCCGCCGGCGCCGGTGCCGATGCCGCTCCCGCTGCCGGGGCCACCGGACGGAATCCGGCTGTCGGCCAGCGGGTCGCCGTAGGCGGCAATGTTGGGGCTTTGGATTTGAATGTTGGGCGGCACCATCAGGGTGGGCTCAGCGGTCAGCTTGGGGTTGGGGTTGCGAATCACCGCCACCGGCGGCGTCAGTTGTGCTTCCAGGGAGAACCTCGGCAGCCGGCCCTTCGAAGGGGGCAAGGGATTGCGCTCGCCGCCGCCCCCGCCGCCGCCCGCCTTCTTGGTGGCAGGCGGCAAGGTCACCGTGTACGGGGCGATGTCCTCGACGCCCACGAGCTCGATCACCCGCTTCGGCTCGGCCTGTACCGCCTGGCGCGCAAAGGGAACAGCCACCAACAGCAGGAGCGTGGCGTGCACCAGGAGGGATACCGCCCAGGTGCGGGTGAATTGCTGCTTGTAGGTCTGCCAGTCCCAGATCTCTCGGACTTGTACCGGCTTGGAGGTGACCCGCAGTGGGGGCAGTTGTTCCGGCCGAAACACCTCTCGCAGGGTCTGCGCGAACGTCTGATGCCACGGCTCAATCTCGACCCCCAAGTGAGGGGCCTTGTAGAGCGCCGGGCCCGGGATGCGCGCCGGTAGCGGCCCCAGGGAGGTGGGATGAAGCAGTTCGCGCGCCGTGGCCAGAAAAGACTTGTGCCAGGGCTGGATTTCCACCAGCCACTCGCGCTCCCAGGCCTCTCGTTTGGCTTTTTCCGGGCTCATTTCGGCGGCCTTGAGTCCCCTCGGCGCCCCTAGGTAGGTAGATGCGCCTGTCGGCAAAGGGATGCCTGCCCCGCTTCTTACGAGGCCTGCGGCCCCGCCGCTGACATTCCCTCCCCTTCATTGTAACATAGGGGGTTCTCTGCCCGCGCAAGGGCTCGGTGAGCGCGGGAAAGCAGGCAGCCGCACGCGGGCTCCGCGCGGGGAGGAAGATTTGGCCTCACTCGACCTCAAAACCACTCTCAACCTACCCCGCACCGGCTTCGCCATGAAGGCGCGGCTGCCCGAGCTCGAGCCGCGCCTGCTGAAGCGCTGGGAAGAGGAAAAACTCTACGAGCGGTTGCGGGAAGCCCGCCGCTCGGCCCCCGCTTTTGTGTTCCACGACGGCCCGCCCTACGCCAATGGGGACGTCCACTTGGGAACGGCCCTCAACAAGATTCTGAAGGACTTTGTGGTCAAGTCGCGCTGCATGGCAGGCTTCAACGCCGCTTTCGTCCCGGGCTGGGACTGCCACGGCCTGCCCATTGAAATCAATGTGGACAAAGAGCTCGGGGCCCGCAAGGCCGGACTCTCCCCGCTCGAAATCCGCCAGGCCTGCCGGGCCTATGCCGAGCGCTTCGTCAACCTGCAGCGTGAAACCTTCATCCGCTTGGGTGTCCTCGGCGACTGGAGGCGGCCCTACTTGACCATGAGCCCTCACTACGAGTTCGTCATCGCCGACACCTTCCTCACCTTCCTGGAGAAGGGCTACGTCTACAAGGGCTTGAAGCCCGTGCTCTGGTGCTGGCACGACCAGACCGCGCTCGCCGAAGCCGAAATCGAGTATGAGATGCGGACGAGCCCCTCGCTCTGGGCGCGCTACCCGATTGTCGCTGACCCCCGGCCAAAAGGTTTTCCCGGGGGCGTTTTCGCTCTTATCTGGACCACAACGCCCTGGACGCTGCCGGCCAGCATGGCTCTCGCCTTCCACCCGCAGCTCCGCTACACGCTCGTCGAGCGCGACACGGGGGAGCGCTACCTGCTGGCGGAAGACTTGGTTGGCCGCGTGGCCAAAGAGTTGGGCTGGCGCGTCCGGGGCCAGGCGGGGACCTGGACAGGCAAAGAATTGGCGGCCCTGAAATTCCATCACCCGTTCCTGGACCGCACCCTGCCTGCCGTGCTGGCTGGCTACGTGAACCTGGAGCAGGGCAGCGGCATCGTCCACACCGCCCCCGGCCATGGTGCCGAGGACTTTGAAACCGGGCAGCAGTACGGCCTGGACACCTACTGCCCGGTGGACGCGGCCGGGCGCTTCAGCGAGGGGGTCGAGGCCTACCGCGGCCGACAGGTCTTCGAAGCCAATCCCCACATCATCGAGCTCCTCCGCGAGCGCGGGAACCTGGTCAGCGGCGAGAAGACTCTCGAGCATTCCTACCCGCACTGCTGGCGCTGCCACTACCCCCTCATCTTCCGCGCCACCGAGCAGTGGTTCCTCAACATGGAGCACCAGCGCCTGCGCCAGCGGGCCCTGGAGGAAATCCGGAAAGTCCGCTGGGTGCCGAGCTGGGGCGCCGAGGCCATCAGCGGGATGATCGAAACCCGGCCCGACTGGTGCCTGTCGCGTCAGCGCGTTTGGGGCGTGCCCATCCCGGTTTTCTACTGCGAGAAGTGCGGGGAGAGATTCCTGGACGTCCCCACCCTGCGCACGGTGGTGAAGTGGTTCCAACGCGAGGGCGCCGATGCCTGGTACCGTCACCGGGCTGAGGAGCTGTTGCCCCAGGGCACCCGCTGCGACCATTGCGGCCACACCGGCTTCCGCCAGGAGACCGACATCTTGGACGTCTGGTTCGACTCCGGTTGCAGCCACCTGGCCGTGCTCACCCAGCCGCCCGAGCGCCGCTGGCCCGCCGACGTTTACCTCGAGGGCAACGACCAGTACCGGGGCTGGTTCCACAGCTCGCTGCTCGTGGCCGTGGGCGTCCGGGACGCCGCCCCGTATCGCGCTGTCATCACCAACGGCTGGGTGCTCGACGCCGAAGGTCGCCCCATGTCGAAGTCGCTCGGCAACGTCATCGCCCCCCGCGAGGTGTGGGATCAATACGGCGCCGAAATCCTGCGGCTGCTCATCGCTTCCGTCGACTACCGCGCCGACATCCATATCGGCGGGCAGCTCTTCGAGCAGACCGCCGAAGCCTATCGCAAAATCCGCAACACCTTCCGCTTCGCGCTTTCGAACCTCTATGATTTCGACCCGGCCCTCGATGCCGTCGACGTGGACAGCCTGGAAGAGATGGATCGGTGGATGTTGGGGCAGACGGCCGAGTTGGTCGAGTCTTGCCGCCGTTGGTATGAGGCCCACGAGTTCACCAAGGTCTACCACGCCCTCTACAACTTCTGCACCGTGGACTTGAGCGCCCGCTACTTTGACATTCTCAAGGACCGCCTCTACACCTTCGCCGCCCGCTCCCGCGAACGCCGCTCCGCCCAGACGGCGCTCTACCGCATGGCGCAGGCTTTGGTTCGCCTGGTGGCGCCCATTCTCTCCTTTACCAGCGAAGAAATCTGGGAGCATTTGCCGGGCGCGCAGCGGGCGGCCGCCAGCGTTCACCTGACCGAGTTCCCCCGAAGGGAAGACCTTGATGCCGGACTCCCGGCCGGGAAAGCCGCCGCCTGGGAAAAGCTCTTCGCCGTCCGCACCGAGGTGCTGAAGGCGCTTGAGCAGGCCCGCCAGGCCAAGAAGATCCGCAGTGCGCTCGAGGCCCAGGTCTTTCTCCGCGTCAGCGGCGACACCCTGGGTCCGTTGCTGCGCAGCTACCAAGACCAGTTGCGCGCCCTCTTCATCGTCTCGGCCGTACACCTGAGCCACGACGCTCGTCCCACCCTGCTCCCGGCAGACCTGCCAGGCCTGGAGATTGGCGTGGAGCCGGCCGAGGGCAAGAAGTGCGAGCGCTGCTGGAACTACTCGCCGCGGGTGGGCACCTTCGCTAATTACCCCACCGTCTGCGAGCGCTGCGCCCCGGTACTCGACACCCTTACGAAAGGTACGGGGAAGCCGTGATGTCTGTCCTCCCTATGCCCTCGCGGGCCAGCTACCTTCTCCTCGCCGGGGCCGTGTTCCTGCTTGACCAGACCAGTAAGTGGGTCGTGGGCCAGGCGCTGGCCTTGGGCGAAACCCGGCGCGTGTTCCCCGAGTTGTTTAACCTCACACACCTGCGCAACCCCGGCGCTGCTTTCGGGCTGCTCTCGAACCACGATTCTCCTTGGATGGCGGCGTTCTTGATTGCTTTCTCGGTGGCGGCGCTCGCTCTGGTAGCGACCCTGTTGTGGCGGGGCCCGGCTCGGCTGGCCGGCGTGGGGTTGGGACTGGTGCTGGGCGGCGCCTTGGGGAATCTCTTTGACCGGCTGCGCGCCGGGAGCGTGATGGACTTCCTCGATTTTCACCTCGGTAGTTACCATTGGCCAGCCTTCAATCTCGCCGACAGCGCCATCGTGGTCGGAGCTGCGGCCCTGGCCGCCGAAGTCTTGCGCGGCCGGCGCGGCGCTCTTCGCGAGGGATGAATGTTTCCGCGCCTCTTCACCGTCGGCGACTGGTTCACCTTGCATACCTACGGGGCGCTCGTGGCGCTGGGGTTGCTCGTGGGCCTCTACACGGCTACCCGCTTTGCGCCCCGCAGCGGCCTCGGGCGAGAGACGGTCTGGAACTTGGGCGTCTACATGGCGCTCGTGGCCCTGCTCGGCTCCCGGTTGGCGCTGATTGTTTTCGATTGGCGCTACTACTCCGAGCACCCAGGGGAAATCTTTTCCTGGGCGGTTCTGCAAGCGGGAGGTATTTTCTACGGCGGCCTGCTCTTCGCCGTTGCCTTGGTCGTCTGGTATGCTCGGCGCTACCGGCTGGAGTTTGCACCTCTGGCAGACGCCTACGCGCCCGGTCTGGCCGTGGGCCACGCCATCGGGCGGCTGGGCTGCTTCACAGCCGGCTGCTGCTGGGGAAAGCCCACCGACTTGCCCTGGGCCGTCACCTTCACCGACCCGTACAGCGAGCGACTGGTGGGCGTGCCGCTCGGCATCGCCCGGCATCCCACCCAGCTCTACGAAGCCCTCGCCGAGGCCCTGATCTTCCTGCTGCTGGTTCTGCTCTGGCGGCGGCGGCGCTTCCCCGGACAGATTCTCGCCGCTTATCTCGGACTCTATGGCCTGGCCCGTTTTGGCATCGAATTCCTCCGCGACGACCCCCGCGGAGGCTTCCTTTTTGGCGGCACGCTTTCGCTCCCTCAGGCGCTCAGTCTGGGCCTGCTCGCCGTCGCTGGCCTGCTCTGGTGGGTACAGCGGAGCCAAGACACCGCCCCCGCTCCAGCCGCCCATGCCCGCTAGGGTGGTTTCCTTCAGCGTTCCTGCCGAAGCCCGGCAGCAGCGTGTCGATCATTTTCTGGCCGCGCAGGCGCCGGGGCTCAGCCGGATGCGGATTCAGGAATTGATTCGCGGTGGGCAGGCGACAGTCGATGGCCGCGTGGCGCGGCGCCCGAGCCAGCGGCTGCGGGGCGGAGAGCGCATCGTCCTGGCCATTGGTGAGCGGCCGCTGCTCGCCGCCACGCCCGAGGACATTCCGTTGCGCATCCTGTATGAGGACGAGGACGTGGTGGCGGTGGACAAGCCCGCCGGGATGACCGTACATGTGGGCGCGGGGGCGAACACCGGCACGCTGGTCAATGCCTTGCTGCATCGTTACGGACGGCTCTCGACGCGCGGAGGTCCCTTGCGTCCGGGGATCGTTCACCGCCTGGACAAACCTACCTCGGGAGTCCTTCTGGTGGCCAAGAATGATGAGGCCCACACCCGCCTGGCCGAGCAGTTTCGTCTGCGCCAGGTGGAAAAGCGATACCTGGCCCTGGTGCACGGCCGAATGCCTCGCCCTCACGACACCATCCGCCTGCCCGTGGCCCGCGACCGGGTGCGACGAACCCGCATGACCACCCGGCGCCCGGCGGGTCGGGCGGCGCTGACCGAGTATCGGGTCCTCGGCACGGTAGCGGGCTTCACGCTCCTCGAGGCTCTTCTCCACACCGGCCGCACCCACCAACTCCGCGTGCATTTTGCCGCCCTGGGGCGCCCCGTCGTGGGCGACACGCTCTACGGCGCGCCACGCCAGTTGCGCTCGGGCAACACCTCGCGCCCTACGCTGAATCGAATCTTTCTGCATGCAGAGCGAGTGCGCTTTCGGCAGCCGCGGACAGAAGAACTCATCGAGGTCCGGTCTCCTCTGCCAGCCGAATTGCGGGACCTGCTGCGAGAGTTGGGATGGGGCGCCGCGGCGCTGAATTGACCCCCGGCGCGACGGTTTCTATAATGGCTTCGGGGAGTCGAGCATGAAATTGCTTCACCCTTTTCTTCCTGGGCTTCTGCTTCTGGCGACGCCCACCGTCCTGCCTGCCCAGGCGCCGCCTCCCCAACAGCCCTCCCCAGCCCCCGAGGAGGCCCCACCGATCCGGGTGGAAGTGGATCTCGTGAACGTCGTCTTCAGCGTCACCGATCGACGCAACCGCCAGGTGCCCGGCCTCGGGCCTGACGATTTTCAAGTTTACGAAGACGGTGTGCCCCAAGAAATCAAGCACTTCACCAGCGAAACCAATCTGCCCCTGCGCATCGGGCTGCTGATTGACACCAGCAACAGCGTCCGCCCCCGCTTCCAGTTCGAGCAGGAGGCGGCCATCGATTTCCTCCACACTGTTCTGCGGCCCAAGAGCGACCAGGCCTTTGTCATCGGCTTCGACACCACCCCGGTGCTGGTGCAGGATTTCACCGACGACCCGTTGGACCTCGCCGACACCATTCGCAACCTGCGCGCCGGAGGCGGTACCTCCCTCTACGACGCCATTTATCTGGCCTGCAAGATGAAGCTCGCGGAAGGTTCCGGCAGCGAATTCCGCAAGATGCTGATCGTTTTGAGCGATGGCAACGATACCGCCAGCGTGGTGAGCCGGGAGGAAGCTCTGGAGATGGCCCGGCGCCACGAGGTCACCATTTTCACCGTCAGCACCAGCGCCCCGCCTCTTAAGTACAGCGGCGAGACCAGGAATCTCCAGAACCCCTGCGAGGTGATGGGCGAAGCCGGCGACAAGGTGCTCGAACACTTCGCCGAATCCACGGGGGGCACTTCCTACTGCCCCTTCACCACCATTGATGTGGGGCGCTCCTTTGAGCGCATTGCCAATCAGCTCCGCACCCAGTACACGCTGGCCTACACCCCGAGGAACCGCAACCGCGACGGCCGCTTCCGCTATATCGCCATCCAGAGCCGCCGCGACGGCTTGCGCATCCACCACCGCCCCGGCTACTACGCCACCCCGCTCGAAGAGACGAACCGCGAGCGTCCTTGAGGCCGCGGCTCACCCCGGGCTGAGGGCTCTCTTCGCTTCAGACCGGAGTCCGCCTCGGGTTCAAGACTTGGGGGCGTAGTAGCCGCGGCGGGCCTGGATGCGAAGATCGGGGCGCTTCACCTTGATTTCAACCTTGCGGAACCGCCCGTCCCGGCTGCGGTTGGTGGGCGTATACCCGAGGCTGTACTGGCTGCGCAGCTCGGCGGCGATCTGGTCGAAGGCTTCCTGCAGCTCTTCGAGATCGGAGGGAAAGATGGCCCGGCCGCCGGTGTCCTGGGCCAGTTTTTTCAGCGCGTCTCCGCCCCGGTAGGCGAAGCCGAACCCGTAGAAGCCCGGATCGGCGATGCCGATGGCGTAGACCATGGTGTCGCTGCGATGCACGGCCTCGATGGCTTCCTTCTCGTTGACAGTGCTGCCGAAGTCCACCCCGTCGCTCACCACGATGATGGCCTTGCGCCCCGCCTCGGGGGCCAGTTTTTCGGTGGCCGCCAGGTAGACGGCGTCGTAGAGACGCGTGCCTGTGGGCTTCGTCGGAAACGGTCCGGGGTTCACGGGACTGCCCGGAGCGTTGATGCGGGCCCGGGCCAGGGCCCGCTCCAGCCGCTCGGCCTCCGGGGTGAAGTCCTGGAGCAGATCGACGCTGACGTCGAAGGTGAGGAGCGCCGCCAGATCGCTCGGGCGCAGCATCTGTCGCAAGAACTGCGCCCCGGCCTCTTTTTCCGCGGGTAGAACCTGTCGCTGGCTACCGCTGGTATCCACGAGCAGCGCCAGGGTCAGCGGCCGGTCAGTCTCGCGGACGAAGTAGCGCAGCTCCTGCTTCCGGCCGTCCTCGTAGACATCGAAGTCGTTCTTCTCCAGATCGGTCACCAGGCCGCCCTTCTTGTTTTTCACCGTGCAGTAGATGTTGACCACATCGACTTCCACCCGGAGCGTGCCTCCCGCAGGAGGCGCAGGCGGCTCCTGCCCGGGAGCCCCCCAGGCGAGAGCGACCAGGAGCCCGATTGTTAAAAACAACACCGGCCGAGGGCCCGCATGGAGCCGCGCTTCGTTGAAGGTCATCATTGCCACCAATATAATTCGCCTGAATCAGCCGGAAAGAATATCATCCCTCCTAGTTGGATGCCGGAAGGAGGTGGGACGATGAGGGGCACCCTGGCCCACAGCCTTCGCATCCAAGCAAAGCGAGGTGCAGGAGGCAGCCCCATTCAAGTTGCACGCCGGTTGTGCCGCGCTCTGGTCTTCTTGTTGCTGGGGACAGCCCTGGCGATGGAAACCCTGGCCCAGAATGATTCGGGGGCTGACCTCCGTTACCGCCTGCGCACTGGCGTGGAGCTGGTGCTTGTGCCCGTGACGGTCAAAGACGCCCAGGGCCACCTGGTTACCGACCTGGGCCGGGACGACTTTCAGTTGTTTGAAGAAGGCCAGGAGCAGCCGATCCGCTACTTCTCCGTCGATCCTTTTCCTCTTTCGGTCGTGATTCTGGTGGATGTGGGATTGTCGCCCCCGACGCAAGCCGCTGTACGTACTATGCTCCCCGTGCTGCCCAGCGTGTTCGGACCCGCCGACGAATTCGCCTTCTATGTCTTCGACACGTATCCGCGCCAGGTGCTGGACTTTACCGATGACGCCGAACGACTTCGGGAAGCGCTGCGCGAGGTGGGGAAGGGCTCTGGAGCGGCTGCGGTCGGCGTGACCGGCGGCCCCCTCACCGCCGGGCCCCGGATCAATACCGTGCCGGTCGGTCCGGGCGTGCCTTCCACCTTGCCCCGGTCGAGCGCCAGCGTGAAAAGCATTCACGATGCCTTGTTCGCGGCTGGCCTGGCGCTGCGCGACCAGGAGCCCGGTCGCCGGCGGGTCATCTTCATTATTTCGGATGGGAGCAATTCCCGGCTGAACACACACAGCCTCGAGGAGACCCGAGACCTGCTGCTGACCGAGGACGTCTCCGTGTACGCCCTGGGGGCTGGCGAGGCGCGGTTCGCCCTGGGTCAGACGCCCTTGGCCGAGTATGCCCGGGCCACGGGGGGCGACTACTACGAAGGAATCAAGGAAGAGACTCTGGCTCGCGCTTGGGCGCGCATTGCCGAGCAGGCCCGCAACCAGTACACCCTCGTGTACGCCGCGCCGCCAGCCGGAGGGAGCCGCGAGTACCGTCGTATCGAAGTGCGAGTGCGGCGCCCGGGCGTCACCCTGCTATCCCGCAAGGGCTACTTTGCCAGCGCACCTCTTCGCTAGCCGGCTTGTTGAGCATTGGTTAGAGAAAAAACCTCCTGTCTGCACTTTGTTTTTGCTTGACATCGTGGCGGCACGACCGTATACATCAGTTGATGCGGGCTCCGGCGAGCAGCAGTGAAACCGCTCGCCTGCCGGCAGCGGGGAAAGTAGGTAGGGCCGAGAAGGCGGAGAAGCACAAAAAGTAACCGAGGCCAATCGAACCATCCAAGGGGGAGCCCTCCGGGACTCCCCCTTAGTTTTTGGGACCGCTGTCTTCCGCGTCCGCGGAATCGAGCTTGGCCTCCGGGTGTAGGAGCGGCTGTTCGTGCTCGGGACAGATGCGCCGGTAGTCGCAGTAGCGGCAGTGGTAGCCGGGACGGGCGGGAAACTCTCGGCCCCGGATGCGAGCGGCGACATCCCGCACAGCCTCGAGCGCCCGGCTGGCCGTCTTCTCGGTAGGCTCAAAGCTGATCGGCTGATTCATCGTCAGGTTGTAGAGCGTGAGCCACTCCGGAACCAGCCCCAGATGGTGCCGGGCCGCTAGCGCGTACAGGGCCAGCTGCAAATCTTTCTGCGCTTTCTCCGGCGGACGCGGCTCCCCCGTCTTGTATTCCACGATTTCGACGCCCCGCCCCTCGAGTCGGTTCACTTGATCCACGCGGCCCGTTAGGATCACGTCTTCCCAGGACCACTGGAAAGTCTTTTCCAGCTCCAACACGGCGAGAGGTTGTCGGGCGTGGTTCTGGTAAAAGATTTCGAGCTGCTCCCAGCCGCTCGCGTAATACTCCTGTTGCTGATAGGCGTCCGCCGACGGCCATTGCGCCAGCCGCCATTGCTGCTCATAGATGTGGCGGAGCTCCTCCAACGGCAAGGACGGCTGTCGCTGCCGAGCTCGAAAGAATTCGACTACGCTGCCGTGCATGATCTTGCCAAAGACCATGGCCGGGGTGGAGGTTCCCCGCAAGTGCCACTCATGGCCCAGCTTATATTTGAGCGGGCAGAGCCGGTAGGTCTCGATGTGGGAGTGGCTGAGCTTCAAGGGCTCGGCGGGCGGCGGCCCTACGCGGTCCCGAGCCCAACGGGCGACGCGCGAGTAGCAAGCCGCGGTTTGCCAGGGCGTGAAGAGCAACCCAGCCCCAGCTTCTGGCCGCGGACCCGGGGGATCGGCGGGCAGCGCCGGGGACGTGGCAGGAGCGGTTCGTTCCACGTCGCGGGCCGCGGTAGGGTCGCGCAGGATGTCTTCGAGAAACACGGAGGGGGCTCGCCGCGTTCCAGTCAGGCTGGTGAGGGTTAACCGCTGCCGGGCTCGGGTCAGGGCCACGTAGCACAGGCGCCGCTCTTCTTGGATGTGGAAATCCCCCGGCGGCAAGACTTCCT
>JACQTJ010000116.1 GCA_016210855.1 Acidobacteriota bacterium | reverse complement strand
GTGGGACTCGTCGATGAAGAGCAGGAAGTCGCTGGGGAAGTAATCGAGCAGGGTGGGCGGGGGGGCGCCCTGGGCACGTCGGGCGAGGTGGCGGGAGTAGTTTTCGATGCCGTGACAGTAGCCGATGGCGCGGATCATCTCGATATCGAAGCGGGTGCGCTGTTCGATGCGCTGGGCCTCGAGCTTCTTGCCCTGCTTGTCAAGTTCGCCCTTCCACCACTCCAGCTCGGCGAGGATGTCCTGGATGGCGCGCTCGCGCTGGTCGGCGGGCATGACGAAGTGGGTCTTGGGGTAGATGGGGACGCGCAGGTGAGTCCGCGCCACGCTTCCGGTGAGCGGGTCGATCTCGCTGATTCGGTCAATCTCATCGCCCCAGAGCTCGACCCGGAAGGCGGTGTCGAGGTAGGGCGGGTAAATCTCCAGCAGGTCCCCCCGCACCCGGAAGCTGCCGCGGCGCAGGTCTTCGCTGCGCTCGTACTGGATCTCGACCAGCTTCTTCAAGATTTCCTGCCGCGGAGTGCGCTGACCCTTCTCGAGCAGCAGGAGCATGCCGTAGTAGGCCTCGGGGGAGCCCAGGCCGTAGATGCAGGAGACGCTGGCGACGATGATGGCGTCGGGGCGCTCGAAGAGGGCCTTGGTGGCGGCCATGCGGAGCTTGTCGAGCTCGTCGTTGATGGTGGCTTCCTTCTCGATGTAGAGGTCGGTGGCGGGCAGATAGGCTTCGGGCTGGTAGTAGTCGTAGTAGCTGACGAAATACTCGACCGCGCTGTGCGGGAAAAAGCCGCGGAACTCGTGGAAGAGTTGCGCCGCCAGAGTCTTGTTGTGGGCCAAGACCAGGGTGGGCCGGCCGACCTGCTCGATAACCTTGGCCATGGTGTAGGTCTTGCCGGAGCCGGTGACCCCGAGCAGCACTTGGTGCTTTTCGCCGTCGGCAACGCCGCGCCCCAGGGCGTCAATGGCCTGCTGCTGGTCGCCCCGGGGCTCGTAGTTGCTGACCAGTTTGAAGTTCATCGCCACAGGCGGCCCGGCTCGGGCCGGCCAAACCCCCAATTATACCGCGGCCTTCGCGCACGGGAAAAACCAGATTCCTCGCTGCGCTCGGAATGACAAATCAACGTGCCTAGGGGAGGCGCTGGATGCGCACCTGCACGGCGAAGCGCAGACGGAACACCAGCTCACGCAACTCTGTCCGCTTGACCCGCTCCAGGTTCCAGAAGGTTTCGCGCACCCCGCTGCGCTCGGCATAGACGAGCTCCGCATTCTGCTGCGAAACCCACTCCAGGCTCTGGGCGGCAAAGTGGGTGAGGGCCCGGACCCCTTCAGCAGCCAGGTCGGCCGACACCGAGGCCGGCGCCTCCTGAACGGGCACGGCCCAGCGCGCCTGCTGCACGTGGCAAGGCACCTGGCGAAACTCGCTCCGCAGCCAGCGGACCTCGTAGGCGGGAGCAGTCTCCGGCTGCGACCCCGGCTCAGGGGAAGGCACCGGGTCGGCGTCCACACCGGCAAAGCCACCGGTCTGGGCCCAGCGCAGCCAGGTGGTCAGCCAAGCGGGCTGAGACTCGCCGAGCGGCAGCACAGGGAGCTCGCCGAAAGGCCCGCTGAACTCCTGGCCTTCGAGCTGCTTCATCCAGGCGAGACCCAGCGAGAGAGCCCGCTCGGTTTGTGCACTGGCGGTTTCGGGGGGCTCAGTGCGCGGGCCCTCCACCTGCACGTCGGCGAAGCGCCACGTGCCCCGCGGCGGGTCGGCTGATTCGAGGCGCTGCTCCAGAATCAGCCGCACCCGGCCCTCTACTGCCGCGGTAGCCGGTTCCGGGCGCAGGGCGCCCTCAACCTCCTGGGGGCGCACTGAGGTAGTTTCCAGGCGGAAGACTTGCTCGACCCGGTAGCGCCGGGGCGGGGGTTCGGCAGCGCGCGGGGCGCCCAGGATGAAGAAGAGAGCAGCGAGGATTGTCCAGCAGGGGCGCGCCATCATGGCTGGCGGGGCGGAGGGGCCGACGGCGGCGGCCCGACCCTCTCCACCTTCGGCTGCCGCAGCGTGCCGGTGAGACGATAGGAGGGGGTGAGGAGGCGACCCCCAGGCGCCGGGGCAGCGCGGCCGGCCAACTGCAAGGGCTCGCCGCTCAAGCGGAGCTCGAGGCTGCCGTCGAAGCCAACCCGTCCGGAGACTTCGAGGGCAGCGCCATCGACGATCAAGTTCACGGCGTCCAGCTCGACTTGCTGGTCGGCGACGCGAAAGTCGCCGGCCAGGCTTTGCAGATCGGTGCCGGCCGCCACCCCCGCCGCCCGGGTTCCCTCGCCGGCCGCCGCCTCCATGGCTGCCAGCAGGTTGATGTGGCGGATGGTCCCGTCGTAGAGGACGCCCACCACCCGGCCCTGCAATTGGCGCAGCAAGTCGCGGGGCCGCGTCCCGGCTGTGTGCAAGGTGAGGTCGGCCCCAGCCATTCCGCTGAAGAGGGCGCCGAGCTCGGTGGTATCGGCGAGCAGCCCGGCGAGCTCCAACTGCTTGAGGTTGCCCGCCAGGCGGTAGCGCGGGGGGCTGGAGCGGAAGTCGCCCTGCAAGCGCCCATCGAACCGACCCCGGTAGGCGCGGAAGCGCAGACGGGAGAGCTCGACCTGCCCCGCCTCCCAACGGCCCTCCGCCTGAACCTGCCGCAAGCGCAGCGGTCCGGCAACCAGCTCTTCGACGCGGAGCTCCCCGACCACAGCGAGGTCCGCCCACCGGGGGGTGCGAGGCAGTTCCTCTCCAACCAGCCGGGCCAGCAAGCCGCGCCGGGCCGGATTGAAAAGCTCGTCCAGGTCGGCCAGTTCCAGTTCTCCCGCCGAGAGATTCGCCTCCCAGCGGGCGGGTTGGCCTCGACGCTCCAGAGTTGCGCGCACCGGGTTCTCGCCCAAGCGCATCACCAGGGGCTCGACCCGCACCCGGTTCCCCTCCCACGCCAGCCGGGCTTCCGAAATCTCCACGGGCTGGTTGACTTCGCGGGGATGGAATCGGGTTCGCTGGAGCTCGGCGCGCCCTCGCCAGGCGGGCCCCTCCTCCCCCCGTGCCTCGCCGCGCCACTCCACCTCAAGTCGGGCGCGACCCTGCCAACGCTCCGGGCCGAGCACAGCCCAGCCAAAGGCGGCGGCGACGTTCTGTAGTCCTTCCAGGTCCACGCCCTGGCTCCGCCAGCGCACCCGATAGGGCCAGGCGGCTGCGAGAAGACTCGCCTCGGCATCCACGGTGAGAACTTGTTCGGGTGCAAACCGCACCGCCAGGGGTGCCAACTCCAGCCGGCCTCCTCCCAGGCGGAGCCGCAGGCCGGCGAACTCGACCGGCTGCGGGAGGCCGGGGGCACGCAGGGAGACGCCCTCCGGGGCGGTGAGCTCACCCTGCCAATCGCCCAGCGTACCCTCTGCCTTGAGCAGCAGGCGGCCCTCGCCGGCCAGGCGAACATCGGGGGGAATGTTCGGGACCAAGCTCGACCACTGCGACATCAATTCGCCGAAGCCCACGCGCCCGGCGCTCACCTGGAGGGCCCAGCGGGGCTGGCCGAAGGGGTCGTCGACGCGGCCCGCGAGGGTGAGCTCGGATTGCTCTCCGCGGAGGATGAGTTGATCAATCAGCACTGCCCGGCCGCCGTCAGCGAGGCTGAGCTTGAACTCGGATTCCCACCGCGGGCTGCGCGGCGATGCCACCAGGTCGCGGTGGCGCAATTCAGCCAGCGACACCGTGCCCCGGGCCTTCCACTCTTCGGGGGTGCCTTCCACCTCGGCAGCCAGCGAAGCCCGCGCGCGCAGAGGCGGCTCGCGGCCGGAGAAGAAGGCCACGAGCTGCGCCAGAGAACCGCGGTCGAGAGAGAGCTGGAAGCGGAAGGGCAAAGCCGAGAAGGCTGCCGCCTGCCCGAGTTCACCCGCAACCCGCAGGGTGCCAGTTTCGGTCAAGCGGCGGTCGCCGCGGACCGGGGTGGCTTCCAGCCGCAGGCGCCAGCGGGCACCCGGCATGGCTTCCGCCGACAGGCGTGCGGCCGCCAGGGCATAGACTTGCTTGTTGACGCCCAGCTTGAAGTTGATTCGTCCGTCGCTGGCTGAAATCACCGGCAAGCGACCCCGGGGCGAGGCCCGCCCGCCGGGAGGGCCTGGCAGGAGCAGAAACGCGGCCAGGTTCCAGGCGTGGTCCGGGCTGCGCACCAGGTTGATGCTGGGGCGGAGAAAGTGGAGGCGGGAGCAGTCCAGACGCCCCGTCCACAGCAGGCGCACGGGCAGGTCACAATGGACTTCCTCGGCATAGAGAAAGGGCTCGTCTCCGAAGCCTTCCTGCTCGGAGACTTTTACCTGCCGAGCCACGACACCCGGTTGGGGGAGGAGGCGGGCGGTGAGGGAAACAAACTCCACCTCCCGGCCCAACTGCCGGGCCAGCGCCCGCTCCACCTGCCGGCGGAAGACCTCCAGGTTGACGAGCAGCGGCAGGGACAAAACCAGGGCAAGCAACAGCAGGGCCGCCAGCCACCGTCGTTTCCGGCGCATGGGGGATTGTCCGGTCAGCGCACGAAACGGAGAAGCCGGTCCCAGCGGGCGCGGGAAAAGAAATGGGCGAAGGCGTCCCAGGCGGCCGTGGTGCGGGCGCTCTCGCCCGGGTTGCCAGAGCGCGCGCGGGAGGCGTCAAACGACCAGTAGATGAGCAAGGGGCGTCCAATGATGTTCCGCCGGTCCACAAAGCCCCAGTAACGGCTGTCCTGGCTGTTGTCCCGGTTATCGCCCATAGCGAAGTACTTATTCGCGGGAATGATGAGCTCGTCGCCCTGAGTGAGGCGAGCCACGTCTGCGGCCCACCCGGGCTCGACCGCGTAAGTGAAATAGTCTTCCTTCAACGGGAAGCTGTCCTGGAAGCGTCCCGCCAGCGGGGGACGCCGGTGGACCTTGTAGGGCTCGGGCAAGGGCTGGGCGTTGATGTAGACCAGGCGATTGACGATCTTCAATCGGTCGCCGGGCAGTCCGATTACCCGCTTCACAAAGTGCTGATGGGGCGGGTAGGGATACTTGAAGACGATGATGTCGCCCCGGCGCACCTGACGATAGGGGAGCAGGCCCCAGCCGGCTCCGGGCTCATCGCCGAAGACGAACTTGTTCACGAGCAGGTGGTCGCCGATGAGCAGCGTGTCCTCCATGGAGCTCGAGGGGATTTTGAAAGCCTGCAGGACGAACGTGGTCCCGAACAGGGCCAGGATGACGGTGACCAGCAGGGAGTCCACGTACTCCCGGGTGGTCGAGCTACGCTTGGTGTCCGGCTCCGCGCTCATTCCGACTCCATTCCCACTTCGGCGGACAGGCGCTCCAGGGCCTGGCGGGCGGCTTGCTGCTCGGCGGCCTTCTTCGAGGCGCCTTCGCCGCAGGCCAGTCGCCGGTCACCCACCCACACCTCTATAGTAAAGGTCTTGCGGTGCTCGGGGCCGTGGGTTTTTACGATGTGGTAGCGGGCCGCGGGCAGGCGTCGTCCCTGCAAGTATTCCTGCAGGGCCGACTTGTAGTCGGCCCGGGTCAGGGGTTCGAGGCTCGACTCCCGCAGCTCGCGCAGTAGAAAGGCTTCCACAAACCGGCGGGCGGCTTCCAGGCCGCCGTCACGGTACAGAGCCGCCATCAGGGCCTCGACCGCGTTCGCCAGCAGGCCCTGCTTGTGGCGGCCGCCGGTCTTCTCCTCGCCGGGGCCCAGCCGCAGGTAGCGGCCTAGCTCCAAGCGAGCGGCCACGCGGCTCAGGCTGCGGGCGCTGACCAGGTTGGATTTGATACGAGACAGCTTCCCTTCGCTGAAGGTAGGACAGAGCTGGCAGAGAGCGTCGCTGACGAGGAAGCCCACGATGGCATCGCCCAGAAACTCCAGGCGCTCATTGTCCCGCGGGGTTTCCTGCTCGCCGTTTGCATCGGGATGGGAGCGATGGGTAAGGGCCTCGAGCAACCAGGCCGGCTCGCGGAAGCGGTAGCCGAGCTGCGCCTCCAAGTGGGCGAGCGACTCCGGGCCGCTTTCCGCCAGCGCCATCCGCTCACTCCTGGGGTTTGGGGGGTTCGGGCGGGGCCTGGGTCTTGAGCATTTGTTGCGCCTGATCGGCGCGGCGCTGGCAGTCAGCCCCCGCCGGACCGCCCAGTTCCACGCAGCGCCGGAAGGCCGACTCCGCCTCGGCGTACTCCTTCTGACGCAGGTGAGCGTACCCCAGGCGCTGGAAATCCACGGGCTCCGGTCGCCATTGATTCAGGTCGGTGGCGAGCTTCAACTCCTCCTCCGCCTTGCCGTTTTCATTGCGGCGCAGGTAGACGAAGCCGAGGATGGCGTGGGGCTGAGCTTCGAAATACTTCCTCTGCCTGTCGAATTCTTCCTCCGGCACTTCCGGGCGCCGGGGCATGGTGGCCAGCATGTCCGGGAGCACCTCCAGGGCTTGCTGGACGTAGTTCTCCGCTCGGGTCAGCCGCTGCTGGTAGTCGAGTTGGGTGGGGACGGCGCTGAGGGCCAAGGAATCCGCGACGAGCAACAGGGCTCCGGCGTAGCGCGGATTGAGCTCCAGGGCCCGCTCGCCATACTCGATGGCTTTCTCAAAATTCCTCTGCACCTGGTAGGCCTCGGCCCCCGCCGCATAGACATGCATTCGCAGGACACTATCCGGATACTTGGCCAGAAATTCCTCCACCAGGGCCACTCGCTGCTGAGGGTCGTAGGTCTGCAACATGTTTTGTAGGGCGGCCTGTTCCTCGGCCGGCGGCGGAGTCGCAGGTGCTTGCGCTGGCCCCCCGAACTGCGATTGCTGTTGCTGTTGCTGAGCCACAGCGCCGACTACAGCGACCGAGATCAGCACGGCCGTGCTCAGCCCAAGCAGGATGCGCTTCTTCACGTTGGTTCTCCTTGACGGTGTACTACCTGCCTCCCCCAGTCTAAACTAGAATCGAGGTGTCGGGGCTTCCGGTTCTTCTTTTTGGCCGAAGGGGCGTTCCAGCCCGCGCCGGGCCGCCTGTTCCACCCGCTCGAGCCGAGTGTCGAGGGCCAAGGCGGCGCGGTAGTGGGCGAGGGCCTGCTCCCGGTGCCCCTCCAGATCATAGATGCGCCCCAAATAAACGTGCGTCCAGCCGAGCAGGTGGGGCTCGCGGGCCTGCTCCAGGGTGCGTAGAAAATATTGCTTGGCCTGCTCCCGGTCCTGGGCCAGGCTGGCCAGAAGCGCCAGGCCATAGAAAGCACCGGGGTGGTTCGGGTCCACATCCCTGAGGATGCGTTCCAAGCGCTCCCGGGCGGCGGCGTAGTTGCCGGCGGTCAAATAGCTCTCGGCTTCGGCCAGCGTCCGCCGGGCGGTTTCCTCCGCCGTGGCAAGGGACTCCCCGGGAGGGACAGCTTCGAGCACCGCTCTCTGCAGCCGGGCCTTTTCCCGGCCC
>JACQTJ010000118.1 GCA_016210855.1 Acidobacteriota bacterium | reverse complement strand
CGGTTGACCTTGACGAAGCTGCCGTGTCTGACCAGAAATCGGTGTTTCCCAGGGTGCGTGTAGATCCAGCCCATCCCGTAGGTCTCCCGCCGGCCCACAGCCGTTTCGACGAAGCGGAGCGAGAGCAGCCCGTCGAGGGCGGTGCGGAGCTGTTCGGCAAAGGCGGCGCGGTCGAAGTCCAAGTGGGGTGCGGTGGCTGTGAGCCAGAAGGCCTGGTCGCGGTCGTCCACGAAGGCTTCGATTCCGCGCAGACTGCGGGGCAAGACCCGTTCCCGGCCCAGGCGGTTCAGGACGGCGATGAGCTGGTTGAGCTTGGGCGAACTGATGGGACACTGCTCGACGCCGCACAAACTGTGGGAGCCGGCGCGATGGAAGCCGATGGCGAGCTGGTCGGCCGCCACCGGGTGCGGGGCCAGCTTGAGCTGGAGGCGGTTGCGGTAGTGCCAGGGGGGCGAGGCGTGGGCGGGGATTTCCCGGCTCCATTCGAGCTTGCCCAGCCGCCGCAAGGTTTCGCGCAACAGCTCCACCTTGAGCGCGAGCTGTTTTTCGTAGCTCAAGTGCTGGTAGTGGCAGCCGCCGCAACGGGCGAAGTAGGGGCAGTTGGCCGAAATACGGTCGGGGGCGGCCTCGCGCAGCTCCCCGGGCAGAGCCCGGATCAGCTTGCGGGACTCCTCGACGGGAAAAACTTCGAGCACTTCGCCGGGCAAGACGAAGGGCACGAAGACGGGCTTGCCGTTGTGGTGGGCCAGGCCGTCGCCGCCATACACCAGCTTTTCGACGCGCACCGTGAAGGACTCCATGGCGCTAGCGTCCTTTCTCAGGCGGTGCCGACCCCACCGGCAGATAGAAGAGGCTCAGACGGGGCAGGCCGTAGCGTTCGAAGAGCTTCTTCTGCAGAAACTGAGTTTCGATCAGGGCCAACTGCCCAGCCTTCAGGCGGCGACGATAAGGGGCCAGGCCGCGCTCGACTTCGCGGCGCAGCTCGACGAGTTCCGTCGCCGGGGTGGTCTGCGTAAGCGCCGCCAGGAGCTTTTCTTCGAGAACCGTGAGGTGGCGCTCTAGGTCTTCCAGGTTGCCGGTTTGGCCGGTGGCCGGCTGTGCTGCCAGCCCCTCCAGGGCTTCGGCTGTTTCCGCGAAGGCCTGCGCCAGTGCGGGCTGCTGGGCGCGGCTGGCTTGCCCTGAGGGCGCAGCCCGAAGGGTGGCCTCGCGCAGGGCGGCGGCATTGGCGCGGAAGAAGCGGAGGACGTCCTCGGGGTCGAAGCGGGCGGGCCGCTCGGCACGGGCCGAGCTGGGCCCGCGGCCGGCGGCGGCCTCCTTGGCCTCCTCGGCGGCTTCGGCGACCGCGTCCACGCAGTAGAGCAGGCTCTTGATGGGGCGGCCGCGGCGACGCGAGTCGTAGCGCTCGAAGGCGCGGTCAATGCCCTTGAGCACGATTTCGAGGGGGATGCCAGCCTTCTGCCAGCTTTCGATGACCGCCCAGTCGAGCGTCGAGACCAGCAGGTGGGCGCCGCGCTTCTGCCAGAAGTACTCCTCGATTTCGGTGTAGTAGTTGAAGTAGTTGAAGGTGGACACGGGCTTGTCCTGAAGGTTGTCCCTGAAGGGAACCGCCCTGTTGTTGCCGCGCGGCCAGAGCATACCACAGAAGGGTTGAAACCTCCGCGGGCCGACGGTAACATCCCGCCTCCCGAGGGAACGATGAAGCCAGCGGCCGGAGCGGTTCGATACTTAAAGGAAGCCGACCCGATCCTCGGCCGCGCCATCGAGAGTGTCGGCCCCTACCGGCTCAAGCGGCAGCCGAACCAGTTCGGGGCCCTGGTCGAGGCCATCCTTTACCAACAGCTGGCCCTCAACGCCGCCGCCACCATCGCCCGGCGCTTCCGCCGGCTCTACGCCAATCCCGGCCGGCTGCCGCGCCCCGAAGAGCTGCGGCGGACACCGGCGCGGAAGCTGCGAGCTGCGGGAATCTCGCGGCAGAAGATCGGCTACCTGCGCGACTTGGCGCGCAAGGCTGCCAGCGGGCGCCTGAGGCTGGGGCGCTTCCGCGGGATGAGCGACGAAGAAGTCATCGCCAATCTCATCCAGGTGAAGGGCATCGGCCGCTGGACGGCGGAGATGTTCCTACTGTTCTCGCTCGGCCGGCCGGACGTGCTGCCGCTGGACGACCTCGGCCTGCGCTATGCTGTCAAGCAAGCCTACCGGCTGCGCACCCTGCCCTCGGCCACCAAGATGGAGAGAATCGCCGCCCCCTGGCGGCCGTACCGGTCCGCGGCCACCTGGTACTTGTGGAAGTTCCGCCGTCTGCCGGAACGGTCCCGTGGTTAACGCCGGCGCTTGGCGTTTCTCTTGCCTGCTGCGGCGGCTCGTTTCTCACCTTGGGCTTCTCTGTTCCGCTCGAAGAGAATTCGCAAGCCGTCGAGGGTGATGAATTCGTCGGTCTCCTCGATGTGGCGGGAGGCCTCGGCGAGCAGCGCCGCCTGGCCGCCAGTGGCGATGACGCGGGTCTTCTCGCCCATCTCGAGCTTCAGGCGGTCGAGCAGGCCGTCCACGGCGGCGAGGAAGCCGTAGTAGAGCCCGGACTGAATGGAGCCCACGGTATTCGTGCCGATGAGCTTCTCCGGCTCTGTGAATGAAACGCGGGGCAGGCGCGCGGTGCGCTCGAACAGCGCCTCGGAGGCGATGCCGAGGCCGGGCATGATGAGGCCGCCCAGGTAGTGGCCCTCCGCCGAGATGCAGTCGAAGGTGATGGCGGTACCGAAGTCCACGACAACCGTGGGCCCACCATACTTTTCGAAGGCGCCGACGGCGTTGGCGATGCGGTCAGCGCCGACTTCCTGCGGATTGTCGTAGAGGATGCGGACGCCGGTCTTGATGCCGGGGCCGACGAAGAGCGGCTCCAGCTTGAAGTAGCGCCGGCACATCTCGGCCACGGTGCGGTCGAGCGGGGGTACGACCGAACTGACGATGACACCGTCAATCTTTCCGGCGTCGAGGCGGGCGAGGGTGAGCAGGTTGCGGGCTTGGATGCCAAAGCCGTCCACGGTTTGCTCGTGGACGGTCATCAGGCGCCAGTGAGTGGCCAGCCGCGCCCCCTCATAGACCCCGAGCAGGGTGTTGGTGTTGTTGACGTTGATGACCAGCAGCATCGTCGCAGTTCGCTACAAGACAAGCTTGTCATTCTGAGGCCGTAGGCCGAAGAATCTCAGTCTGAGATCCTTCGCTCCGCTCAGGATGACAAACTCCTCTTCGTACGGGCTCCTGCGCTTCGGTGACGTCACCGGCCTGCACTGGCTCGGTGCGCCCGTCGTCGCGGCGGGTGAATGGCAAAGCCATGGTCCAAACCCACCCAGCCGGTTCGCCGTTAGCGCCGGGCGAACTTCGGGTCGGCCCTGGCTTCCAGGAGCTGCTTGGTGTGGCGCTCGGTGTGTGCCGAGATGAAGAGCAGCCACTGGTACGCGTCGGTCTTGCCGAGGGGCGAATCGCCCACGTGGGCGCGCAGGTCAGGCGTATTCTTCAGAAACTCGATGGTGCGCGCGCGCCGCTCGATCAGGGCCTCGAGCGCCTTCTGCGGCGAGGCGAACTTGCCTGTGGGCGTGACCTGTTCCGGCGCTTTGGCGCTGAAGGTGCGGTCGGCAATCACGCCCAGGATCTTGTCGTCCATAGCGCGCAGGTCGCGCGGCTCATTCGAAGCCGGGCTCTTCATCACCCGGTCTTTGATGAGGTTCATCAAAAAATCTTCGCTGAGCGCCAGGTGCTCCACGATTTCGGCGGGGGACCAGCGCTCGGGCGACGCCTTGAAGCTCCACTGCCTCTTCGAGAGGCCGGCGGTGGCGCCGACGAGGTAGGAGCGGCTCTGCTCCAAGTGCTTCACGCCGCGCTCGAGTTCGGCCGGAGTCAGTGCCGGGGCGACGCGCGTGTGGACGATCTCCAACACCCGGAACTCCTTGCCGTCCGGCCCCGGGCCCCACATTTCCAGGGTGTAGCGGTCGGGCCCGTCGAAGCGGTAGACCGACCGGAACCAGGAGGGCTTGCCGGTCATCAGGTCGTCCATGTCGCCGCGCATGATCCGCACCTTGCCCTGACCGTCGCACTCGCCCGAAGCAGAAACCATCATGGTGCCCATGTTGTCCTGCCAGGCCTCGACGTACTTGTTCTTGAACTTGTCGTACCCCACCGTGCCCTCGCCGGTGAAGGGCTGACCGGCGAAATCACCTTCGTAGGTGACGCGAACGAAGCGGCCTCCGAGGATGGAGTTGTGCCGGGCCTTGCCCGTGGCTTCCACCGGCGGCGCGCCCGGGGCCATCCAGAAGGTGCTCTTGGTGGTCCAGGTGCCGACCAACCACTCGAGGTGCTTGTGGTGGTCGCCCGGGGTGGCGTACTTGGTCATGATCTCCATCATCTGCTCGGGCGACGGAGTCTCTTGGGCCGCGAGGCCGCCCGCGAGAACCGCAGCCAGGGCCAGGGAAAAGAATGAACGACGCAACGTCATGACGATTCCTCCAGTTGGGTTCGCCCCCCCAAGATTCCTGCAGCAACCCGGCAGGGGCACTCATCTTAGCAGCGGGCCGCCAGAGCGTCAACGCGGAAGGGTGATTCAAGCCTCGGCTTCGGTGACGTCGCCGGCGAGGACGGGTGTGAGGCGCCCGTCGTCGCGGCGGACGAGCAGCGAGCCCATCGCATCGAGCCCGGCGGTCACGCCGGTGAACTCCTCGCGCGGGGCCACGACGCGGACGCGTTTGTCACGGGCGTAGCTTGAAACCTCCCCGAAGCGGGCGACGAGGGGTGCCGGGCCCTCCTCGAGGAGGCGATTGTAGGTGCGGTCAAAGGCGGTGAGCAAGTGAGCCAGCAGCTCGAGCCGCGAGACCGGGCGCCCCGCAGCCAGGCGCAGCGAGGTAGCAATCTTCTCAAGCTCCGACGGAATCTTGGCATGGTTGACGTTCACCCCGATCCCCACCACCACGTGGTGGATGCGTTGGGCTTCGGCCTGAAGCTCGGTGAGGATCCCGCAAAACTTGCGACCCCCAGTGAGCAGGTCGTTCGGCCAGCGCAGGTCCACGGGGAGCGCAGTGACTTCGGCCACCGCGTCCCGAGCAGCGAGCCCCGCGGCCAGCGTCAGCAGGGGCGCCTGCTGCGG
>JACQTJ010000113.1 GCA_016210855.1 Acidobacteriota bacterium | reverse complement strand
GTGCACGCCATGAGCCACTTCTAGGCTGACTGCAACCGACTTCCTGACCGCGGCTCTTCCGAACAGCCGCGGTTTGCTTTGGGAAGCAGGCTACCGGCGGAAGACCACGACGCCGCCAACCATGGTGGCGGCCGGGCCGCCACGGAAGCTCCAGCCGTCGAACGGGGAGTTGCGGCTCTTGGAGAAGCCCTCAGCGGCACGGTAGGTCCACTTCCGTTCGAGGTCGAACAAGGTCAGGTCCGCGAGCGCCCCCGCCTCCAGCCGCCCGCCTTCGATGCCCAGGATGCGCGCGGGGTTCGTCGAAAGCAGCTCGATCAGCCGCTGCAAAGAGACTTTCCCGGTGTGACAGAGCCTTTCGAGCCCCAGTCCCAGCGCCGTCTCCAGGCCGATGACCCCGAAGGGGGCGGATTCAAAATCCGTCTGCTTTTCAGTTTGGGTGTGGGGGGCGTGGTCGGTGGCGATGGCGTCCACGGTGCCGTCGGCCAGGCCTTCGACCAGGGCGGCAACATCCTCGGCGGTTCGCAGCGGGGGATTCATTTTGGTGCGGGTGTCGTAGTCGCGGCAGGCTTCGTGGGTGAGGGTGAAATGGTGAGGCGCAACCTCGCAGGTGACGGGCACGCCTTCGCGCTTGGCGCGGCGCACCACCTCGAGGGCTCCGCGCGTGGAGAGGTGGGCGATGTGCAGCCGGCCGCCGGTGAGCGCCGCCAGTACCACGTTGCGGGTCACAGGCAGCTCTTCGGCGAGCGCAGGGATGCCGCGCAGGCCGAGTCGCAGCGACCACTCGCCTTCATGCATCACCCCGCCCGCTGACAGGTGCGGATCTTCGCAGTGATCAATGACCAGCAGGTCGAGCGCCCGGCCGTACTCCAGGGCGCGGCGCAGGATGCGGCTGTTCCAGAGGGGGCGGCCGTCATCGCTCACCGCCACCACCCCGGCAGCCCGCTGCGACTCGAGTTCGGCGAGCTCCTCGCCGGCTGTCCCCTTGGTGACCGCGCCGACCGGGTAAACGCGGGCTCCGCCGGCCTGCCCGGCCTGGGCCAGGATGGCGCGGGTGACGAGCGGGGTGTCGTTCACGGGCTGGGTGTTGGGCATGCAGGCCACGGCGGTGAAGCCGCCGGCGGCGGCGGCTCGCGCCCCGCTGACGATGGTTTCTGCGCTCTCTTTGCCCGGCTCGCGCAGGTGGACGTGCAAGTCGATGAAACCCGGGGCCACGACTAGGTTGGTGGCGTCGAAGGCGTCGGCCCCGGCGCGCTCGATCCTTGCGTCCACAGCGGCGATGCGCCCGTCTTCGATGAGGACGTCGCGGCGGGCATCAAGCCCGGACGCGGGGTCAACCACGCGCCCGTTCTTGATGAGCAGGGGCTTCACGCCTGCGCTCCCGTGAGCAGTTCGAGCAAGGCCATGCGGACGGCCACGCCATTTTCGACCTGGTGAGGGATGACGGAGCGCGGGCTGTCGGCGACCTCGCCGGCGATATCGATCCCCCGCAGGAATGGCCCGGGATGCATGACGATGGCGTCGGACTTGGCGAGGGCGAGCCGCTCCGCGGTCAGGCAGTAGTGGCGGGCGTACTCGGCGGGCGAGGCGAAAAGCGGCTCCCGCTGCCGCTCCAGCTGCACCCGCAGCATCATCACCACATCGGCGCCCTCCAGGGCTTCCTCCAGGCTGCGGCAGGCGATGATGCCGGGGGCCAGCCTTTCAAACTCCTTGGGCACAAGCGGCGGCGGGCCGCCCAGGGCGATGCGCGCCCCGAATCTCGACAGCAGATGGAAGTTCGAGCGCGCCACGCGGCTGTGGAGGATGTCGCCCAGGATGGCGACTTTTAGTCCGTCCAGGCGGCCCTTGTGGTCGCGGATGGTGAGGGCGTCGAGCAGGGCTTGCGTCGGATGCTCGTGCATGCCGTCGCCGGCGTTGAGGATGGGGACCTCGGTGTGCCGGGCCAGGAAATGCGGCACCCCGGAGCCCTGATGGCGGATGACCAGGGCGTCGGGCCGCATGGCGGCCAGGGTTTTTATGGTGTCGAGCAGCGATTCGCCTTTCTGCACACTGGAGGCTTCGAGCCCCAGGCTGACCACGTCCATCCCCAGCCGCTGCGCCGCCATCTCGAAGGAGATGCGGGTGCGGGTGGAAGGCTCGAAGAAGGCCAGCACCAGGGTCTTGCCGGCGAGCAGGTCGAGCCGCGGTACCGTGCGGGTTTCGCCGGCGGTGCGGGTCTGGTACTTCTGGGCGGTCGAGAGGATGAGCTCGATGTCTTCACTGCTGAGCGGCTCGATGCCCAACAGGTGTGGCTGCGAGAGACGGGTCAGAACCTTGCGAGCAGCCAAGCGACTTCCCCCCAGCCCTAGCCCACTTTTTCTACGAGCATCACTCGTTCTTCCGGGTCCACCTCGCGCAGGCGCACTTCGATGATCTCGTTGGCGGTGGTCTGCACGTGGCGGCCGACATAAGTGGCCTCGATGGGGAGCTCGCGCCAGCCCCGGTCAATCAGCACGCAGAGTTGGACGCGGGCCGGCCGGCCAAGGTTGAAGAGGGCGTTCATCGAGGCCCGGATGGTGCGTCCGGTGTAAAGCACGTCGTCCACCAGGATGATGGTCTTGCCGTCCACGGGGAGGCCGAGCGGCAACTCCTTGACCACCGGCTGGGCGGCCACCATGGAGAGGTCGTCGCGGTAGAGGGTGACGTCGAGTGTGCCCACCGGCGGCTTGGCCTTCTCGATCAGCTCCAGGCGCGCCGCCAGGCGCTCGGCCAGCGGCACCCCGCGCCGGCGGATGCCCACCAGGGCAACGCTGGCCAGGCCGTTGTTGCGCTCCACCATCTCGTGGGCCAAGCGGACGAGCGTGCGGTCAATCTCCGCCGCCGACATCAACTGGGCTTTTTCCCGAATCTGCATGGGTGCAGGAACCCGCGGGGCCCACCCATACTAGTGGGGGCGCAGCCGGCTGTCAAGGAAGGCGGCAGGAAGCGTGTGATAGACTGGCGGGGATTGGAGCGCCCGAATCATCTGCAGGAGCGTGCCATGGTTCATCGAAACGTGCGCAGGCCTGTTCTCGGTCTCTTGCTGTTGGTTTTCTTTTGCGGAAGCGCTCTGGCTGAAGCGTCTCCCAATGGCGAGTTTCTCATCCTCTTGAGCAACGACGACGGCTACCAGGCGCCGGGGATTCGCGCGGTGGGAGAAGCTCTGGCCTCTTTGGGTCGGGTGGTGGTGGCGGCTCCTCTGGAGAACGAAAGCGGCACCGGGCACAGCACGACGACGCGTCAGTTCGTTCGCCTGCAATCGGTGGAACTCGCTCCCGGTGTGCGTGGGTACGCCATCGCGGCCCGTCCGGCTACCTGCGTCCGGCTGGGCCTCGAATCGCTGCTGCCGCGCAAGCCTGATTTGGTGGTGAGCGGGATCAACCGCGGGATGAACCTGGGAATTGTGACCTATTACTCCGGCACGGTAGGGGCGGCGCGCGAGGCGGTGTTGGTCGGCATCCCAGCCATTGCGGTTTCCCTGCAAGGAGACGCCGCCGAAGACTATGCCGCCGCAGCAACCTTCATTCGTGGATTGGTGGAAGAGCTGCGGGCCAGGGGACGGTTGCGCCCGGGGTTGTTCCTGAACATCAATGTTCCGGCCAAGGAGTGGCGCGGAGCGCGCATCACGCGCCAGAGCACCACGCCGACGCCGCAGATTTTTACCCACTACACCAGCCCACGCAACGACCTCTACTACTGGTCGGATTACCGCAGCCTGCCGGATGACGCTGAGGGAACGGACGTCTGGGCCGTGGTCCACGGGTTTATCTCCATCACCCCGATGCAGATTGACCAGACCCGTGCCGCCGACCTCGATTGGTTGAAGCAGCTAGACCTTGAAGTGCGGGAGACGGCCCGCCCGCAATAAACCATGGCAGTGGACCTTAGCGTGGAGCTGGCC
>JACQTJ010000117.1 GCA_016210855.1 Acidobacteriota bacterium | reverse complement strand
TTGGCGGCGTCGTGGTCTTCCGCCGGTAGCCTGCTTCCCAAAGCAAACCGCGGCTGTTCGGAAGAGCCGCGGTCAGGAAGTCGGTTGCAGTCAGCCTAGAAGTGGCTCATGGCGTGCACCGGCCCTTCGGCGGGCGTGTGCACGGAGTGGGAGTGGACCATCTGGCCGTTCTGTTGGCGGTAGAAGTGGTTGAGCAGGCCCTTGCCCTTGCCAATGGGGTAGCCCTTCTCAATCGCCTTGGCCACGTAGGCCTTGGCGAGCATCACGGCATCGGCCAACTGCCGGCCGGCGGCCAGGTTGGCAGCAATGGCCGAAGAGAATGCGCAGCCGGTGCCGTGTGTGTTTTCCGACTTCACCTTGTCGCGCTCAAAGGGGATGAACTCCGCCCCGTCGTGGAGCAAGTCAACGGGCTTCTCCAAATCACCGCCGGTAATGACGACGGCCCGCGCCCCCATCTCCCGCAGCTTCGCGGCGGCGGCCTTCATTCCATCGAGTCCCTTGATCTCAACACCCGACAACGCGGCGGCTTCCGCGATGTTTGGCGTAATCACGGTAGCCAGCCCGAGCAGACGCTTCGCCAGTTCCTTGACCCCGGCGGCCTCGAGCAGCTCCATCCCCGAGCTGGCCCGCAGCACCGGATCCAGCACGACGTTCGGGAGTTTCTTTTTCTCCAGCAGCTCCGCCACCACTTGCACATTGGCGCGCGTGCCGAGCATGCCGACCTTGACCCCGGCGAGGGCGATGTCCTTCAAGAGCTCTTCCAACTGCGCGCGCAGCACTTCGGCCGAGACCGGCTGCACGCCGCGCACGCCGCGGGTGCTCTGCACGGTCAAAGCGGAAATGGCCGCCACGCCGTAGCAGTTGTGGGCTGCGAAGGTCTTCAGGTCTGCCGCGATGCCGGCACCAGCGGAAGGATCGAAGCCGGCAATGGTAAGAAGGACCGGGGGCGCCCCGGTGGCAATTTGGTTCATCGTCCCGCGCACACCTCCATACCTACTTCCCTCGCAGAGGATAGCGCAAAACGCCTGTCAACACAAAATTTTTTTGAAAAAATCTTTCTGGCCGCCGTGGCGCAAACCCAGCCGAGCCGTCCGGGCGCGCGACCTAGGGAAAGATGCCGCGCACCAGGGTGGCCTCGGCAACGCGGCCGACCGCGAGGATGTAGGCTGCCGTGCGCATGTGCACGCGGTATTTGAGCGCGCTCTCGTGCACTTCGCGGAATGCACGTTTCATGATGGTCTCGAGCTTGGCGTTGACCTGCTCTTCTTCCCAAAAGAAATTCTGCAAGTCTTGCACCCACTCGAAGTAACTGACCGTGACCCCGCCGGCGTTGGCGAGGATGTCCGGCAGCAGGAAGACACCCTTGCGGGTCAGGATGTCGTCGGCCATGGGCGTGACCGGGCCGTTGGCCGCTTCGGCGATGATCTTGGCTTTGATGTTCGCGGCATTGGCGGCCGTGATGACGTTCTCCAGGGCCGCCGGGATGAGGATGTCGCACTTGAGCTCGAGGAGCTCCTCGTTGCGGACACGGGAGGTGCCCGGCAACGAAACTACCGAGCCGGTCTTTTCTTTGTGTTGAATGGCCTTGAGCGGGTCGATCCCGCGCGGGTTCACGACCCCGCCGCGGGAGTCGCTGACGGCGATGATCTTGGCGCCCTGTTCATGGAAGAGCCGGGCCGCGATGCTGCCGGCGTTGCCGAAGCCCTGGATGGCCACCGGAGCGCCCTCGAGCGGCAGGCGCTTCACCCGGCAGGCTTCCTGGGTGACGAACAGGCAGCCGCGGGCCGTGGCTTCGTTGCGGCCCTCGGAGCCGCCGAGCGAAACGGGCTTCCCGGTCACGACCCCCAGGCTCGAGTAGCCCACCGTCATCGAGTAGGTGTCCATCACCCAGGCCATGGTCTGCGGGTCGGTGTAGACGTCGGGCGCCGCGATGTCGCGGTCGGGCCCGATGATGGGAAGAATCTCGGTGACGAAGCGCCGGGTCATGCGCTCGAGCTCCCCCGACGACATCTTGCGCGGGTCGCAGACCACCCCGCCCTTGCCTCCGCCGAAGGGAATGTTCACCACCGCTGTCTTCCACGCCATCCAGGCCGCCAGAGCCTTGATCTCGTCCAGGGTGACGTTGGGGTGGTAACGGATGCCACCCTTGGCCGGTCCGCGGGCAATGTTGTGCTGGACGCGATAGCCCTCGAAAACCCTCACCGAGCCGTTGTCCATTTTGGTGGGGATGGAAACCACCATCTGGCGCTTGGGCCGGCGCAGCACTTCGCGCAAACCGGAGTCGAGCTTGAGGTGGTCGGCCGCCTGGTCGAACTGCATCTGAGAGATGACGTAGGGATTGAGGTTTTCCTTCATCGCATGGCCTCCGCGAGCGGGCTGTGGGCGTTGGGGCACCGGGTCAACCTGTCGGTTGGACGCGCCGCGACTGCCGGAGGCGAAACGCGTCCCGGCAGCGCTCCGAGCAAAAGTGCAGGGTCTCGCCTTGGGCCTCTTCCCGCACTGACACCTCCACGTCCACGTAGGTGCCGCAGACAGGATCCTGTCGGATGATGCCGTGGCGGACGTCTGGCTCCGCTCCCCGGCCGGAGGGCGGGTGGCCGGACAGGCGCCTCCAGGCGCTCTGCCAGAACCAGCGCAGGAAGAAGAAAGCCGCCAGCAGGGCCGCCAGCCGCAAGAGCCAGATCATCAGCGCTGACGCCCCTCCTCGAGCAGCTGCGCCAGCGTCTCCAGGCCCGCAAAGTTCGGGTGGCTCCGCCGGAGCCGTTCGTAGGCCTGGCGGGCCCCCGCCCGGTCCTGCTTTCCTCTAAGGCGGGCCATGGCCAGGTTGTAGAGAGCCTGAGGCTTGTCCGGCTCAAGCTCCAGCGAGCGGTTGAACTCGGCGATGGCCTCGTCGTAGCGGCCCAGGTTGTAATAGCAGGTCCCCAGGTCGGTGCGGGCGTCGGTGTTCCTGGGATCAAGCGCCAGCACGCGGCGGTACCAGAAGATGGCGTCCTCCCAGCGCTCGATGTCGTAGAGAAAGTTGGCGAGCTCGCTCGCCGCCCGCGGGTCCTTCGGGTCGGCCTCGGCCTGCTGGCGCAGAGCGCCCCAGCGCTCGGCGACGTTGAGCGGCGGATGCCCCTCGGGCAGCTCCGGGTCGGAGGCAGCCGCCAGCGGCGGCTGGACGAGCGCGGTGGGCAGATTGGCCCCCGGGGAGTGCCGCGTATAGATGACACCCGCGACAAACCCGACTGCGGTGAAAATCAGAGCGGTGATGAGCAGGTCCCGCCGCACGCCTCCCCTCTCGTGCCCAGCGGTGCAAACCCTCAGTCTAGCCACGGGCTACGGCAGTGTCAATGGTGGCTTCACAAGCGGGCGCGCAGGAAGCCGAGCAGGTCTTCCGTTACCGGCTGAGGGACCGCCAGCCGCTCCGCGCCCTGGAGGCTCGCCGAATACAGCTTGACCACTGTCTCACCCTGGGCGGCCGCAGCCAGGCGCCGGGCCGCCTCGGCGCTGCCCAAGTTCTCTTCGGAGACGATAAGGAGCAGCGGACGAGCTCCATAGTCGCGCAAGGTCGGCTCCAGCCCCACACCACCGTTGCCACTTCCGGGCGACACCAAAACCACCAGGCGGGCCAGGGGCTCCGCGGCGGCGAAGCGAAGCGCCGCCTCGGCGCCCCCTTCCGCGCCCATCAACCCGATGCGCGCGGCATCCACTTTCTTTTGCGCCCGCAGGAACTCGAAGCCGGCGCGCACCTCAACCAGGAGTTGCCCGTAGTTGGTCCGGCCCGGCTCGGGAAGTTCAAGAGCGAGCACCCCGTACCCTTCCTGACGGAACCGGATGGCCAGTGGAACCCACTTCTCCTTGCCCTGGCCCGGTGTCGGCAGCACCAGCACGGCCGGAGCCAGGCGCCGCGGGGGCTCCCAGTAGAGCCCGGTCAACACTTCACTGCCTACGGCAACCTGGACTGGACGCGGCTCGCCGCAGGCCGGGGCCAGAACGCTCAGCAGCAACGAGCCAGCCAGAACCAAGGCCAAGCGCGGCGGCACAGATTCTCTCAGGGACGGATTTCCGGCAGGGGGATGGTGGGCAAGACTGATTCGGGCGGAAGGGCGCCCAACCGCTTCAAGTAGTCCCTGGCCGGCGGCGCGTATTCGCCCTCTGGTGCAAGCTGCAAGTAGTGCTGAAAGGCCTCCACGGCTCCCGGCGGCGGTTCAACACGCTCCGCCGCCGGCGCGCCGGACAACCGTGGGGTGCTCCGCACCAGGGCCAGCCCAAGGAAATAGTGAGCCACCGCCAAGGTAGGATCGGTCCGAGTCGCCTGGCGCAACACCGGCAGAGCCTCGGCGGGACGGCCAGCGTTCAGCAAGGCCGCACCCCGATTGAACTGGTAAGTGGAGGCACGCTCGGGGTCGAGCTGGGCAGCCTTCTCGAAGTGAGACAGCGCCTCCTCGAGCTTCCCCTGGCGGGCCAGGACGGTTCCCAGGTTGTTGTGGTGTGCGGCTTCCTGCGGCTCGACCTCGAGGGCGCGGCGGTAGTGCTCAATGGCCTCGTCGTCCCGGCCGGCAGCCGCCACGGCAGCGGCCAGCAGGCCATGGGTGGCCCCGCGCTTCGGTTCGAGAGCCAAGGCGGCTTGGAACTCGGCAACGGCTTCCTCCGGGCGGCCCTGGTTGAGATGGCGGCTGCCGCGGTTCAAATGCGCTTTCAGGTTGTCTTCGTGCTGGCGGCGCTCGAGTTCCTCCTGGCGTTGGCGCTCGAGCTCCGGGTCCAAGCGGGTCATCTGCTCGGCCGCCTCCCGGAGCTTCTTCAAGTCGATCTCGAGCTCCGTCACTTCCCGGAAGGGTGGAACGCTGACCGCAAACGACCAGAGAACCTCTCCCCCCCGCAGCACGCTGACCTGATAGCGGCCGACGCGGAAGCCACCGTAGTAGAAACGGCCGTCTTTGTCGGTCTGGGTCTGGCGGTTGACGTCGAAGTCGAGGCCGCGGAACATCACGGTGGCCCCGACCAAGGGCTGGCCCTGCTCGTCACGCACTCTGCCCGCGAAGGCGGTAACCTCGGGTCCCTGCCCGAGCAGGGGAAGGGCCAGAGCGCCGGCCGCCATTCCCGAAAGCAGCCAGCGGCGGAACCGAGCCAGCATGGAGTTCTCTCCCCGGCAGAAGCGTCAGGGCCCGGCGGAGACGCGGGGGGCGCCTACTTCTTCCTTATCCTCACCGCCGCCGGCACCTGGGCCTCGATGATCTGGAGGTACTGCTTGGCGTCGTTCGCGTAGCGTCCGTTGGGTTCGAGCTCCAGATAGCGCTGGAAACTCTCCACCGTGCCGGACAGCAGGATAGTCTTCACCTCGCCGCCCTCGATCTTGGTTTCGGCACTGCTGTAGAGGAAGACACCCATAAAGAAATGGGCGTTGGCGTAGTTGGGGTCAATCTCGAGCACCTTCTTCAGGGGCTCGATGCCTGCCTTGAGCTCGCCGATATTGTAAAGGCTGACCGCGAGCTTGTAGTAGAACTGGGCGGCGTCCTCCGGGCTGAGCTGGGCCGCGGTCTCGAACATCTTTCGGGCTTCTTCGACGCGCTTCTGCTTTAGGTACACCTCGCCCAATGTGGCGTAGAGATGCGGGTTGGAGGGATTCAATTCGATTGCCTTCTGATAGGCAGTGGCCGCGTCGTCCAGACGGTTCAACCCCTGGTAGGCCACCCCCAGTTGGGCATGCACTACCCACTGGGTCGACTCCTTCTCGAGCACCGACTGCAACTCCGCCAGAGCCTCCTCGAACTTGCCCTCATTGTTCAGGGCCACGGCGCGGTCAAAGCCAACCTTCGTCTTTTCAAACTCTTCCCGCTGCTTCTTGGCGGCCTCGGCCCGCTCGCCACCGACCTGGAAGTTGAAGCGGTTCTGGAAGGCGGTGCTGGTGGGGTCGCCATAGAGCCCCCCGGCCACATTCCTCACCGCCTTGTTGGACAATCCTTTGTACTTGACCGTGATCTCGTGGCGTCCCTGCAGCAGACCCGCGCACAAGTACTCACCGTTCTTGTCTGTCTTGGCCGTGCACTCCCGGGCGGTCTGCAAAGACTTGATCACCACTTCCGCTCCCTGCACCGGTTGATCCTTCTCGTCCACCACTTTCCCGGCCACGGAAGCGGTCGTTCCGAGCTGGGCCGCGATGCCGCCCGGGTCCACCAGCAGCAGACCCAGGCCAACAACTAGAAGGGTGACCAGCCGCGCTTTCGTCATCTTGGTTCTTCTCCTCTTCGGGGCCCTCCGCCTAAGTATAGCTCAGAGGCACCCGGTAGGCGATCGGGTCTTCGCTGCCGGCCTGGGCAAAGGCGCGCCGACGCAGCGCGCAGCTGTCGCAGAGGCCGCAGGCTTCCTCCTCGCTCTGGTAGCACGACCAGGTTAGATGCAGCGGCGCCCGGAGCTCGATGCCCCGCCGCACGATCTCGTGCTTCTTCAGGTAAATGAGTGGGGTGACGACTTCGATACGCGTCTCAGGCCGCGTCCCCGCTCGCACCAGCTCGTTGAACACCCGGTAGTACTCGGGGCGGCAGTCGGGATAGCCCGAGCTGTCCTCCCAGACCGCGCCGATGAAGACTTTCCCCGCCCCGATGGCCTCCGCCCAGGACACGCC
>JACQTJ010000112.1 GCA_016210855.1 Acidobacteriota bacterium | reverse complement strand
GCCCGGGCGGCGAAAGCTTCACGACCTTCTACAAACCCGCCCCCCTGCCGGCTCTGGAAGCCGCGCTTTCGACGCCCACCGCCGAGCGGTTTCTGGCCTGGGCGCGATTCCCGCACGCTGAAGTCAGCCCCACGGCGAACGGCTGGCAGATCCGTCTCCGCGACCTGCGCTTTGCCGCGGGGGCGCGACCGCGGGTCACCGCCATCTGGATGGAACTCAACCCGGAGCTCGAACTGAGGGCAGAAGGGGCGGGCGAGCCTCGGAGATGAAGCCGGAACGGAATTAGTCGGCCGAAGCCGGGCGCCGGTTGCGGTAGCGCTCGAGCACCCGGGTGAGCAGATACCCCGCCAGAATCAGCCCGATGGCCACGGCCGAGACTTGCAGGAAGTAGCTGCGCAGGAAGACGACAGCACGGTCGCCGTATTGCACCGCCACGAAGCCCCAGAGGAAGTAGCGCAGGCCGCGTCCCAGAGCCAGCGCCGCCACGAAATACCGCAACCGCACCTGGAAGACACCCGCCGCCAGCACGAACACCTTGAAGGGCGTGGGCGGGGGCATCACCGCCGGGATGGCCACGGTGAGGAACTCGTTCTTCTCGTACCAGCGGCGGATGCGCTCGATGCGCTCCGGGCTGGCCTTCTTGCGCAGTACTGCTTCGCCGCCCTTGCGGGCGATGTAGAAGATAGTGAGGCTCCCGAGGATGGAGCCCAGCGTGGCCATGGAGGCGTAGAAGACCATTCCCCCCGGATTCGCCAGGGAGAGCGCAATCACCAGGGCGTCGTTGATGACAGGCAACGTTCCGAAGGAGGAGTCGAAATAGGCGATGACCAGCAGGCCCCAGCCCCCGCCCGTGTTGATGAGGGTATTGACCAGGGATTGAGCCCAGCCCGGGAGCTGCTCGAGAAGGGACTGAAGCCACTCCGGCAGCTGGGAGGAAAGCAGAGGGCCACCCGAGCCTTTGAGGAGTGTGAGCAAGCCCATCATTTTACGCGGGATCCCGCCGAGGCGCAACCTCCCGCCTTGTCGGGATGCGGGAACCGTGCTATACATACGGATTTGTTTGGGCCAGCCGCTCATCCCGGGTAGCCTCCGCCGTACGCATTTCACACGAGGGAGCAAGAGAACAAGGATGCGAATCCGACACGCGATTGCCGCCAGTGTGGCTCTGCTCGGGGCGCCGCCGCTGTGGGCCTCGGAAGGCGACATCGTCCTGCCGCCGCTCGGGGCGAACGACTGGCTGATCCTGTGGGGGGTGTTGGGCTCGGCGCTGATCGGCCTGGGCTACGGCTACTTCCTAGTCCGCAAGGTGCGCCGCTACCCGGCCGGCACCGAGCGGATGCAGGAGATCTCCGCCGCCATCGAAGAAGGCGCCATGGCCTACCTGGGCCAGCAGTTCCGCACCATGATTTGGTTCGTCCTCGCCCTCACCCTCGTGCTCTGGCTCATCTACCGGCCCATCTATCCACTCGTCCCGCCGGGGGCGAAGCTGCCCTTGCCCTTCGGCATTGCTATGGCCTTCCTGATGGGGGTACTGGCCTCCTACGGGGCGGGCTACGTGGGGATGTGGCTGGCGGTGAAGGCCAACGCCCGAACCGCCGCGGCTGCCCTGATCAGCTACAAGGACTCGCTCGAGCTCGGCTTCCGGGCCGGAGCAGTCTCCGGGATGTTCACGGTGGGCTTCGGGCTGCTGGGCGCCACCATTATCTTCCTGCTTTTCGCCGAAAACGCCATGCGGGTGCTGGTGGGCTTCGGGTTCGGCGGGTCGCTGGCGGCGCTGTTCATGCGCATCGGGGGCGGCATCTACACCAAGGCTGCCGATGTGGGCGCCGACCTGATCGGCAAGGTCGAGGCCGGGATCCCCGAGGACGACCCGCGCAACGCCGCCGTGATTGCCGATCTGGTCGGCGACAACGTGGGTGACTGCGCCGGGATGGCCGCCGACGTTTTCGAAAGCTACGAAGTGACGCTCGTGGCCGCCATCATCCTGGGCGCCGCCGCCCTGCTCGACCCCGGCTTCACCGCCTACTATGGCCCGCAGGCTTCCGGGTTCGCCCTGAAGCTGGTGCTGTTCTGCCTGTTGGTGCGGGCCTTGGGCGTGTTCACGTCCATCCTCGGGATCGTGAGCGTGCGGGTGCGGCCCGGTTCCATCAAGGACCCCATGCGGCCCATCACCCTAGGCTACTGGGTGGCGGCCCTGGCCTCGGTGGTGGGCTTTTTCCTTATCAACCACATCTACCTGATTGACCCGACCACGGGCCGGCCCGACTACCGCTTCGCCACCGCCTGCACGATGGGCATCATCCTGGCCCTGGTCACCCTGTGGCTCACCAACCGTTTCACCCACCCTGACTTCCCGTCCGCTACCGAAACCGCCTACGCCACCCGCACGGGTCCGGCCACCATGCTCTTGACCGGCATGGGCACAGGGATGGAGAGCACGGTGTGGGCCATCCTCGCCATCGGGCTGACCATCCTGGCCTCCGGGGTCATCTTCGGCGGGAGCTTGGCTCTGGCGGCTTTCGGCATTTCGCTCGCCGGCCTGGGCCTGCTCACCACCACCGGCTTCATCCTGGCCATGGACACCTACGGGCCCATCACCGACAACGCCCAGGGCATTTTCGAGATGGCCCGCGTCGAAGCCCCTGCTGAGGTGGGCCGGAACCTGCGCTGGCTCGACGCCATCGGGAACACCACCAAGGCGCTTACCAAGGGCCTGGCCATCGCCACCGCCGTCATTGCCGCCATCTCGCTCTTCAAGTCCTTCATTGACGAAACCCGGCTGTTTGAGACCGGCATCCAGATCAACCTTCCGGATGTGTTCGTGGGGCTGCTGATCGGCGGGGCGGTGCCGTTCCTGTTTAGCTCGTTTGCCCTGAAGGCGGTGGGGCGGGCCAGCTACCAGGTGGTCGAGGAGGTGCGCCGCCAGTTCCGGGAGAAGCCCGGGATCATGGAGTGGAAGGAGAAGCCCGACTACGGCCGTTGCGTGTCAATTGTCACCGCCACGGCGCAGAAAGAGCTCCTGGGGCCGGGCATCCTCGGCATCTGTACGCCGATTCTGGTGGCTTTCTGGCTGGGGGCGGGCGCCCTGGGCGGGTATCTGGCCGGCTCCATCCTCACCGGGCAGCTGCTCGCCGTCTTCATGGCCAACACCGGGGCTACCTGGGATAACGCCAAGAAGAAAATCGAAGACGGCTTGCTCGGCGGCAAAGGCACGGACGCCCACAAGGCGGCGGTGGTGGGCGACACCGTGGGCGACCCCTTCAAAGACACCGCCGGGCCGGCGCTCAACCCGCTCATCAAGGTGATGAACCTGGTGGCGATCCTGGTGGCGCCCTTCGCCATCCGCGAGCTGGGCTGGGGCGTGCGCGCCCCGATCATCGCCGTGTCCGTGGCGCTGCTCGGATTGGCCGTGTGGTTCAGCAAGCGCGGCGGCATCCAGGAAGAGGTCCGCGGCCCGGCCGTGGCCGCTGCCCCCGGCAATCCTCGCAAGAAGTAAGCGTCGCCCCGTCCGGGCCCTTCACCCCAAACTCGTCAGGGTAAGCGCATGCGGTCGGCGATGGAATCGGCCCGCTTCTCGATTTCCCGGGCCAGCTCCCGCAGCTTCCCGCCCGGCCTACCGGGAACCTGTTCGCCGAACATATCTTGCAGGGCCTCGGCTTCGTCCTCGATCTCTCGCGCCTCGGTGATAACAGTCACCGAGAGGAAGTTTTCATCCACGGCCTCCACCTCTCGCTGAAGCTCCTCGGCCCGCTTTTCCAGGGCCCGGATGCGCTCCAGCACCTCCGGAGTCAGTGGATTGTGCTGATGCTTGAAGGCTTCGGCGCGCAGCTCACGGGCGAGGGTTGTCAGCTTCTCGCTGTCCTTCTTCACCTTCTTGTGGGCCGCCCGCAGCCAGGCCAGGTGGTTCTGCAGCGGGGTCGAGCCTGGGGCGCGCGGGCGAGGGGCGGTCGGCGGAGGCGTCTCCTGTGGCGGGCGCTGCGAAGGCTGGTCGCGGCTTCGGGTGCCCTGGGCTGCGGCCGCGCACGGCAGCAACGTCCCCAGAAAGAAGAGAAGAACGATGGCGCCGCTCGTCCGCCCGGTCACGATTCGCCCATGATGGCAGAAAAACGGGCGGGCCGGAAGCCCCGACCCCGACCCGCGCGGGTGGCAAAGCTGCGGGGGGATGGTTACAATCAGAGGAGTGGAGCGTTCCTCCGAGGAGGGTGAATGCTGGGCGCACTGAGCACACGGGAGATCATCTCCTTGGGCGTGGGGTTGGTGCTGTTGTGGCTGGGCCTATGGCTCGCCAGCCGCGCCATCCGCCGCCTGGCCCGCCGTCTGGGTGACGAGAACCGCGAGAGAATGGAGGAAATCGAGGGCTGGGCGAAACAGCTCATCCGTTTCCTCCGCACCACGGTAGCGGTGCTGACCGCCGCCGCCGCGGTTTTCATCATCCTGCGCGACCTGGGAGTGACGGGCGTGCCCCGGCTTTCCGCAGAAACCGTCACCACCTGGCTGGCGGTGCACGGCCTACGCATCGTGCTCGTAGTGGGCGGCACCTACGTGCTGATCAAGGTCCTGCACCTGCTGATCTACCGGGTGCGCATCCTGGTGAGCCGGGAGGGGCCGCTTGTCGAGGTGGCCGAGCAGCAGAAGCGCGCCCAGACCCTGGGCCGGATGCTGCGCATGCTGGTGACCGTGATTTTCTCAACCCTTGCGGGGCTGATCGTCCTGCGGGAAGTAGGAGTGGACATCGCCCCCATCCTCACCGGCGGCGCCATCGGCGGGCTGGCCGTGGGTTTCGGCGCACAGCACCTGGTGCGGGATGTCATCTCCGGCTTCTTTCTGATTCTCGAAGACCAGGTGCGGGTGGGGGACGTGGTGCTCATCAATGGCCGGGGCGGGCTGGTGGAAGCCATCAACCTGCGCACCATCGTGCTGCGCGACTTCGACGGCCGCGTCCACATCTTCCCGAACGGCGCCATCAACGAGCTCTCCAACCTCACCAAAGACTACTCCTACTACGTCATTGACCTGGGCGTGGCCTACAAGGAAAACGTGGACCGGGTGATGCAAACGCTGAAAGAGGTGGGAGCCGAGCTGGAAAAAGCCCCCGCCTACCGGGAAAAAATCCTGGCTCCGCTCGAAGTCGTGGGGGTGGACGCCTTCGGCGATTCTGCCGTCATCCTCAAGATGCGCATCAAGACGGTGCCGCGGGAGCAGTGGACCGTGGGCCGGGAGTTGCGCCGCCGCATCAAGAACACCTTCGACGCCCGCGGCATCGAAATCCCCTACCCGCACCTGTCGGTCTATTTCGGCGAGACCAGCAAGCCCTTCGCCGTCGAGGTCACGGAGCAGCTGGCGCGGCGCGAACCCCGATGAAGAGTGGTTGCGGCTGGTTGCGGCTGGTCGCGTTGCTGGCGGCGAGTGGAGTCCTGCTCCCGGGGCCGAGCCTTGCCGGGGAGTCGGGTCCCTGCGGTGAGGGCCTGGAGTTGCGGCTCAGTTCCCGGCAGCCCGCGCAGGGCAGCCTGGTGGTGGTCGAAGTTGTGGGCGCCTCACCGCTCTCAGCGCTCCGGGCCGAGGCCTCTGGCCAGGCGCTTCACTTCTGGCAGGATGCGAACCCCGAGAACCGCTACCGGGCCCTGCTGGGGGTTGACCTAGAACGACAGCCCGGCGGGCTGCCGCTCGCTGTCGAGGCGGAGCTCGCCGGCGGGGCGCGCCCGGGCTGCCGCGCCCTCGTCAGTGTGCAGGATGGCCGGTTCGCCCTCGAACGCCTGGAGTTGCCCCGCCGCTTTGTGGAGTTGAGCGCACGAGATCTCGAGCGGGCCGAGCGCGAAGCCCAGCGCCTGCGGGAGCTCTTCGCCCGAGTGAGCCCGGAGCGGCTGTGGGCGGGCGGCTTTCGCCTGCCGGTGGAGGATAGGGAGGCGGCGGGGAACTTCGGGCGCCGCCGGGTGCTCAACAACCAGCCGCGCTCGCCGCACAGTGGCGAAGATTTCCCGGGGCCGGCCGGGACGCCGGTGGTCGCCGCCCAGCGAGGCCGGGTGGTGCTGGCCGAAGAGCTGTTCTTTTCGGGCAACACCGTGGTGCTCGACCACGGCCTCGGCCTCTACACCTTCTACGGTCACCTGGAATCCATCGCAGTTGAACCGGGGCGGGTGGTCGAAGCCGGCACGCTGCTCGGACGGTTGGGGGCGACCGGGCGGGTCAGCGGCCCCCACCTGCACTGGGCCGCGCGGCTCAACCGGGCCCGGGTCAACCCCCGCGACCTGGTGGCCCTGCTCCCCGACTAGCTACTCGGTCTTCTTCGCCAGCGCCAGCCAGCCGACCAGGGCCGCGAGCTTCTGGTCCTGTGTCCAGGGCGGGCCGAGGTCTCGGCCCATTCCTGCGACCCAACTTTGCAGCTTGCGGACAGGGAGGCGGAGCCTGGCCGCGGCCTGCGGAAACAACTCCCGCTCCTTGACTCCGGTGACAGGCATGCGGCAGTGTTTGGCGGCGTGGACTAGCACCTCGCGAAAAAGCTGGCCCTCGGCCGTGTGAATCAGCGGGTGCGAGGTGAGTATGGAGGCGAGCGACGCCGGAGTTTGGCCCGAACCGAGCAGGAGGCCGCAGCCGACGACCCCATAACCCCTCTTCTTCAGGTCGTTGATGACGGAGCGCAGAGCTTGCCGTGCCAGGAGCCTGCTTCTCGCCGTGCAGCGCCGCAAGTATTTCGCGGCCTTATCCAGCTCCCAGCCCTCGGCCGCATGGTAGGGCTGCTTCGAGCCGGGAATGGCGGGGTCGGCCGTTTGGATGCGGCGGCGCTCGACCACGGCGGGCTTCCGCGACGATCCCGCCAGCGCCACCAGCGCCGCCCAGCCGGAGTGGGCGCGCAAGCCCAGGGCGGCGGCCGGCGCCCTGGTGGTTGCAGGGGTTTTCTTCACGACTCTTGTGACCTTCGTTTCCTAAGTGAATTCTATAGGAAAAAACCGGCTGGAGCTGCGGGCCTGCCCTGAGCCGGGCCGAAGGGTGGAAGGAGTTTATCCCGCTTGCCCTGAGCTTGTCGAAGGGAGCGCAGTCGAGGGAAACCTACGAGTGAGGCAATTGGGCCGTGCCCTTCGAGTCGCTTCGCTCCCTCAGGGCAATCCCGCCTTTGGCGGGATTGGAGGCGCGGGTGGGATTTCCCGCCCGGGGCGGGTGCGCCTAGGGCGCAGAACCGACAAACAGGCCTCGGCCCCCCCTGGAATCTCGCTGAAACTCAAACTGGAGGCGCGGGTGGGATTCGAACCCACG
>JACQTJ010000123.1 GCA_016210855.1 Acidobacteriota bacterium | reverse complement strand
GCGCCCAGGCGGTCAGCTGGGTCGAGCTGCTGCTGAAAGCCTTGTGCTCGAAGAGCACCCGCACCAGCGGGTCGCGCAGCACCATCAGGCCCACGGCGGCCGGCACCACGACGAAGGCTACGTTGCGTAGGGAGAAAGTCAGCGTGCCCCGCATCTCCGGCAGCTTCTTCTCGGCCGCCTGCTGCGACATTACCGGCAGGACCACGGTGGCGACGCTGATGGCGTAAACCCCGAGCGCCACTTCCATCAGCCGGTCGGCGTAATAGAGGGCCGAGATCCAGCCCTCCCCTTGACTGGCGAACACCGTCCCCACCAGAACGTTCACCTGATAGATCCCCACCCCCGCAAACGCCGGCAGCATCAGCCGCGCTACCCGGCGGACGCCGGAATGCGCGAAGCCCAGCCGCGCCCCGAAGGGCATCCCCCGCCGCACCAGCGCCGGCAACTGCACGCCGAGCTGCAGCAGCCCGCCCACCACTACCCCCGCCGCCAGAGCTACCGCCGGCTGGGCGAAGCCCAGCAGCCAGGCCGCGACTGCGGCAGCGATGATGGCCAGGTTCAAGAAGATCGGCACCGAAGCCGGCAGCCCGAACACCCGCACGGTATTCAGCACCGCCCCGGCCAGCGCCGTCAGGGCGACCAACAAGCAATAGGGGAAGGTAATGCGGGTGAGCAGCACCGCCAGCGACCACTCCCGGCTGGGACTGAACAGGGTGAACAGCCGAACCAGCTCGGGCGCGAAGACGATCCCGAGCAGGGTGACACCGGCAAGCACCGTGGCGAGCGTCCAGAACATCCGCCGGGCGAAGTCCCAGGCCTCGGCCTGGGGGCGCTCGGCCCGGTAGGAGGTGAAGACAGGGATGAAGGCGCCGGTCATGGCCCCTTCGGCCATCAGGCGCCGCAGCAAATTGGGCAGCCGGAAGGCAATGACAAAGGCGTCGGCCACAAGCGACGTGCCGAGCAGCATGGCTACGGCCAGGTCGCGGACGTAGCCAAAGAAGCGGCTGAGGAGGGTGACGAAGGTGACAACCCGGGTGGAACGCAGAATCTGGTGCTTTTCCGTCAACGCTGGCGTCGGTCCGGCTCCTGCGATTGACACCTCTTCACGCGCATATTAGCATAAGCCCCCATCAGGGTAAATCTGCCCCGCTGTACGGGGCCCTGCGCCGGGAGGGGACTAGCCCGCTATCCCAGATACCTGCCATGCGTCGCGGACGCATCCGGACGCATCCAGACGCTTAGCAGGGCTATTCTAGGCGCAGGCAGAGACGGGGTTGCCTCTACCATAGAGCCATGCAGGTCAAGCCATCTTCGACCCACAAGAAGGTGGTGGTCGAGACCTTCGAGCAGGAGCGTCTGCGCGGCTACGTGAACCCCCGCCACTTTGACCGCGACCAGGGCCTGGAGCTGCTCGAGCCCGGCGGCGAGCTCCGGCAGCTGCCCTGGAAAAGCGTCAAGGTGGCCTGGTTCGTGCGTGACTGGGAGGAGGAGCCCGCCCGGCCCGATCGCACCGTGTTTCTCCGCCGGCCACGCCTCGAGGGACTCTGGGTGCGGCTGCACTTCCGCGACAACGAAGTCCTGGAGGGGATGCTCATCAACGACCTCCTGCATCTGAGCCCCCACGGCTATCTCATTACCCCGCCCGACCTGAACGACAGCCACCAGAAAGCCTTCGTGCCCCGGGCCGCGCTCACGGCGATCGAGGTGCTGGCCGTCAACCCCAACCGGGGCGAGCACCACCGCACCCGGCGCCGCCCGGCCCCCGAGTCCGGCCGCCAGGCCCGCCTCTTCGCCGAGTAGTCGCCGGCTCAAATCCTTTCTGCCCTTCCCCGGTTTCGCTAGAATGCCTGCCTGCGGCAGCCAGGCCCGCCGGAGAGGACTGCCATGAAACTACGCGAACTGGCCGAGCGGTGGAGCCCTTCCCGTCAGGGCACGCTTTCAAGCGTGCCGTTGAGATTCACAATAATTATCCGGCTTTAGCCGCTGAGGACACCTCAGGGGTTAAAACCCCTCATTTCCCCATCATGCTTCAGCACGGCTAAAGCCGGGCCCTGACGAAGAGCAGCTCCCTCACCCCAAAGTTTGGCGACTTGGAAACGCCCCGTGGCGGAAGCCGCAGGGCTAACGGCTAGAAGAACCCGGTGTTCAACCCACGACCTTCTGCTCGTGGGCGATCACGCGCGCAGGCGAACCCCCGCCCCTACGCGCGAATTCCCCGTAGCCGAAGCCGTCGGAACAGCACTAGAATGCGCCGGGGGAGGAGTGCCATGAAACTACGCGAACTGGCTGAGCGTTTGCAGTGTGAATTCACCGGGGACGGCAGCGTGGAGATCCGCGGCCTGGCCGCCATCGAGGACGCCGGGCCGGGCGAGCTCACTTTTCTCACCAACCCCCGTTACCGCCGCCGGCTGCGCGATACCCGCGCCGCCGCCATCCTTGTGGCCAAAGACTACGAGGCCCTGCCCCTGCCCACCCTGCGCTCGACAAACCCCTACTACACGTTCGCCCGCGCCCTGGAGCTTTTCTACCAGGCGCCGCCCTTCCCCGCCGGCATTCATCCCACGGCGGTGGTTTCCTCCCAGGCCCGCATCGGCCGGGACGCCTCGATCGGCCCTTACTGCTTCGTTGACGACGACGTCGTCATCGGCGACCGCTGCCGCCTGCACAGCTTCGTCGCCGTCTACCGCGGGGCGCGCATCGGGGACGACTTCGTCGCCCATTCGCACGCCGTAGTGCGCGAGCACTGTCAACTGGGAAATCGTGTGATCCTCCAGAACGCCGCCATCGTCGGCTGCGACGGGTACGGCTTCGCCCGCCAAGATGACGGCCGCTACTACAAGATTCCCCAGTCCGGCCCGGCCGTAATCGAAGACGACGTGGAGATCCAGGCTGGGAGTTGCATTGACCGGGCGACGGTGGGCGAGACCCGCATCCGCCGCGGCGCCAAGATTGACAACCTCGTGCAGGTGGGCCACGCCTCCACGGTGGGCGAAAACAGCTTGCTCTGCGCCCAAGTCGGCCTGGCCGGCAGCACCCGCGTCGGCAACGACGTCATCCTCGCCGGGCAGGTGGGCGTGGCCGGGCACTGCGCAATCGGCGATGGCGTCCGCGTCACCGCTCAGAGTGGCATCCCGAACGACGTCCCTGCTGGTCAGACTGTCTCGGGCTACCCCGCCATCGAAAACCGGCAGTGGCTCAAGTGCGCCGCCCTCTATAACCGCCTTCCTGAGCTCCATGACGAGCTGCGGAGGCTGCGCGCAGAAGTGGCGGGGCTCAGAAAGAAAAAAAAGCTCCGCTAGCCCGGTTCCAACTTGTTCCAGGCGTACCCGGGCCGGATTCCCACTCACTCTCGGAAGGTGGAACGGGGTTAGAGCGAGTCGTCGGGGGCCGAGACTGACACCCCAGCCTTGCTGGCGCTGGGTCGCTTGTCTTCAGGCAGGGCGGAGGCAATGATGGCCTGCACTTCCTGGGCCAGCCGAGCGCGCTCCGCCACGGAGCGATGGCGGGTCTCAACCGGCGGGTGAATCGTCACCCGCACCACGCCCGGGTAGATCTCCCATCTCCGCTTCGGCATGATGGCCTCGGCACCTTGGAGGGTAATGGGCACGATGGGGACGCCGGCACGCAAGGCCAGCACGAACACCCCGTGCTTGAACCGCTGCAGCCGCCCGTCGGGGCTGCGCGTGCCTTCGGGATAGACGAGGAACGAAACCCCCCGCTCCAGGCGCGTCAAGGCCTCGTTGATGGCGGCCCGGGCTGCCATCGGGTTGCTCCGGTTGATGGGCACGAAGTCGCCCAGGTGAAGCGCCCAGCCCAGAACCGGGATGCGGAAGACCTGCTGCTTGCCGATCAGGGCAATGCGCGGTGGCAGTACCACGAACAGCACCGGCGGATCCACGTTGCTCTGGTGGTTCGCCATGTAGACGCAGGGGCGCCCCCGGGGCAGTGTTTCCTCGCCCCGGACTTCGAGGCGAATGCCCGCCAGCCAGAGCCCCAGCCGGGCCCCCCACCAGCCGATGCGGTACAGCGGGTCGATGCGGCGCGTCAGCCAGGCGTGCAGCACGAAAGGAGTTCCGACCACGAACACGTACGAGAAAACAAGGACAGCCGTGAGGGTGGCGCGCAGCCATGCAAGGAATCGAGGCAAGGTTCCTGCTACTCGCCCTCTTCCAACCCCGCCAGGCTCATGTCACAGGTGAACTTCTTCTCCGTGAAGTGGCGCACGATGGCGGTGTTCTGGTCGGAGGAGGTTTCCACGTCGAAGCTCAGCTCGAACAGGTTGTCGCGGCGGCGGGAGGAAAGCCGGTGGAGGCTGAGCCGCTGCTGCTGGACAATCTCCATCACCGCAGCGGTGAGCAGGTCGGGTTCGGGCCCACAGGCCCGGTAGTGGCGAAGCTCTCGCTTCAAGGCAAACCGCCTCTCCGTCCAGCCGAGCAGCGAAAGCGCCAGCACCATCATTACCGTGGCGAATACGGCCGTCCAATAGAAACTGCCCCCCACCGCCATGCCAATGCTGGCCATCACGAAAATGGTGGCCGCAGTGGTGAGCCCCTGCACCGAGCCCCGGCTACGGATGATGGAGCCGGCCCCGATGAAGCCAATGCCGGGAATCAACTGCGAGGCGATGCGCGTGGCATCGCCGCCCGCTCGTGCCGCCAGCATCTCCGACAAGATGGTGAAGAGCGCCGACCCGGCACAGATGAACATATTGGTCCGTAGCCCCGCCGGCTTGCCGTGCAGCTCCCGCTCCAACCCCACCAGCCCGCCTAGCACCGAAGCCAGCACCAGCTTGATGAGAATCCCCGGAGTCAAGTCCATGGATGGAAGAAAGCCCATGCCCGTCCCCCTTGATTTGAAGCGGATTCTACACCCGGCAGGCCAGTGCCGGTCCAACTTTGGTGCTGGAGCGCGGCCCCATCCTACAATCCGGCCGAAAAGTCGGAACGGCGCTAACGCAGGTACTTCCCAATCAAAGGCCGGAGCCGCCGGCGGGTGGCGGCGGGAATCTTCTGCGGCTCGGTGACGATGGCATGAGCCAGGGCCGCGCCGCACTTGCAGGCGCGCTCCACGGGCACACGCGGCACGGCCTCGCGGATGACCCCCTGGACATTCTCGATGTTCCGCGTCAGGTACTCCATCACCTGCTGGCCGGTGACGGCGTCGTGTTCTGGGTGCCAGCAGTCGTAGTCGGTCACCATGGCCACGGTGGCGTAGCAGAGCTCGGCTTCGCGCGCCAGCTTAGCCTCTTGTAGGTTTGTCATCCCGATGACGTCGAAGCCAAGCTGGCGGTAAG
>JACQTJ010000114.1 GCA_016210855.1 Acidobacteriota bacterium | reverse complement strand
CAGCCGATGGAGGGGCCCCCTTCATTCGGCGCGGCGCCCGGGGCCTGGTCGTTGCCCCTGGAGTCCGCCGCCTCGGTGGGCCCCCAGCCCTGGGCGTTGCCATCGGGAGGCGCCGGGGGGCTCATATTCTGCCCACAGGTGGACCCCAAGCCAATTAGGCTGACCGCGCCCGGGAAATCAAGATTGACAAAGGGAGAACTGACATCATATTGCACCAGGCGGATGGCATACTGCACCGCGCCGCCAACAACGGCCGAGCGTACCCGCGACAATGTGGTGATGCGATACACATAGCGCCCTAGCCGCTCCTCCCGTTCGACCGTACCATCCAGATCCGTATCCAAAGGGGCCGGGATTCCGTCGCCCTCGCGATCCACCTGAGCCGTCGGGTCGACCAAGATGTTCATGCGGTTGGTGCGAGAGTCCCAGGTGACGGGAATGGCAGGGTCAAGGGCGCCGCCGTCGCCGTTAATGTCTCGGTTGGCGGCCTGCTCGGTGAGGATGGTGATTCGAACCCACTTGTAAGGGAGCTCGGGAAGGACAAGGCCCGCCGCGGCCATAGGCGCCTGGTCGGAGGGCACGGCCCATCCGCAGGGTGCGGCGGGGGCCACGGCGAACGGGTCGCCACCACAGGCGGCGATAGTCTCGATGGCCGCCCCCCACTCCGTGACATACTCCCGATCGTAGAAGTCGTTGCCGGGGGTCCAGGGTTGGACGTTGTCTCCCACTCCGGGGTTGGTAATGTAGAGGACATCGCCCACCCGCTGGGGAAACAGCAAAGTCAGGGTTAGCCCCCCAAAGTAGTTCGGGTCGGAGGTCGAAAGCCGCGAGCGGCCCTCCTCCAGCCCGCCCAACCCGCCCTCATGGGCCCGGGTGGTGGTGCGCTGGTAGCCGACCAGGCTGCTCTCGGTGGCGGTCATGAAGAGGATGGCGGCGCCGACGGCGCTGATGAGCAGCAGGGCCACCAGGGCCAACAGAAGCACCACACCGCAGTCTTTCCGGCGCTGCCTCGTGGACGGGATGGTCATCGCGGTTCCCTTCTCGCCCTCGCTATTGAGGAGGATTCATGACCCGGGCCAGGCTCTGCATGGTCACGGCACGGACCTGGCGTGTCTGGATGTCCGGGGTGATGGCGCGCACCTGCAAGACAATGAGCACCTCGACGATGTTTTCCGGCGTGCAGATGGGCGCCCCGCCGGCGCACACGTAGCTGAACACGGCCGGGTTGGCGGTGGGATCGAGAGCCACGGCTGGGTCCTGCATTACGTTTTCCACGATGGGCACACCGGAATCGGCCACCGGGTTTCCGTTCGTGCACTGCATCGGCACCCACGGCGGCCCATCGCAAGCCTTGACCATCACCGCCCGATAGAACGTACGGGTGAAGGCCCCACCCCCGGTAGGCGGATGAGCTACCGCGTTTCCGGGGGTATCGAGGCGATAGTAAACCCAATCCACCGTGCCGTTCGGCTCGAGGTCGGTTTCGACAACCAGCTCAAAGGGGCCGGGAATCGTGCAGGTGCTTAGAGCGGGGTTGGCGGCATCAACAATGCAGGTCTGGTCGATCCCGATCCCGGCCCGATAGCCCACCAAGGGAACAGCAAGCCTCCAGGTCTCCACCCCGTTGAGGACCCAGTTGTTCGGGGGGTTGGCGACGATGGTGTCGTAGGCGTTCAGGGGCGGATAGCCGGCGCGGCGGACGTCCCGGGTCACCTGGTCTATGCCCACCCGGGCTCCCTGCAAGGAATCCAGCAACTGCTGCTCGGCCCGATAGCGGATTTGAGCGGTGTTGAGCAGGCCGAAGATAGCGCCGGAGATGATAAGGAAGATGAACATCACAATCATCATTTCGATCAGCGAGAACCCTGACTCTCGACTCTTGAGGCGCATGTCTCGGCTCCTACGGGCCCACTACGGTTTGCAGGTTCGTCACCAGCAAGCCCTGCCCGGCGGTGCCCGCCCGGGCTCCGACGATGAACACCTTGCGCACCGGGACACCGGCACTGTGCCAGGTGACCACGTGCCAGCGCAGCTGCACGGTGCGGGTCACAGGAGTGGCGGCGGCCGGATTCCAGCTCCAGGTCTTATCCACCGTGTAGCCGGCCTCGCAGTCGGTGGCCGGGCGGCCGAAATCCAACTGGGTCCCACTCATCGGGCAGCCGTTTTCCACCACCGTTGCAGAATACCCATTGGGGAAATTGACTACGGTGGCGCCGGCGGCGGTCTGGCCCAGAGCGACGATGTCCCCGTCACTGTCGCAGAAATAGTATTGGCCGACGGGCACGGCCCCGGCGCAGGCCCCCGCGTTTTGCACACCCAAAATCTGCTCGGCCATTTCTTCCAGCTGGCGCTGGGCGGCGATGAGGGCCGTGGAGTCGTTGCGGTTGCGGAAGTTGGTCTCAATGGCGGCGGGGATGAGCTTGGCCACGGCCACCACGCCCACCAGCAGGATGAGGATGGCGATCATGAGCTCGATCAAGGTGAAGCCGGCCGCGGAGGGCTGCTGCCGGGGAGGCAGCGGAGGCCTGGTCATTAGCGTGGTCCTCATCTCAGAAGTTCTTCCAAACAAAGTTGCCTGTGTTTGGGTCCATTTCCAACCGCCACAGGCGGAGGCGCCCGGCCGGGGTGACCGTTACGGCATAGTATTGGATGGACATCCCAGTCCCCCGCGCAAACAGGATGTTCTGGATGCCCGGGGCCATCTGCAAGGTGCCCGTCTCCGGATCCGGCATCAAGACGGTGCCGTCGGGAGCGAAGGTGACCCTGATCTTCACGTTTGGGAAGTCGTCCCAGACGAATTCCGGGTTGATTTGATTGGCCCCCGTGTAATCGGGATCGGCGGTGTCCGTGGGAAACGAGGAAAGCCACATGTCGGTGCCCCCGAAGACCTGGGGCTCGCCGGGCTCGATGGCGACACTCCCGTCGAGGTCAATCCCGAGATTGGGCCTCTCCCCCGGCTCGAAGAAGGGCGCCCAAACATGCTCGAAGACCGCGGTGGCTCGCTGGTTCTGCTGGACGGCCTGGTAGCGGGTGCGCAGCAGGATGTTGGCCACGTTGCGGACCGCGGCTTCGCTCTGATAGCGCCGGATGGCCCGCACCAGAAAGGGGGTAGCGACGCCAGAGAGAACCAGGATGATGGCGAGCGTCACCATGATCTCCAGCAAACTGAACCCGCTGTGGCGGCGTCTCTTCATGGCCGACCTCGAAAAGGGAGTCACCCCGGAGGCACGACTGGCCCCAGTCTGGGGGCAGCCGCTGCCCCTGTCAACAGTACTTTGGTACTGGCAGTACTACGCGCCCAGCCACCCGGGGGTGTCCAAGCCTGGTAGCGCCACCGGGAAAAGTTTATCCCGAGCCCCGGCCTGCGGGGCGAGGGAAACTTGAGCCGTTGGGCGGGCGTGAGCGAAGCGGGAGCCCGCCGGCGAAATCCCGCCTGCCCTGAGCCTGTCGAAGGGAGCGGCAGCGAGGGACCGGGAATCGGCCAGCCTTGGCCGCGCAACTTGGTAGCGCCACCGGGAATCGAACCCGGATCTGCAGCTTGAAAGACTGCCGTGCTAGCCGTTGCACCATGGCGCCCCGGGTTTGAGGCCATTATGGGGGAGAAAGGCGGGAAGCGTCAATTCGGGCGCCAGCGCCCGCGCCTGGCGGGGGACGTACTCCGGGTCGTCTCGGGATGCGTTATGCGTCCGGGATGCATCCGGACGCATGAGCGGGCCATTCCCTGACCGGGCCGGCGGCCAACCTCCTAGCGGCCGTGGGCGTCTTTCCACTCCTCCAGCCAAGCCATCTGGATGCGTTCGAGCTTGCCCTCGTTCGAGGCCTTGGGGTCGTCGGCAAAGCCTTCAAGCTCGGTCACCCACTTGTGCAAGTCGGTGAAGCGGATGTTCAAAGGGTCGGCAGTGGGAAACTTCTCCATGAGCGCCAGGGCAATGTCCTCGGCGTCGTCCCAGGTCAGTTCTCCCGGCATGGCGGCCTCCTGGCTAGTCGTCCTTTTTGGCGGTGCTCGCCATCATGGACTCCCCGCCTTCGCTGACGTAGTTGCGGTTCCAGGCCGGAATCTCGACCACCACCTCGCCCGGACGCTCGATCACCGCCTGGCAGCCGAGGCGGGAGTCGAGCTGCAGGTCGGCCGCCATGTCGAGGCGGTCGAGCTCGTCATCCTGAGCTTCGGAGAGCAACTCCTTGCCCTGGCGGACCACCACGTGGCAGGTGGTACAGGCGCAGTTGCCACCGCAGGCGTGCTCCAGGTGCAGGCCGTGGTTCAAGGCGATATCGAGAAACGAGCCCGGCTTGCCGTGCTCCTTGTAGGGCATCTCATCGAGGTCCACCTCGATGACTTTGTTCATCGGCTGGAAGGTGATTTTGACCAGTTTGGCCATACAACCGTTCCCGGCTACGTCTTATCCGTCATAACCAAAGCTTTGTCATGCTGAGCGGAGCGAAGCATCTCAGTCTGAGATTCTTCGCTTCGCCCTTCGGGCTTCGCTCAGAATGACAACCAAAGCAAGAGTTCTCCCCCCCTTACAAGTTTACCTCGTCGGTTCGCTTGCCTTTGAGGGCCGTTTGCACGGCCGTATCCATCAGCAGCTCGGCCAGGTGGTGCGTGGCCTGGTTCAACTCCTCGAGCCGCTGCCGGATGAGCTTGTAGTCGTCGGTCTTCAGGGCTTCCTCGAGTGCGGTCCGGGCGCGCTCGATCTGTTGCCGCTCGTCCGGGGCCAGCCCCTGCGCCTGCTCTTCGCCCAAAGCCTTGGCGGTAGCCCGCCGCACGGCTTCAGCTTCGTTGCGGGCGGCGACCAGTTGCACGGCGGCGAAGTCAGCCTCCGCCCACTCGATGGACTCGAGAATCATCCCCTCCACTTCCTCATCGGTCAGCCCGTAGCTGGGCTTGACCTCGACCGAACGCTCCTCCCCGGTGCGCAAGTCCCGGGCCGTGACGCTCAGGATGCCGTTGGCGTCAATCAGAAACTTGACCTCGATGCGGGGCAGGCCGGCTGGCTGCGGGGGCACTTTCAGGGTAAAGCGGGCCAGGCTCCGGCAGTCCTTCACCAGCTCCCGCTCCCCCTGCACCACGTGGATCTCGACCCCGGTCTGTTTGTCGGCGTAGGTGGTGAACATTTCCGAGGCACTCGCCGGAATGGTGGCGTTGCGGGGGATGATTTTGGCCACCGCCCCACCCATGGTCTCGATGCCGAGCGAAAGCGGGGTCACATCGAGCAGGAGCATATCTTTCAGCCCGCCTTCGAGAATGCGCGCCTGCAGAGCCGCCCCCAGGGCCACGACTTCGTCCGGGTTGAGCTCGGCGTGGGGCTTGCGCCCGAAGAGCTCCTCGACACGGCGGCGGACGAGGGGGATGCGGGTCGAGCCGCCCACCAGCACCACTTCGTCAATCTGCTCGGGTTTCACCCCGGCGTCCTTCAGAGCCATCTTGCAGGGGGCCAGGGTGCGCTCGATGAGGGGCGCAATCCAGCTTTCGAACTCCGCCCGGGCCACCTCGCGGCGGTACTCGCCCTGGCCCGGCACCGCAAACCGAATGGTCGCACTCGTCTTCTCCGAGAGCTCGTGCTTAGCGGCAATCACGCTCTGGCGCAGGCTCTGGTAGAGGTCGGGGGCTTCGGCGAGGTCCCGTTTGAACTGCTGGCGGATTTCCGCCCGGGCTTTTTCGGCCAGCAGGTTGTCAATGTCGTCGCCGCCGAGGTGGGTATCGCCGTTCGTGGACTGCACCTTGAAGAGCCCTTCTTCGAGCTTCAAGAGGGAGATGTCGAAGGTGCCGCCGCCCAGGTCATAGACGGCGATCAAGGCCCGCTGGTGCTTGTCGAGGCCGTAGGCGAGCGAAGCGGCGGTGGGCTCGTTGACCAGTCGCTCGACTTCGAGCCCCGCGATGCGCCCCGCGTCCTTGGTGGCCTGCCGCTGGGCGTCGTTGAAGTAGGCCGGGACGGTGATGACCGCCCGGGTCGTCTCTTCGCCGAAGAACTTCTCGGCGCGACGCTTGAGCTCCCGCAGGATGAAGGCGGAGATTTCCGGCGGGGTAAAGACCTTCTCGCCTAGGCGGATCTTGATGACCGACTCGCTGTCGGGGGCAATACGGAAAGGAAAGAGCTTGAGCTCTTCTTCGACGTCACCCCGGCCCTTGCCCATCAGCCGCTTGACCGAATAGACAGTGCGCTCGGACTGCTTGAGCAGCCGGTCGCGGGCGGGCCAGCCGACCACGATGGTGCCGTCCGGGTCGACTGACACCACCGAGGGCAGGAGCGTGCGGCCCTCTTCGTCCGGCAGGCAGCGAGGCTGTCCGGTCTGGGGCTCGGTGTAGGCCACCAGGCTGTAAGTGGTGCCCAGGTCGATTCCGACGATGCGTCCCACGGTCTAGGTCTCCAGCTCTTCGGTCACGTTCCGCACCAAGTTGCGGATGTAGCTGTGCCGGTTCAAGATTTCGCTCAAGCGCAGGAGGGCGGCGCGGTCGCCCTGCTGGTCCCAGGCGGGGAACTGAGCGGTGAGCTCGGCGAGCACCGCGTCGAGCTTCTGCTGGAAGGCCTCGCGGGTTTTCTCCAGTCGATGGCGGAGCTCGTCGAGCTCGCGCCCCTCGCCGCCGGAGCGCTTGGCCGCCCGGAGCTCCTCCAAGTGCTCGTTCAACTCGAAGACTTCTTCCAGTAGGTCCGGCGGGGCCTGCTGCTTGACCTCGCCTTCCTTGCGGACCCCTTCCAGGCCCAGTAGGTATTCGACCCGGTCCACCGGGTCGCGCAGGGTGCGGAAAGCGTCGTTCAGGACGGCCGTGCGCTCCAGGCTCAGCTCCCGCTCGTAGGCGCTGGCATTGTGGAACCGGTCGGGGTGGAGCTGCCAGCTCAATTGGTGGAACTGCCTTTCGAGCTCAGCCGCCTCCAGGTCGAGCTTCCGGGGCAAGCCGAAAAAGCTGAAGTAGGTGGTTTGGGGCGGCAGGGGCTGAATCTTGCCGCACTGCGGGCAGAAGTGGGCCTCGGCGCTCGCCCCGTCCAGGGCCGCCTTGCACTCCCAGCAGGCCGGCGCTGCCTTCTCCGTTTGTATTGTCGGTTCCCTCATTGCCTCACAAAAAATTGAGGTTGGCAGCCCCCGCCAACCTCGCCCCTGTGCGCCCTTGGCGCCCGATCCCGCCGGGCGGGACCGCAAAATTCCGTCGGCAGAACCTCCCGGGCGCTCCCCTAAGCCGAGAAGGAGGCGCCGCAGCCGCAGCCTTTGCTGGCGTGGGGGTTTTCAAACACAAACCCGGACTGCATGAGGTCGGTCTTGTAGTCGAGCTGGGTGCCGGCCAAATAAATCAAGCTCTTCGGGTCCACGAAAACGCGCACGCCCTCGAACTCGAAGACCTTGTCGCGGGCGGTGGGCTGGCTGTCGAAGCGCACCGCATAGGTCAGGCCCGAGCAGCCGCCGCCTTGAACGGCCAGACGGAGGCCGCTGGTGGGGGGGAGTTGCTCCTTGCCGAGCAACTCGCGCACCCGAGCGATCGCCCGCTCCGTGAGCTGTACCATAGGAACTGCCATTCTTGCCTCCAACACCCCCGCCGGTGGCCTGCGCGCACTGCCGGGGTGCAGGGGACGCCCGCTGGCCCGAAGCCGGCCTAGTCGGCGGACGCCTGCGCCGGCTCGCCCACTGCGGTTGGCTGGCCGGCACCCCGCTTTTTGCGGTAGTCGGCGATGGCAGCCTTGATGGCGTCTTCGGCCAGCACCGAGCAGTGGATCTTGACCGGGGGCAGGTTCAGTTCCTTGACGATCTCGGTGTTCTTGATCTTCAGGGCTTCGTCAACCGTCTTCCCCTTGACCCACTCGGTGGCGAGCGAAGAGCTGGCGATGGCGGATCCGCAGCCGAAGGTCTTGAACTTGGCGTCTTCGATGACCTGGGTCTGCGGGTTGACCCGCATCTGCAGCTTCATCACATCGCCGCACTCGGGCGCGCCTACCAAGCCCGTGCCCACGTTCGGGTCATCCTTGGCTAGCGAGCCCACGTTGCGGGGGTTCTTGTAGTGGTCCAGCACCTTGTCACTGTATGCCATCGGCGATCGTCTCCTTCCTACTCGTGCGGCTAAAACTCAGTCCGCCTTCCACTGCATTTGCTTCAAATCCACGCCTTCCTTGGCCATCTCGTAGAGGGGCGAGAGCTCGCGCAGGCGGCTGACCGTCTCCACCACCCGGTCCACCACGTAGTCCACCTCTTCTTCGGTGTTGAAGCGGCCCAAGCCGAAGCGGATGGAGGTATGGGCCAGGTCTTCGCCCACCCCCAGGGCCTTGAGCACGTAGCTCGGCTCGAGCGTAGCCGAGGTGCAGGCCGAGCCGCTCGAGACCGCGACGTCGTTGATGCCCATGAGCAAGGACTCGCCCTCGACGTAGGCGAAGCTGATGTTCAGGTTGTTCGGGAGGCGGTGCTCCAAAGACCCGTTGACATAGACTTCGTCGAGCCGCTTGAAGATGCTGCCCTTCAGGCGCTCGCGCAGCTTGCCCAGCCGCTCCATTTCAGTGGCCATCTCCTTCTGGGCGATTTCGCAGGCGGCGCCAAAGCCGACAATGGAGGGCACGTTCAGGGTGCCGGAGCGCATCCCGCGCTCATGGCCACCGCCGTCAATGATAGGGGCCAACTGCACGCGGGGGTTCTTGCGGCGGACATAGAGAGCGCCGACGCCCTTGGGCCCGTACATCTTATGGGCCGAAAGCGAGGCCAAGTCCACGTTGAACTTCTGCACGTCGAAGGGAATCTTGCCGACCGCCTGGGTGGCGTCGGTGTGGAAGATGACCCCGTGCTCCTTGGCGATCTTGCCGATCTCTTCGATGGGCTGCAGCACACCGATTTCGTTGTTGGCATACATGAGGGTGATGAGAATCGTTTTCGGGGTGATGGCGCGGCGGAGGTCGTCGAGGTCAATCAGCCCGTCCTTGGTCACGGGCAGGTAGGTGACCTGACAGCCGTACTTCTCCAGGCGCTTACAGGTGTCGAGCACCGCCTTGTGCTCAATCACCATGGTGATGATGTGATTGCCCTTCTCGCGGTACATCTCGGCCACGCCCTTGATGGCCAAGTTGTCGGATTCGGTGGCCCCGGAGGTGAAAATGATCTCTTTGGGGGTGGCGTTGATGAGGCGGGCGACCTGCTCCCGAGCGTTTTCGACCGCCTGTTCGGCCTCCCAGCCGAAGGTGTGGTTGCGACTGGCCGCGTTGCCGAACCGGGAGGTGAAGTAGGGCAGCATGGCTTCCACCACCCGGGGATCCACGGGGGTGGTGGCGTGGTTGTCCATATAAATGGGAAGCTTGAGTGCCATCGTCATTCGCTCCTAAAGAATCGTTCCCTTCAACAAACCTGCTGGCGTCGCTTTGGCCTAGGCATTGATCTCGGCGATGCTCAGGGCGCTCAAGGCGTTGACAATCCGCTCATTCACCTTGCGCAGCGGCTCCTTGACCGTGCACAGTGGCGTCTGGAAGCATTCCCCCCGCGCCGTAACGCAGTTCGTGATCATCACCGGCCCGTCAATGGCGTTGATCACCTCGAGCGCCGTGATGAACAACGGTGGCCGGGCCAGGGTGTAGCCGCCACGGGTGCCGTGGTGCGAGACCAGCAGGTTCCGCCGCGCCAGCCGCTGCAGCACCTTCGCCATCAGGCCCGCCGGGATCCCGTAGGCCAGGGCGATGTCTTTGGCGCTGTAGGTGCCCTCCCCGTAATGCCGGGCCAAGTGGTTCACCGCCATCAACCCGTAGTCAGCCTTCTTTGAGAGTTTCAGCATAGCTCCATATCAGACCGTTTCGGTCTCATATCAAGCCTAGTCCCACTGAACAGCCGTGTCAAGCGAAACCTCAATCGCCTAACGGCGTTGCTCCCCAATAGGTTAGCCTATTGCGGACTATTAGAGTCGTATATTCTTCCCTTCGAGTCCCTTGGAGTCAATTCTACTCCAGCGAACAGCAAAATCAGCCGGGGGAATGGGCAGGGCAAGTGGTTATTCGGGAATCTGGACCTGCGCCGGAAACCGCTTTGAACAGCCCGCGCCCTTGGGTACAATGCCCGGCCGGAGCCATAGCCCCGTGGCCAAGATCACCGCCATCTACCCCGGGTCGTTTGACCCGGTGACGAACGGTCACCTCGACCTCATCGAGCGGGCCAGCCGGCTGTTCGACCGGCTGGTAGTGGCCGTCCTGGTGAACCCGGAGAAGGACCCGCTCTTCAGATTGAGCGAGCGAGTGCAGATGCTCAAAGAGGTGGTGGGCCACCTGCCCAACGTCGAAGTGGACACCTTCGAGGGACTGCTGGTGGACTACGCCCGACGCAAGCAGGCCCGGGTGCTGCTGCGCGGCATTCGGGCGGTGAGCGACTACGAATACGAGTTGCAGATGGCGCTGATGAACCGGCAGCTCGAGCCGGAGCTTGAAACCGTCTTCATGCTGCCGGCCGAGGCTTACAGCTACCTGAGCTCCCGCCTGGTCCGAGAGGTCGCTCGCTTGGGCGGCTCGGTGAAGAACCTGGTGCCGCCCGCGGTCGAGGAGCGCATCCGCGCCAAAGTCGGCTAGCTGCCCCGGTCTGCTTCCTTTGCCTCGTTTGCTTCCTTTGCCTCCTTTGCTTCCCTGACATGCTGTGCTAGCCTTGGGCGCCTACGATGCCCGACGCCCCCGCCGCAACCGTCAAGCTCGCCGAGCGCGTGGAACGCATCGGGGTCTCGGCCACACTGGCTGTCCTCCAAGAAGCCGAGCGCCTGAAAGCCCAGGGCGTGGACGTGGTGGACTTCGGGCCGGGCGAGCCCGACTTCCCCACCCCGGAAAACGCCAAGCTGGCTGCCATCCGCGCCATCCAGGAAAATTTCACCAAGTACACCCCCACTGCCGGCATCCCCGAGCTGCGCCAGGCCATCTGCGACTGGCACGCCCGGGAGCTCGGCACGCGCTACGAGCCGGCCGAGTGCATGGCTACGGTAGGCGGCAAGCACGGCGTCTTCAACGCCGTGAGCGCGCTCGTCGGGCGCGGCGACGCGGTGCTGATTCCTGTCCCTTACTGGGTGAGCTTCCCCGAGATCGTGAACTACGCGGGCGGGCAGGTGATTCCGGTCGAGACCCCGGAGGGGAACGGCTTCCGGTTGAGAGCGGCAGCGCTGGAGCGGGCCTGGACGGACGCGGTGAAGCTCGTCATCGTCAACTCCCCCAACAACCCGTCGGGGGCGGTGGTGGACCGCGAAGAGTTTGCCCGCATCCTCGACTTGTGCCGCCGGCGCGGTGCCCTGCTGCTCTCCGACGAGTGCTACTCGCACTTCGTCTATGACGGCGCGCCGTTCTCGATCGCAAACCTCCCCGACTCGAAGCCGTATGTGATCGTGGCCGGGTCGCTCTCGAAGACGTTTTCGATGACCGGGTGGCGGCTGGGTTACACGCTGGCCCCGATGCCGCTCGTCCAAGCCATGCTGCGCCTGCAGAGCCATTCCACCTCGAATCCCACCTCGATTGCCCAGAAGGCCGGCTTGGCCGCTCTGCGCGGGCCGATGGATTCGGTCCGAACCATGTTGGCCGAGTACGCCCGCCGTCGGGCCCGCGTCATCACCGGGCTGAACGCCATCCCCGGCCTGCGCTGCGCCGAGCCGCAGGGGGCTTTCTACGCCTACCCGAACGTGGGCGCCTGGATGCAGGCCCGCGGGGTCAAGACCGCCACCGAGGTGGCCCGGCGGCTGCTCGAGGAAGTGAAAGTGGCGGTGGTGCCCGGGGAAGCCTTTGGCACCGGCGAGCACTTCCGCCTCTCCTACGCCACTTCGATGGAGCGCATCGAGGAAGGCCTGCGCCGGCTGCACCGGTTCTTCTCCGCCTAGCCTGCGTCTCTCCCGACCGCAAAAACCTGTGTGCATCCGCGCGCATCTGTGGTTTCATTTTGTCCCCTATGCCGCTCCCCGAGTACGCCATCATCCTGGCCGGCGGCTACGGCACCCGTTTCTGGCCGGCCAGCCGCCGCGCCCGCCCGAAGCAGTTTCTGTCGCTTGTCGGCCGGGCGTCACTTCTTCAGCAAACCTACCGGCGGGTAGCGCGCCTGTTCCCGCCCGGGCGCATCTATGTGGTGGGCAACGCCGAGCACCGCGCTCTGCTGGCTCAGCAACTGCCGCGAGTGCCTCCGGGGCGGCTCCTGCTTGAGCCCGCGGGACGCAACACCACCGCCGCCATTGCCCTGGCGGCCGCGCACATCCGCACCGCACTACCCCCGAATCAGCAGGACGCCGTGCTCGCCGTTTTCCCCGCCGATCATGCCATCCGCGACCAAGCCCGCTTCCGGCGCATCCTGCACACCGCCGTGGCGGCAGCCCAGGCTGAAGACACGATGGTCGTGCTCGGGATTCCCCCCACCCACCCGCACACCGGCTATGGCTACATCGAGCGGGGGCAGCCAACAGGCCGCCGCCGCGGGCCACGGGTTTTCGCGGTCCGGCACTTCACCGAAAAACCGGACACCCGCACGGCGGCGCGCTACCTGCGCAGGGGACGCTACTTCTGGAACTCGGGGATGTTCTTCTGGCGGCTCTCGACCTTTGGCGACTTGCTGCGTCGGCACCTGCCCCGCACGCACGTCGCGTTTTCCGGGCTCACGCCTCGAATCCGCGGGCGCGACTACTCCACCTATCTGAAGCGACTCTATCGGCGGCTCGAGAACATTTCCGTGGACTACGCCCTGGCCGAGCCGGCGGCGGCCCGCGGCCGGGCGCGGGTGATCCCGGCCAAGATGGGCTGGAGCGACCTGGGCTCGTGGGGCGCGCTCTACGACCAGTGGGCAGGCCGCGGCGGCAAAAACATGTTCGCTGGACCGCATTTTGCCCTCGGGGCCGGCGGCAACTGGCTTCAGGTCCCGCGCAAGTTCGTAGCCGCCATCGGGGTGCGCGACCTTGTCGTGGTGGACACACCCGAGGCGCTGCTTCTCGCCTCGCGGGCCCGTGCCCAAGAGGTGGGCAAAGTCGTACACTATCTCGAGAAAAGGAAGCGCCAGCGGCTGCTCTAAATGGCAGGCAAGAAAACCAGGAGAAAGCAGGGGCGCCGGACGCCGCCCGGGCCAGTCATCCGGTTCGGCACCGATGGCTGGCGGGGGGTGATCGCCCGCGACTTCACGCTCGACAATGTCACCCGGGTGGCCCGGGGGCTGGCCCGCTACCTGGTCGAGTTCGAAGACATCCGCCGCGGCGTGGTGGTGGCCTACGACACCCGCTTCGGGGCTGACCGCTTCGCCCGGCGGACGGCAGAGGTCATCACCTCGGTGGGTGCGGAAGTGCGGCTGGCGCGAGCCCCCACGCCCACCCCGGCCCTCTCCTACGCGGTGCGGAGCCTGGGCGCCGCGGCTGGCATCATGCTCACCGCCAGCCACAATCCTGCGGAGTGGCTGGGAATCAAGCTCAAGGCGAGCTACGGGGGCTCGGCCTCGCCGCGGGCGGTAGCGGAAGTAGAGCGCCTGCTGAGCGAGGAGCCGCGCTTGCCTCGCCTTTGCCCTGACCCACGCCGCATTGAAGTGGTTGACCTCAAGCCGCCCTACCTTTCACGCCTGGCCGAGCTGGTCGACTTCGCCGGCATCGTTCGGGCCGGGCTGCGCCTGGCGATCGATCCCCTGCACGGGTCGGCGGCCGGCTACCTGAGCACGCTCGCCGCCGAGCATGGCATCGCCGCCACCGAAGTGCGTGGGAGGCGCGATCCCCTCTTCGGGGGCACCCAGCCCGAGCCCATTGAGGCAAACCTCGAACCGTTGCGGGAAGCGGTGCGGCGGGAGCGGTGCGACCTGGGGCTGGCGAGCGACGGCGACGCCGACCGGGCGGCGGCCGTGGACGCGGCGGGAAACTTCGTTGACCCGCACAAAATCTTTTCCCTGGTCTTCCGCCACCTGGTGGAGCGGCGGGGCCTGAAGGGCGGCGTGGCGAAGACCTTTTCCGTGAGCAAGATGATTGACCGCATGGCGGAGGGCTACAGGGTGCCGCTCTACGAGACCCCCATCGGCTTCAAGCACATCGCCGAGTTGATGCTGGAGCGCGACTTGGTCGCGGGCGGCGAGGAGAGCGGCGGCATCGGCATCCGCCCGCACCTCCCCGAACGGGATGGCCTGCTGGTTTCGCTCTTGCTCGCCGAAATCGTGGCCACTGAGGGCAAAGCGCTCGCCGCCTGCGTGGCCGAGCTGCAGGAGAAGTTCGGGCCGCTGCACTACCGACGCGTGGACCTGAAGCTCGACCCCGGGCAGAAGCAGCGGGCCCTGAAGCAGATTGCCGGCGACGCCCTGCGGAAGCTCGGCCAGTGGACGGTCGTCGGCCGCGAAGACCTGGACGGCACCAAGCTCTACCTGCTCAACGCCGGCTGGGTGTTGGTGCGGGCCTCGGGGACCGAGCCGGTGCTGCGCATCTACGCCGAAGCGCCATCGGTGGAGATGGCGGCGCGGGTGGTGGCCAGCGTGGAGCAGCTGGTGCGGAGCGCGTGACTCCATGGCGCAATCGCTCCGGAGCCGGCTCGCGCGCTGGGGGTTCAACTTCTTTCCCGCCTTTCGCGGCACGGGGGGCCGCATCACCTACCTCGCGGACGACTGGCGCGAAGTACGCATCAAGTTGCCCTTGAACTGGCGGACGCGGAACTACGTGGACACGATTTACGGCGGGAGCATGTACGCCGCCGTGGACCCCTTCTACATGGTGATGCTCATCCGCAACCTGGGGCCGGACTACGTGGTGTGGGACAAAGCCGCTACCATCCACTTCAAGAAGCCGGGGCGGACGACCCTCTACGCCCGGTTCGTGCTGGAAGAGGGGGAGCTCGAGGCCATCCGGGCCGCGCTGGCCGCCCAGCGCTCGCTCCACCGCGTCTACAAGGTGGAGCTCACCGACGCCGAAGGCACCGTGCACGCCTCGGTGGAAAAAGTCATCTACATCGCCCGTAAGAAAAATGACAAGGAGACGAAATGAGTCGAAAGCGCCAGATCCTCCTCCTGGGCTTTGCCTTCCTGCTCACGGCCGCGGAGGACGCGGTGGCTCGCGGACCTTTCACCGTCGGCACCCTGATGGCGGACCCAGGGAAACGCGTCTCCGGGTTTCTGGAGGTGCCCGCGGGCGTGGACGCCGGCACGCGCATCCCGGTGACGCTCCTCCACGGCGCGAACGACGGCCCGGTGCTGGCGTTGATTGCCGGAACGCACGGCTACGAGTATGCCCCCATCATCGCCTTGCAGAAACTGCGCGGCCAGATCGACCCGGCGCAACTTTCGGGCACCGTCATCCTGGTGCACGTGGCGAACCTGCCCTCGTTCCTCGGCCGCACCATTTACTACAGCCCGGTGGACGGCAAGAACCTGAACCGCGTCTATCCCGGCAAGGTGGACGGCACCGTGAGCGAGCGCATCGCCTACACGATTACGACCGAAATCATCGAGCGCGCCCACGCCGTGGCTGACCTGCACTGCGGGGACGGCAACGAAGCCCTGCGGCCTTACACCTACTGGATGAAGGGCGGCAATGCCACCGTGGATGAAGGCTCACGCCAGATGGCGCTGGCTTTCGGGCTCGACCACATCGTCATTGACACGAACCGACCTGCCGACCCGCAGGCTTCGGTCTATACCGCCAACACCGCCATCACCCGCGGCAAGCCCGCCATTACTACGGAAACCGGCGGACTCGGCGACACCCGGGCCGAGTGGGTGGGGCTGGCCGAACGCGGAGTGTGGAACCTGCTGCGACATTTCAAGATGCTGCCGGGCGAGCCTGCCCGCGCCGAAGCCGTGGTGTGGCTCGACACCTACGAGGTGCTGCGCAGCCCGGAGACGGGCATCTTCTACGCTGCGGTCCAGCCCGGGCACACCGTGGCCCGGGGCGCGCTGCTGGGTCGGCTGACCGACTTTTTCGGCAACCAGTTGGCGGAAATCCGAGCACCGTTGGCGGGGGTGGTGAACTACGTGGTGGCCACGCCGCCGGTGAGCCAGGGCGAGCCGCTGGCTATGGTGAGCCACATCCTGGCAGAGGAAGGAAAGTAAGAACGATCAGCCGTGGTGGGCGGCCGGCGGGGCGGAACCGCGGGGCTCGGAGGGCGTAAAGGTATCCCACCAGATCAGGACCCACAAAGCCAAGAACCAAATCCCCACGCCCGCGACCGCCCAGACCACTACCAGGACCCACTTCAAACCGTCCAGAGCCCAACCGACAGCACCGGCGGGGCGCTTCAGGTGACTGAGCCACGCCAGTGGCGCGGTGGGCGAGGCCACGTTTTCGAGCAGCCAGTCAAAGTACTTCTTGTGCCAAGCGAGGAGCTTCTGCTGGAATCGCGCCAATCTGCCTTCGGCCACGGATCAACCTCCGAAGCGTGTGCTTATACCTTGACGCCGGCGGGCTTTCAACCCTTTGAGAGCAGCTCCGGCACCAGCGCCCAGCAGAGCACCCACCGCCCGGCCTCGTCCTGGTCGAGCCGCACCACGCCTCCCATCTGAAACTGCACCACGGCGCGGCCGGCCTCGTGGCCGAGCAACCGGGAGGCCAGCCGGCTCAGATGGGGGAGGTGGCCGACCAGCATCAAGCCGCGCCTGCCAGCGGGCAGGTTTTTCGACTCTCGTTCCAGGCGGAGGCGCACGGGTTCGATATCGTCGTTCGGGGCCAGGCCGGCCACCTCTACGATTCCTTTCCTGGGGTGGAGCTGCGCCGCCAGGATTTCGGCGGTTTGGCGGGCGCGGAGCTTACCGCTGTGCTCGATGCGGTCAAGGGCGAGCTCGAGCGGAGCCAGAAACTCGGCCATGCGCTCCACCCTGCGGCGGCCGTCGTCGGTGAGGCCGCGCTGCGGGTCTTCCGCCTCGGTCTTGGCGGCACCGTGCTGGACCAAGTAAAGCTGCATGGCAACTCTCCCCTTGTCGGTTCAGGACTTGACCCGGGCGGCCAGCGTCTTGCGGATGGCGTCGAGGACGCCGTTGATGAACTCGACCGAATTCTCGCTCGAGAAGCGGCGGGCGATCTCCAGGGCTTCGTCGATGATCACGGCCGGGGCGGTGTCGGAGCGGGCCTGGAGCTCGTAGGCAGCCAGGCGCAGGAGATTGCGGTCCACGGCGGCCATGCGCTCGAGCTTCCAGTGCTGGGAGTGGGTGGCAATCAGCGCGTCGGTTTCCTGGAGCGAAGCCACGGTACCGCGGAAAAGCTCTTCGGCGAAGCGCCGGGTGTAGGCGTCCTCCTTGCGGCCCTTCCAGAAACCAGGCAAAAGGGTGTCGGGGTCAAGCCGGTCGCCTTCCCACTGAAACAGGAGCTGCAGAGCGCACTCGCGGGCCTTGCGACGTCGGGGCATAGCTTACACGCCCTCGCCGAACGACTCACCTCTGTCATTCCGAGCGAAGCGAGGAATCTCATCGGTGACAGGGCTAGGTTTGAGATGCTTCGCTGCGCTCAGCATGACAAGCTAATGACGGCGGCGAGAAGTCTTCTGGAGAAGCGTCGCCATTTCGACGGCGGCCAGGGCCACTTCAGCGCCCTTGTTGCCGCTCTTGGCGCCGGCACGGTCAATGGCCTGCTCCAGGGTGTCGGTGGTCAGGACGCCGAAGGCCAGGGGGACGCCGGTTTCGATGGCGGCCAGCTGGATGCCACGGGTGACTTCGGCGCTGATGTAGTCGAAGTGCTGGGTGTCGCCGCGGATGATGCAGCCCAAGCAGATGAGGGCGTGGTAACGGCCGGTCTGGGCCAGCTTTTTCGCCGCCACCGGGATTTCAAACGAGCCGGGGACGCGGACGATCTCGATTTGTTTCTCGTCGGCGCCAGCGCGGGCGAGGGCGTCGAGGGCGCCGGCCAGCAGCCGCTCGGTGATGAAGCTGTTGAAGCGGCTGACGACAATGCCCAGGCGCAGCCCCTTGGCGTTCAGGTTGCCTTTGAGCTCGTTGGGTGCCATGAGGAGATTATGCCCTACCGGCCGGTGAATTTGGCCGGGCGCTTTT
>JACQTJ010000115.1 GCA_016210855.1 Acidobacteriota bacterium | reverse complement strand
CATCTGGCTGAACGAAGCCTTCGCCACCTTCTTCACCAACCTCTGGTACGAGCAGCACTACGGCCGGGACGAATACGACTATCGCCGCTGGGAGGACGCCCGCGACTACTTCTAGGAAGACCGGGAAGAGTACCGCCGGCCCATCGTCATGCCCGTCTACGTCAGCCACGACGACCTCTTCGACTCCCACACCTATCCGAAGGGCGGCCTGGTCCTCTCCATGCTGCGGGCCCTACTCGGGGATGACGAGTTCCAGGGGGCCATCCGCCACTACGGAAAGAAGCACGCCCAACAGTCGGTCGAGACCGATGACTTCCGGCGGGCCATCACGGAAGCCACCGGCCAGGAGCTGGGGTGGTTCTTCCAAGAGTGGCTCTACCAGGCCGGCCACCCGGAATTTGCGGTGGGCTCGGAGTGGGACGCGGAGACGCGTACCGTTCACCTGGTCGTCGAGCAGAAGCAGAAGCTGGAGGAGATGACGCCGCTCTTTCGGATGCCGGTCGAGGTGGAGTTCACCACCGCCCAGGGGGCGCAGACCTTTCGCATCGAGGTGGCCCACGCCCGCGACGACTTCTACTTTCCGCTGCCCGATCGTCCCACCCGAGTGCGCTTCGATCCCAATCAGGTGATCCTCAAGACCCTCGAGTTCCCGAAATCGCGCCAAGAGCTGATGGACTTGGTGCGCAACGATCCGAACGTCATCGGGCGCATCTGGGCGGCCGGCCAGCTCGGCCGGCGCCGCGGCGACCTGGTGGCCGTCGGCGCCCTGCGCGACGCGCTCCTCCAGGAGCCCTTCTACGGGGTGCGCCGCGAGGTAGCGCGCGTGCTCGGCGAAACCAAGGCCGCCGCGGCCCGCGATGCGCTCCTGGAGGGCCTGCGCGACCCTGACCCCCGCGTGCGCGAGAAGGTCGCCGAGGCCCTGGGCGAGTTTGCCGGCGATGCCACGGCGGCGAGCACCCTGGAAAAGACGATGGCGAGCGAGCCGAAGACCTACGTGGTGGCGGCGGCGGCCAAAGCGCTGGGCAAGACCCGCAGCGAGCGCGCCTTCGAGCGGCTGCGGGCAGCGCTCAGCCGCGAATCCCATCGCGACGTGATCCGCCAGAAAGCCTTCGAAGGGTTCGCGGAACTGGGTGACCCGCGGGCGGTGCCGCTGCTGGTCGAGTGGGCGAGCTACGGACGGCCGCCGCGGGCCCGCGAGGCCGCCATCGAAGCCCTGGGGAAACTGGGCCGCGGGAACGACGACGTGCTCCGCCGCCTGCTGGCCCTGGTGAACGACCCCTACATCTGGGCCCGGCGGTCCGCCCTGAAGGCGCTGGGGGAGCTGGGCGATGAGCGGGCGATTCCGGTTCTTGAAGACGTCGCCGCCCATGAGCTCGAACGGCGCCTCTCCCGCGAGGCCGAGGTGGCTCTCGATAAGCTGCGTCGCGCCCAGGCAGCCGAGCGCACGGCCGAAGAGCTCAGAGGGGAGCTCGAAACCCTGAAGCAGGAAGTCCGCACCCTGCGGGAGAAGGCGGCGGCCCCGCCCCGCTAGCGCCCGCTGAAGAAAACCGCAGCCGTTTGTCATCCTGCCTGCCCTGAGCGAAGCCGAAGGGAGCGAAGCGAAGGATCTCAATCGAGGTCGCCGGCACCGCTGAGATTCTTCGCTCCGCCGTGGGAGGCTTGCCCTGAAGAGCTTCTCTCTGAATCGGCTCCGCTCAGAATGACAAGCGATGGCCATCGCAGTTTCTGGTCTGCTATTCTAGAGGCATGTCGGAACGCTTCAGCGTAAGTGAAGAACGGCGGCCGCCGCTCGAGATGACTTACAAAGCACTCGGGGCGCAGTTTGCCAGGGTGCGCGGCAGCCTGGTTCCGGAGCGATTCGCCGAAGTCGCGGCTGAGTGCCGCGCCGTGCGTTCGGGTGCGGGCGTCATTGACCGCACCGACCGAGCCCACCTGACCGCCAGCGGGCCCGACGCCCGGTCCTTCCTGCACCGGATGCTCTCGAACGACGTCAACTCGCTCGGGCCCGGGCAGGGCTGCTACGCCACGCTGCTCAACCCGCAGGGGCAGATGCTCGCCGACCTCTACGTGTTCCAGCTGGACGACCACCTGCTGCTCGAGACCGACATCTCGGCCAAGGAGCGCGCCCGGGAGACCCTGGAGAAGTTCGTCATCGCCGACGACGTCACGCTCGACGACCGCAGCCCGCAGCTCGCGGCGCTGAGTGTGGACGGGCCGGCCGCGGGCCGGCTGCTGGCTGCCGCGGGCGCCGTCGCCGTGCCGGGCAACGAGCTGAACCACACCTGGGCGAAGCTGGGCGACGCCCCGGTGCTGGTTGTCCGCCTGAGCGAAACCGGCGAGGAAGGCTACCGGCTTATCTTCGTGGTGGAGTACGCCCAGAACATCTGGGATGCACTCGTGGCCCAGGAGAAGACCGTGGCCTGGAAGCCCGTGGGCCACGCCGCCTGGAACATCCTCCGCACCGAGGCCGGCATTCCCTGGTATGGAGTGGATATGGACGAGCGGACGCTCCCGCCCGAGGCGGGGCTGGAAGCGCGCGCTATCAGTTACGACAAAGGCTGCTACGTGGGCCAGGAAATCATCGAACGGATTCGTTCCCGCGGCCACGTCAACCGCCGACTGGCCGGGCTCACCCTGAGCGGAGCGCTCCCCGCGGCCGGCGCCAAGCTCACCACAAACGGTAAAGAAGTCGGGACCATCACCACGGCGGTTGACTCGCCTACTTTGGGCCGGGCCATCGCCTTGGGCTACGTCCGCCGAGAGCACCTGCAGCCGGGAACACGCCTCGCCCTCGAAAGTGGGGCGACGGCCGAAGTAGCCCCGCTGCCTTTCTACCAACGCTCCTCCTAGGCCCTCGGCGATCATCCTGTTCTCGGAGCTGCTCAATGGGGTGCGGTTGTTGAGCATCAGGCTAATTGATGTCGGGATCGTAGGGCTGGGCTCGACCCTCCAGAAGTAAATGAAAAAGCTGGGGTTGCGGATGTAGGCGCCAGCCACCCTCCCCACGGCTTGATTCTCACCCCGTTCCTGTGGTAGTCTCATAGTTCCACAGCGCATCTAATCGAGCCGTAGAGGCGTCATAGCCCGCGGAGGTTAACTCTTGACCACCTACGAGGAAGGCCAGCACGTCAAGCACGGGCAGTACGGCCTGGGCACGATTGTGGCCAGCGACGAGGAACGCACCTCGATCGAGTTCGTCGAGCACGGCACCAAGAAGTTCGTCACTTCCATGGTGGTGCTGGAAATCACCGACGAGCAACCCGCGAAGAAGCCCAAAAAGGCACGGGCTCGCCGCGCCGTTAAAGCCAAGAAGTAAGCCATCAGCAAGTTGTTGGGGATTCCAGGGCGCCCTCGGCGGGCGCCCTTTCTTTTTCTGTTTTCTGTTTTCTGCTTTCTGTTTTCTGCTAGCCGAGGTTCAACGCCCGCTTGAAGCTGCCGCGCTCCTGCTCGATCTTCTTCTGCAGGGTCATGATGGCGTAGATGAGCGATTCGGGCCGCGGCGGGCAGCCCGGCACGTAGACGTCCACCGGAATGATCTGGTTCACCCCTTGCACCAGGGCGTAGTTGTTGAACACCCCGCCCGAGGTGGCGCAGGCCCCCATCGAGATTACCCACTTGGGTTCGGGCATCTGCTCGTAGAGCCGGCGGATGACCGGGGCCATCTTCTGCGAGACCCGCCCGGCCACAATCATCAGGTCGGACTGCCGCGGCGAGCCGCGGAACACCTCGGCCCCGAAGCGGGCGATGTCGAAGCGGCTGGCGCTCATTGACATCATCTCGATGGCGCAGCAGGCCAGGCCAAACGACATTGGCCAGAGCGAGGACTTGCGCGCCCAGTTCACCGCTTTGTCGAGCTGGGCGAAGAGAATCCCTTCCAGGCCCGCCCCGCTCATTTCCGCGGAGCCCGATTCGCTTCCCTTGAGTGTAGTCGAACCCCCGCCCGCCAACCCGCCCTGCGTCTCACTCATGCTGTGATTCTCCCACAAGCCCTGCCGTGCCACAACCCTTTGTCATCCTGACCCGTACGGGGAGGGATCTGCATTCCCCTAAACTTTCAGCCCCGCTTTCCCGAACTGCTCCTTTCCTCTGCCATCCTGCCTGCCCTGAGCGAAGTCGAAGGGAGCGCAGCGAAGGATCTCAAACGCAGCATCACGCTCTTTTTCATACCTTCAGCACCACTTTCCCAAATTGCTCGCGCCGCTTTGCTGTCATCCCGAGCGGAGCCCGTTCACGGCGAGCCGGTTCAGGATAAGCCCGACGCGCGGAGTCGAGGGACCTGCTTTTCATACCTTGAGCCCCGCTTTCCCGAACTGCTCCTTTCCTCTGTCATCCTGCCTGCCCTGAGCGAAGTCGAAGGGAGCGCAGCGAAGGATCTCATCGCTGCACCTTGGCTTCGCTTCATACTTTCAGCACCACTTTCCCAAATTGCTCGCGCCGCTCCAGGTAGTCATGGGCCTGGGCGGCCTCGTCCAGCGGAAACACCTTGTCCACGACGGGCTTGAGGACTCCTCGGCTCACGAGGCGCAGAATCGTCAGTAGCTCCCGCCGCTCCCCCATGAAGCTGCCGAGCAGCGACCAGCGCAGGTAGAACAAGCGCCGGATGTCGATCTTGACCTCCCCGCCCGTGGTGGCCCCGCAGGTAACCAGCCGCCCGCCCGCCGCCAGGCTTGCCAGGCTCTTCTCCCAGGTGGCCTGCCCGACGTGCTCGAACACCACGTCCACCCCGCGCTTGTTGGTGCGCTTGCGGACTTCCTCGGCGATGTCCTGCTTCGCGTGGTTGATCAGTTCGTCGGCGCCGAGCTCTTGGGCCTTCTTGAGCTTGGGGTCGCTGCCGGCGGTGGCAAACACCCGGGCCCCATGAAACTTGGCGATTTGAACGGCGGCGCTCCCGACGCCGCTCCCCGCCCCCAGCACCAGCACGTCCTCGGCCGGCTGGAGTCGCGCCCGCGTCACCAACATGTGCCAGGCAGTCAGGAAGACCAGCGGCACGGCCGCCGCTTCCTCAAAGCTCAGCCGCTCGGGCAGGAACAACGCGTTCACCTCCGGCACCCGCACGTACTCGGCGCAGCCGCCGTCAATCAGGTAGCCGAGAATTGTGTACCGCCGGCACTGGTTGTCGCGCCCGGCCAGGCAGTCGTCGCAGGTGTTGCAGCTCACCCCCGGGGCCAGCACCACCTTCTGGCCTACCTTGACCCGGGTCACACCCTCGCCCACTCGGGCGACTTCGCCGGAAACATCGCTTCCGGGAATGTGGGGCAGGGGGATTTGCACACCCGGCAGGCCCTTCCGCACCCAGAGGTCGAGGTGGTTCAGGGCGCAAGCCCGCACCCGCACCAGCACCTCCCCGTGGCCGAGCTTCGGCTCCGGCACCTCCGTGTAGCGCAGCACTTCCGGCCCGCCGTGCTCGGAAAAAACAATCGCCTTCATGAGGGTTTCTCCTGTCTCTGCTCAGTGTGTCCGGGGCGTGCTCTGGCGAGTCATAACCGTATCACGGCGAGTCAACACCGTCTATTCCGCGCTCTCTTCACCCCGCGCCGCAGGCGCCCCGCCGGCGTTCTCGACGCGTAGTGGTGTTGGTTCGGTGAGCGCCCGCACCCGCGACACCTCCTCGACGTGCCGGTCCCAGGCCGTCCGCGCCGTCTCGAACTCTTCCCGCACTCCCTTCAGATTTCCCAGCAGCAGCTGCGCCAGGTAGCCCAGGGCGTACGCTTGGCCGGGGCCGATTTCGCCCGCTTCCAGCCGCCGCAGCGTCCGCGTTAGCAGCTCATGCACCTCGGTTGCCGTCAGCAGCTCCAGCCGGCTCAGCGGCCGTCCCCGGTTCTTCCGCTTCTTGGCCGCCGCCGGGTCGTGATGGAAGCAGAGTTCCGTGCCCCAGCGCCGCATCCGGCACCGACGTCCGTCCGCAAACCGGCAGAGGCATCTCCGCTCTTCGGGGATGTTGACATCGGGTTCATTTTCAATCACTTGCCTGCTCATCCGATCCCTCCTCCCGGGGCGTAACACTCATCCCTTTGAAAACACAGGGCTTGCTCGGTGCTTTTTCTCACCAAAAAAGCGCCTCATTCACTCCTCCTCGCCTCTCCGCCCTTGCCTCCTCTGGGCGAGGGATTAGGCGCCACAAAACACCCTCACCTACTATTCTCCACGCCGTGTCTACGGTTTTTGCGGATTTCGCGGTTTTTGCGGTTTTATGTTGTTGAAAACAAAGAGGAAATTCCGAGAAGCCTACAGCGGCGGGTCCTCGGCCGTCGCCGCCCGGTCCTCGGTTGTCGAGTAAGTCACCACCGACTCGTCGGTGTAAAAGCTGCGCGTGCCCGTCTCCCCGTAGCGAATCGGCCGGGCATGAATCTGGTAGCTCCACACTCCGGCCACCGCGCACCCTTCCCCTCGCTTTTCCACGGGTGGCCCGGGCTTGTACTCAAACCGGTAGCCGTACTTCTCGCCCCTGGTCAACGTCGCCTCGATCAAGTCGGCGTGGTCGCAGTTCGGCTCGCCGCCCGCCGGCGGCGGTCCCAAAGCCGCCAGGCTGGGCGGGAAGCCATTCTCGTAAGTAGATGCGTAGACTACCGCCGCCGTGTTCAGCGTGCGCATCATATCCGCCGCGTTGGCATCCGCCGCCGCCGTCCGCGAGCTCAAGTAACTCCGGATCGCCACGGCCGCCACCAACCCCGCCGCCAAGCAAATCCCCACAGCCGTCCCTACTACCCAGCGCTTCTCGGCCGGTCGCCAAGGAACTGCCGGCAGCAATTTGGCTGCACCCACCGCCAAAGCCACCTGGGTGGCGGCAAACCCCAAGCCCAGCGCGAAGACCCCACCCAGCCCAGAAGTGCCCGGCACCGAGAGGGCGAGGATAATGACAACCAGACACCCCACCACGGCTGCCCCAAGCCCACCCACCGCGGCTGCGGCCCAAAGCGCCGCTCGGAGCGGCTTGGCTCTCACTCCCCACAGGATCAGGCCGTAGCCAACCAGCACCGGCGCTCCCAAAAGCAAAAACCCCAATTCCACAAATGCCGCCACCACCACTAGTAGCAGCGGAACCGCTGCCCCCACCCGCACCACCCACAGCCACCGCCGATCCAGCTCCCCTTCAGCCATCTCTCTCTCTCTCTCCTGCTTTTCTCTGTGTCCCCCTTGCCCTGCTTGCCCCGAGCGGAGCCGAAGGGAGCAAGCCCGTACGGGCGCGCCGAAGGGTGCGCCTCTGCGGTGAGCTTAGAGCGGCGGGTCCTGGGCCGTCGCCGCCCGGTCCTCCGTCGTCCCGCGAATCACGCCTGTCCCATCCGTAAAGAAGCTGCGGATACCTGTCCGGCGGTATTTCAGTGGCCTGGCGGTCACTTGGTAGCTCTGCCCTCCCGGAACCGTGCAACCCTCCCCGGCTTTCTCGACCCGCGGGCCTGCCCTGTATTCGAACCGATAGCCGGACTTCTCCCCAGAGACCACCACCGCATCAATGAAGTCCGCCTGGTTGCACCCGGCTGAGCCACCCGGCTCCGGTGGCCCCACGCTCTTCAGGCTTGGCGGATAGCCGGTCTTGTAGGTATCTTCGTACACTACCGCCGATGTATTGATGGTGCGCAGTGTCCCCACCGCCGCACTCTCGTTGGCTGGCTTCCGGCTGGGTGGCAAGAGATTCGGAAGCAAGGCTAGCACGCTAAGGAGAAGCCCCAGCGCCAAAAGCACGCGAAAGACCACCGCCGATTTCTCCCGCCGTGGCGGGGCCGCTTGCGCCAGGACGGTCCGGTAGAGCTTCAGAGAGCTGACCCCGAGCCCTGCCTGCACCACACCAAAGCCCCACAACAAACCCATAGCCACAGGGTCAATCCCCTCGCCCCGAGCGAAGGCTGCCGCCAGAAGGCTGACCGTGAGCACCAGGCCCAGCACGGAGAACAGCACAACCACCCGCAAAGCGCTTCGCCGTGGGGTCCGCCCCAGGGCAAACAAAACCCACCCGTAGCCCAACAGGAGAGGCCACAGAACCACCACCGCCTCAGGCTCCTGAACCGCACCACCGGCGCAGATCGCCAAGGACACTCCAGCCGTCACCCGCACCGCCCACAGCCACCCCCGAGGCACGGGAGGTGCCGGAGGAGCTTGCGGTGCGCTTCCCATGATTCTCCTCCTATAGCGGCGGGTCGGCGGCCGTCGCCGCCCGGTCCTCCTCCGTATGGTGAATCACACCCGTCTCATCGGTGAAAAAACTTTCCCCGGTGACCTTCCGGTGTGTGATCCAAGAAGACGACGAGTAGGGGAGCGGGCGGGCACTGAGGCTATAGCCCTGCACTCCCGGAGTACACCCGGGAGCGGAGCGCGGGAGGCGCGCGCCCGGGCGGTACTCAAACCTGTACCCTCGGTGCTCGAAAGTGAACTCGCTGGTCATCACTGCTTTATCAGAGAGGAGGATGAGTGAGTCTGAGTGGTTGCAGTTCGGGCCCCCTCCATCCGGCGGCGGCCCAAAGGCGGTCAGCGTGGGCGGGTAGCCGTTGTGGTAGCGCTCGGCATAAGTCCGGGCCGCCGTATTTATGCGCTCCAGCTGGTTGCGGGCCCCCAAGGGCCCCCGCGAATTCTCGAAGCTCTGTTCCGCTAGCCGCTCGAATTCGCGGTATGGCTGGGCAACCAAAAGCTCAAACAGCGCAAATAGTACGATCGGGCCCAAACAAGCTCCTCCGGCCACCGAGGCCCACAGCAGGGACGGTCTCTCGCCTCCCTGGCGCCGGCCAGTCCAATAGGTCCTGACCGCGGCAAGCACCAGCAAGGCGTTTGTCAGTAGGAACACCCCCGCCAGGTAGACGCCGAACCAAAGGATCGGAACAAGTAGAGTGAGAGAGAAGCAGAGAAGGCCGAATAACACCCCAACTGCGCCTGTGACCGTCGCCAGCGCCAATCCGTTCTTCAGCGTCTTACCGGGGAATCGCCAGAGCGTGAAAATGTACAGCAACGCCAAAACTGCGGCCGGTGCTAGCAGGAGCGCCCAGGCAACGTAGACAGCATACCCAAAGCCAAAGCCAGCAACCACAAAGACCGGACCCAAGAGGAGTAGGGAGACGAGCGCGGTGATGCGCACGGCCCACACCCAGCCCCGGCTCACTCGCGGTCGCGCCGGCGAGGCCTCAGGCGCGCTCTCCATGGTTCAGCCTCCCTTCAGAGCGGCGGGTCCGCCGCTGTGGCCGCCCGGTCCTCCGCCGTCATCCTGATGACGCCGGTCTCATCGGTAAAGAAACTCCGGATCCCGGTCCTGTCATGGACAAGCGGCTGCGCCAGTATCGTGTAGCTCTTGACGCCAGGAATGGGGCAGCCTTTCCCCGGCTTCTCCACCCGCGGCCCGGGGCGATAGTCGAACCGATATCCGCTCTTCTCCCCAGAGACCACCACCGCATCAATGAAGTCCCCCTGGTTGCAGTTGGCTGACCCACCCGGCCCCGCCGGACCGAGCGTTCTTAGGTCCGGCGGAAAGCCGTTCTTGTAAGTATCCTCATAATATGCCGCCGAGACGTTAATGATCCGCAGCGTCCCCACCGCCGATGACTCGTTCGCGGCCATGCGGCTCGGCAGCAGACTCGGGATGGCAATCGCGACCATCATGAGCCAGGCGAAGCAGAACGCGGCGTAGACAAGCGCCCCGGCCAGCTTTCCCCAGTCGCCTTTTTCCCGGCCGATCGCATAGTAGGCGCCGATGGCGCTTCTCACCATCGCCGCCTGCATCAAGGCGAACAAAACCAGCCCGCTCGCCAGGGCGACCATCCGGCTGTCTCCCTTGAAGGCGCCGACCGTGGCCCCAGTGGCCGCCGGGAGGCTGAGCAAGAAGACCAAACTCCCCAGCCCCACCGCAGTCGCCAGACCTTTCTTGGGGTTCGTTCGGCGGGCGTAGACCCAGATGGCGAGATAGGCCGGCCAGACCGGCGCCAGCGCCACCAGCCCGATCCACCACAGCGGCTCACGACTGACCAGCCACCCGATGAGAAGAGGAACGGAGAGCAGGATCAGGGAGACACCCGCTCTCCATTTCACTCTGGCCAGCCGCCGGCGGGCTTCTTCGGGCAGTGGCGCAGAGGTTGACGCGGTCTCCCGGGGAAGCTGCCGGGCGAGTTGGAACCCGCTCACCATCACTACTGCTTGCGCCAGCGCGTAGGCTTCCAGCAGCCCGACCACCTTCCATTCCAGCCCTTCGACCCGGCTAAGCAGGAACCCCAACAGCAGCAGGGTCACCAACAGCAGCAGCAGGCCCATAGTGCGCCCCAACAGCGCCGCTCCCCGCCGCCGCTTCCGGCCCAGCCCGATCAACACCCACCCGTAGCCCACGAACAGCGGCCAGAGCAGAAACAGCGTGCTTGGCTCGGAAACCGCGAGGCCCAGCAGCATCAGCAGCGATACCCCCGCCGCCGCCCGCGCCCCCCAGAGCCACCGCTTCTCCACCCTGGGTGCGGGGACGGACGTCTCTGCCGGGCTTCCCATGGCTTTGTGTCCTAATTAATAGGTGGGTCGGCGGGCGTCGCCGCCCGGTCTTCGACGGTCCCGCGAATCACCGCCGACTCATCGGTGTAGAAGCTCCGCGTCCCCGTCTCCCCGTAGCGAATCGGTCGCCCACGAATCTGATAGCTCTCCACCCCGGCCACCGCGCACCCGGGGCCGGGTTTCTCCACCCGCGGCCCCGGCACGTACTCGAATCGATAGCCATATCTTTGCCCCGACAGCCAGTCAGCGGGGACGAGGTCGGCATGGTTGCAGTCGGCCGCGCTCCCCGCCAACGGCGGCCCCAGCGCCTTGAGGCTCGGCGGGAAGCCGTTCGCAAATGTCGAGATGTAGGTCACCGCCGCCGTGTTGAGCCCTCGCAGCGTCCCCATCACGGGACTCTCCCCCGCCGCCATCCGCGACCGCAGGAGATTCGGAATGGCAATGGCGGCAATCACCACAAACACCAGCAGCCCGCCCACCACCCACGGCCACACTCGTCGCCGCTTTGGGGGCGGCGTCGCCGGTGCTGTTGAAACCCGACCCATCATTTCCTCCTTGCCCCCTAGATTGGCGGGTCCTGGGCCGTCGCCGCCCGATCCTCGCAAGTCCACCGCAGGACACCCGACTCGTCGCTGAAGAAGCTCCGCGTGCCCGTCTCCTTGTAAGGTTGCGGCCGCGCCACTACGGCGTAACTCTTGACCCCCGCCACGGCGCACTCCGGCCCCGGCTTCTCGATCGTGGGCCCTGGCCGGTACTCGAACCGGTAGCCGCTCCTCACTCCCGTCGCCACCGCTGGGTCAATCAGCCCCGCATGCTCGCAGCTCTCGGGGCTGTCAGCGGGAGGCGGTGTGAGCACGGCCAGGCTCGGCGGGAAGCCGTTCCGATAGGCAGTGACGTAAGCCTCGGCATCCGTCTGAAGGATGCGCAGTCGAGCCACAGCAGAACTTTCATTGCGGCCCCCAGCTCGGTACGGGAAGACATGGCCCGGGCTCCTGATCCCGAGCCACGCGATGAGAAGCCCCCCTGCCAGCAGCCCCGCCACCATCAGTACGCCGCGCAACCTCGAGGGCCACCCGGCGGGCCCGAGCGAAACCAGTGCACGGGCCCCAGCCATAAGCAGCATCAGCTCCGCCGGAAACAGTAGCAGCGATAACGGAGCGAGAACTCCCGGGGAGGCGAAGTGGGTCCGGAAATTGATCACGTTTGTCGCCGGCGCCGCCAGAGCCAGCACCAAACCCGGCACTGCGCCAAACACCGCCAGCCCCGCAGCTGCCCGTTGCTTGTTCTGCCGCAAGAGCAGCAAGATGCCCGCCTGCGCTGCCAGCAATGACCCCAACACCACCCACCAGACCGCCGGAACCGTCTTGCAGGGGTCGCGCCTCCCCGCCTCAATCCCCGCCCATATCAGCGCCGCGGCAAACACCCCCAAAGCCACCCAGGCACTCGACCGCACAGCCCGGAGCGAACCCAACGGGTGGGGGCCCTCGACGCCGCTCTCCCGAGAACTCATGCCCTGCTCGAAGGAGAAAAGTTGCCCCGATTATACTCCCGCCTCTCCGCCTCCACCCTTGGTTCCTTGCCCCCCTTCCTCCCTACTTCTGTCATCCCGAGCGGAGCCCGCCTGCCCCGAGCCAAGTCGAGGGGAAGGGCGAAGTCGAGGGATCTGTTTTTCCCTCCACGTTGACAACCGCCGCGGCGGGCGCTAGCCTAATTCCACCGCGCGGATGCCCATGGACATCTTTGAGGAGATCGTTCGTCTCCGCCAGCAGGGCCGCAAGGCCGTCCTGGCCACCATCGTCCACACCCAGGGCTCCATCCCCAGCTTCCAGAGCTCGAAGCTGCTGGTGCGCGACGACGGCTCCATCGCCGGCACGGTCGGGGGCGGCTGCGTCGAAGCCGAAGTCTGGGCCGCCGCCCAAGAAGTGATGCGCGAGGAAAAACCGCGCAAGCTCACCTTCAACTTGAACGCCGACCCCCGCTACGACGTCGGGCTGACCTGCGGCGGGACGCTCGAAATCTATGTCGAGCCCATCCTCCCCCAGCCGCTCTGCTACCTGTTCGGGGGCGGCCACGTTTCGCTCGCCATCGCCCGCATCGCCACCCAGGCCGGCTTCGCCGTTATTGTCATTGACGACCGGCCGCGCTTCTCGAACCGCGAGCGCTTCCCAGAAGCCGCCGCCGTCTACGCCGACGAGTACGAAAAAGTTTTCCCGCAACTCGACCCGAACGAGTCCTCTTACATCGTCATCGTCACCCGCGGCCACAAGGACGACATGCGGGTGCTGCGCTGGGCCGCCGGGACCCGCGCCCGCTACATTGGCATGATCGGCAGCAAGCGCAAGGTGCTCTCCATCTACAAGGTGCTCGAAAGCGAGGGCATCCCCCGCGACCGGCTCGAACGCGTTCGCGCCCCCATTGGGATTGACATCGGCGCCATCACCCCGGAGGAGATCGGCGTCAGCATCGTCGCCGAAATGATCGCCGTGCGCCGCAACGCCCCCCGGCCCGGCTCAAAGACCGTCGGTACGAAAGCGCATACGGCGACTGAAGAGGCGCTCAAGGAAGATTCCTAGGAGGATGCGCCAGCACGCTCTGCCATTCTGAGCGAAGCGTCCAGACGGACGCCCGTCTGGGCGAAGAATCTCATTGGTGAAGATCGTCAGGGCACGGCTTTAGCCGTGCCGAGAGAGCGCCCAAAAATCACAGGGCTTTAGCCCCTGGGGTTCAACCCGGCGGCTCCGGCCGCCGGGCAAGCTCTCAGCGGCTAAAGCCGACTACTGGAAAGCTGGGTGCAGTGTCAGGGCTGAAGCCCTGACCCGCTGGGGGACCTAGCCGAGCCTGCTTCCTGGCGCAATGCGAAATCTGGAGGTACGCGTTATGAGCGCCAGAGCCCGTAGGAGGCCGTCGAGAAACGTCAAGCTGGAGGTAACCCATGAGACATCGACTCAAGGTTGAAATTCTGGTAGGCGTCGCCTTCGTTAGTCTTGCCATCGCCGGGCGAAACGAAAGCCAAGCTGAATCCGTCCAAGACTTCAAGGCCCTGATGCAGAAAACCTTAGCGGCTTGGCAGACGCTCGACCCCGCCAACGTCGCGCCCTTCTACTCCCAGGAGCCCGGCCGCCTCTTCTTCGATATTACACCCCTCAAGCTCGCCGGCTGGAAGGACTACGCCGAGAGCGTCAAGAAGTTGTTTGCCGACTGGTCCTCCGTGAAGTTCACGCTCGGCGACGACGCGCAGGCGCAGCAACGCGGCAACTTTGCTTGGGGCGCGGCTACGGTTCGCACGGACATCCTGATGAAGGACGGCAGCAAGCTATCGTTCGACGCCCGCTGGACCATCGTTTGGGAGAAGCGCGGCAAGAATTGGATCATCGCCCACGACCACTATTCCGCACCCCTCCCCGCTCCCCCGCCCGGCCCGCGCTCTCTCTACCAGCGCCTGGGGGGCTATGACCCCATCGCCGCTGTTACCGACGACTTCATCGGGCGCCTGCTCAACGACAGGCAGCTCGGCCGCTTCTTCACCGGCGCCAGCACCGACTCCAAGAAGCGCATCCGCCAACTGGTCGTGGACCAGTTGTGTGCCGCCACCGGTGGGCCTTGCGTTTACGTCGGGCGCGGTATGCGGGCAGCCCACGAAGGCTTGGGCATCACCGAAAGCGATTGGCAAGCAGCGGTGGCGCATCTCGTGGCCACCCTCGACAACTTCAACGTCCCCGCAAAGGAGAAGAACGAACTGCTCGCCATCGCTTCCAGCTTGAAAGGAGAGATCGTCACCGCCAAGCAGTAACCCAGGGAAAGAACCCATCAAAGAGGAGGCGGCTATGCCCGCGAGGCGCAAGCCCACGAGTAGCTCGTTTAGCTTCACCCGCCGGCGGTTCCTCCAAGGCGTTGCCGCCGGCACCGCGGCGGCGGTGGTCGCCCCCGAGCTCGGCCGCGCCCAGCTCCAGATCGATGAGGAAATCAGCGGCCAGCCCCGCGTCGCGATCCGCCTGCGGGTGAACGGCCGCAGCTATCGCCTCTCTGTCGAGCCCCGCTGGACCCTGCTCGATGTCCTCCGCAACCGATTGGACCTCACCGGCACCAAGCGCGTCTGCGACCGCGGCGAATGCGGCGCCTGCACCGTCCTGCGCGACGGCAAACCCGTCTACTCCTGCCTCACCCTGGCCGTCGACGCCCAGGACTCCGACCTCGAGACCATCGAAGGGCTTTCGGCGGACGGCCGGCTCCATCCCTTGCAAGAAGCTTTCGTCCGCCACGACGCCCTGCAATGCGGCTTCTGCACCCCCGGGATGGTCATGGCCTCGAAGGCCCTGCTCGACCGCAATCCCCAGCCCTCGCTCGACGACATCAAAGAAGGCCTGTGCGGCAACCTCTGCAAGTGCGGCACCTACACCAAAATCTTTCGCGCCGTCCAGGACGCCGCCCAGACCCTGCGGAGGAGCTAGCCATGGCCAAAGTGCTCACCCGCGTTGAACTAAACGGAGTCGTCAACGACGTCTGGGTGGAGGTCCCGGAGAATGAGCCCGCCGCCTGGCCGAAGCAGGCCGAGCTCGCCGTGCTGGGCAAGCCCCTGCCGCGCGTCGATGGCCCCGACAAGGTGAGCGGCCGCGCCAAGTACACCCACGACGTCAACCTGTCCCATATGCTGTGGATGAAGTTCTTCCGCAGCCCCTACCCGCACGCCCGCATCACGAGCCTCGACACCAGCCGCGCCGAAGCCCTGCCGGGCGTGAAGCGGGTCTATACCTATGAGAACACACCCGACATCTCCTGGTATGCGAACCGCTCCAAGCTCTTCGACACCACCCTCCGTTTCGTGGGCGACGAAGTGGCGGCGGTGGTGGCCGTGGACGAGCACATCGCGGCCGACGCCCTCCCCCTCATCGACGTCGAGTACGAGGAGATGCCCTATGTGCTGGATGCGGAGACCGCGCTTTCGCCCGACGCCCCGGCCATCCACGAAGGTGGTCCGCAGGACGCGCCTGGGGCGCGCAACCTCCAGGGCGGCCGGCCGAGCCTCTACACCCGAGGCGACGTCGAGAAAGGCTTCGCCGAAGCTGACTTCGTCATCGAGCACACCTTCCGCTCCCCGTGCCAGGTGCACGCCTGCCTGGAAACCCACTGCAGTGTGGCCGCCTGGCAGGGCGACAAGCTCACCGTCTGGGATTCGACCCAGGCCGTCCACCCGGTCCGCGAGTCGCTCGCCCAGATTCTCAACATCCCTATCGCCAACATCCGCGTTATTTGTCTCTACAGCGGGGGCGGCTTCGGCAGCAAGCTCTGGATCAACAAGTACACGGTGCTCGCCGCCCTGGCCGCCCGCGACCTGGGCCGGCCGGTCAAGGTCACGCTCGATCGCGAAGAAGATGCCCTGGCCATGGGCAACCGTCCCGCCAATGTCATGACCATCAGAGCCGGCTGCAAGCGCGACGGCACTCTCACCGCCCTCACCCTCAAGAACATCGGCTCCGTGGGCGCCTACAACGCCGGGGCCGGGGTGGGCACCCCGTTGCGCGAGGTGTACCGCTGCCCGAACGTTAGCACCGAGGAGTCCAACGTCTACATCAACGCCGACGTGGCCCGGCCCCACCGCGCTCCCGGCCACGTCCAAGGCACCTGGGGGCTCGAGCAGGTGCTCGACATCCTCGCCGAAAAATGCGGCCTCGACCCGCTCGATTTCCGCCTGCGCAACTACAGCGACACCGACCAGGTACGCAACCTGCCCTACTCGACCAAAGGCCTGCGCGAGGCCTATGAGAAGGGCGCCGAAAAGTTCGGCTGGCGCGACCGCACCGCCCGCCAGGCGCTGAGCCGCGGCCCGAAGAAACGCGGCTTTGGTCTGGCCACCCAGATCTGGGGCGGGGCCGGCGGGCCGCCGGGCTACGCCGTCGTCAACCTCTACTCCGACGGGACGGCGGCTGTCTTCTCCGGCGGGCAGGACATCGGCTCGGCCACCCGCACCAGCATGCTCCAGGTGGCGGCCGAGGAGCTCGGCCTGCCGGCCGACAAGCTCAGCATCGTGATGGGCGACACCCAGGGGACGCCCTACGGGTTCGTCAGCGGCGGCAGCCGCACCACCCCCAGCCAGGCCCCGGCCGTGCGCATGGCCGCGGCGGAGGTGAAGGGCCAATTGCTGGAGCTGGCTGGCAAGCAGATGAACCTGCCGGCCCAGCGGCTCTCGACCCGCGAGGGCTACGTCTTTGACACCCAGAACCCCTCCACCCGCAAACCCATCGCCGAAGTCACCAAAGAACTGCAATTCGGCTTCGGCACCGGCGATCGGGTGCAGAACATGCTCATCGGCAAGGGCTGGCGCGGGCCGAACCCCGCGGATGTGAGCGTCAACAGCTGGGGGGCGCAGTTTGCCGAAGTCGAGGTGGACATCGAGACCGGCGAAATCCGCGTCCTGCGCATCGTGGCCGCGCACGAGGCTGGCCGGTTGGTCAACCCGCTGACCGCCTCGAGCCAGATCGAGGGCGGCGTCATCCAGGGCCTGGGCTTTGCCCTGTTCGAGGAGCGGGTGCTCAACAACGCCAGCGGCCGCATGGTCAACGCCAACCTGCACGACTACAAGATCCCCACTATGAAAGATATCCCCGAAATCGAAAGCGTGCTGATTGACCTGCCCGACGCCCGCGCCAACAGCGTGGGCGTCAAAGGCTTGGGGGAGCCGCCCATCATTCCCACCCCCGGGGCCATCGCCAACGCAGTGGCCGATGCCCTGGGGGTGCGCGTCTTCGAGACTCCCATGACCCCGCAACGCGTCCTCGAGGCGCTCGAGAAAGGGCTGGTCCTGAGGGCGCAGCCCGAAGAAGGCCGCCGTGCGTAACTTCGAATTCGTCAACGCCCCCACCACCGAGCGGGCCATCGAGCTCCTGGGCCCGCAAGCCAAGCTCATCGCCGGCGGCACCGACCTCCTCGACGAGCTCAAGGAAGGCCTGATCGCCCCCGAGCGTTTGGTGAACCTCAAGGCCAACCGGGCCTTGAAGTACTTGCGCTTCAGCCCGAGCGAAGGTCTGCGCCTGGGCGCGCTCACCACCCTGAGCGAGCTGGAAACCGACCGCACGGTGCGGGAGCACTACCCGATGCTGGCCGCCGCTGTGCGCGTCATTGCTTCCCCGCAAATCCGCAACATGGCCACGGTGGGCGGCAACCTCTGCCAGCGGCCCCGCTGCTGGTACTACCGCAACGATGCCCTGCACTGCACCCGCAAGGGCGGCCCCATCTGCTACGCGGTGAGCGGCGAGAACCAATACCACGCCATCCTGGGCGGGCACCTCTGCTTCATCGTTCACCCCTCGGACCTGGCTCCGGCGCTGATGGCCTACGACGCCCGCATCAGCTACGCCGGCCCTGGCGGGCGCAAGACCCTGCCACTCGGCGAGTTCTTCGTCGGCCCGGCCGTCAACATCACCCGCGAAAACCTCCTCCAGCCGAACGAAGTGGTGGAGGAGATCTCCCTGCCGACACCGGCCGCCGGCACCCGCGGCGTCTACCTCAAGGTGCGCGACCGCAATACCTGGGACTTCGCCACCCTGAGCGTGGCCGCCGTGCTTGAAATGGACGGCGCTACTTGCCGGCGTGCCCGCATCGTGCTCGGCGCCGTCGCACCCGTGCCCTGGCCCGCGCCCGACGCCGATAAAGTTCTGACCGGGGCCCGGATCACACCGGAAGTTGCCCGCCGGGCTGCCGACGCGGCCCTGCGCGGCGCCCGGCCCATGAGCCACAACGCGCACAAGGTCCCGCTCGCGAAAAACCTCGTCCGCCGCGCCATCCTGAAGGCGGCTGGAGTTTCCCCGTAGGCGGGGGCGGGCAACAACTCAACCTTCGCATAGGAGGCATGCATGGCCGACAAAGTCAAAGCAGTCCCGAAGGGCTTCCGCAGCGTCAACACGTACCTGACCATTGATGGCGGGGCACGGGCTCTGGAGTTCTACAAGAAAGCCTTCAACGCCAAGGAACTGATGCGGATGATGTACCCGGACGGACAGAAGCTGGCGCACGCGGAAATCAAGATCGGCAACACCATTGTCATGATCTCGGACGAAAGCCCGGAGCGCGGCATCCGCTCCCCCAAGTCCATCGGCGAAACCGGCCTGCGCCTCGTCCTCTACGTCCGCAACTGCGACCGCGTCTACAAGCGCGCCCTCAAGGCCGGCGCCACCTCGCTGATGGAGCCCGCCGATATGTTCTGGGGCGACCGCTGGTCGGAAGTCACCGACCCCTTCGGCCACCGCTGGAACATCTGCACCCACAAAGAGGACGTGCCTCCGGAGGAGATGGCCCGGCGCGCGCAGGACTTCTTCGCCAAAATGGGCCAGCAGCAGGGCTAGCCGTCAGGGCACGCCTTCAGGCGTGCTGTAAATGTGACCACCAGGGAGCGGGCTGTAGCCCCTGAGGTCGAACAGGTGGAACGCATCGCAGGCATCATCCTCGCCGCCGGAGAATCCTCCCGCCTGGGCGAAGACAAAGCCCTGCTCGCCTGGGGCGGAGGCACTTTCCTGGGAAACCTCGTCGCCGCGCTCAAGAATTCCCCGGTGGGGCTGGTGCGGGTGGTGTTGGGCGCGAACGCCGCGGAGGTCGAGAGGCGGGTCAAGTTCGGCACCGCCGAAGTCGTCGTCAACCATGACTGGCAGAAAGGCCAGCTCTCTTCGCTCCTGGCCGCCCTCGATAGCCTGCCCTCCGGGCTGGTGGAGGCCGCGGTGGTCTGCCTGGTGGACCACCCCTGCGTCTCCAGCCAGCTGATCCAGACCCTCATTGAGAAATTCCAGGAGAGCGAGAAGCTGATTGTCCTGCCCACCTACCAGGGCCGGCGCGGCCACCCGGTGTTGTTCTCCGCGAAACTCTTCCGGGAGCTGCGGGCCGCCCCGCTCGAAGTCGGCGCCCGCCACGTTGTTCGCCAGCACGCTGGTGATATACTCGAAGTCGCAACCGAAGAAGAGGGCGTGGTGCTCAACATCGACGACCGCGAGGGGTACGAGAAGATTCTTCGTCGGCCGCCCCCTCACTAAAAATGGCCTGGATGAAGGAAGCCCTGCTGGCGCTGCCCCGCGTGGCGCTGCTCATTCCCAAGCTCGTCGCCGACCCGCGGGTGCCCGTGCGCACCAAGCTCGCCCTGGGCGGCCTGGCGGTTTATCTTGCCTCCCCCTGGGACATCATCCCCGACTTCATTCCTGTGCTCGGCCAGCTCGACGACGCCGTGGCCATCCTGCTCTTTGTGGACGGGGTCCTCAACCAGGTCGACGACGCCATCCTGCTCGTCCACTGGACCGGCGAAGTGGGAACTTTGCGGAAACTGCAGTGGACGGCGCGGCTGGTATCGCGCTGGGCGCCCGCTCGATTGAAACGCCTTCTTTTTGGCCGCGCCCTAGCCGCCGGCCGCGAGCGCCTGCGCGAAGCCGCTGCCAGCCGCATCTAGGAGGATTCTTTATGACGAAAAAGGAAAAGGACGGCTCCAAGCGCTTCCTGGTCACGGTCGTGGGCGACAACCACTGGGACCCGGAAGTCCGCGGCTGGATCGAGCGCCCCGCCGGCACCACCGCCGACCAGGTCCTGGCCGAGTACCGCAAGAAGTATCCGCCGCCCTACCAGGTCGTGGTCGTCCCCGAGCGTGAGAAGACTTCGGGGATGGGCTGAGCTCGCAGAGTACGTGAACCCCTACAGCATTCTGGCGGTCGCTGCCCTCGCCCTGCACTTGCTGTGGATCGGGTGGGTGCTGTTGGGCTGGCTGCTGACCCGCAAGCGCCCCTGGTGGCGTGGGTTCCACCTGGGATCAGTGGTCTATAGCCTCCTGATCGAAGTCTTTGGCTGGACCTGCCCACTCACCTTTGCCGAGCAATGGGCCCTTCGTCGGGCTGGCGTGACAGCTTACGAAAAGCCCTTCCTGCTCCACTACCTGGAATCGCTCCTCTACCCCGACATTCCTTCGACGCTGCTGACCACGGTGGCCCTGATTCTCTGTGGGGCCATCCTGGCAATCTACGCCCTCAGATTCCGCCAGCGGCAGTTGGCGGGCTGGTAGTTCACAAGCGGGCGTTTTCGACGAGGGCTTTCGCCCGCCGGCATATGAGCCAGGCCTGGGCTCAGCCTTTCACTAAGCGCTCGAACTCGGGATCGCCATGCAGGCAGGCCAGGTCCGGGTCGCGCGCAGCCCACGCTGGGTTGTTCCAGCCGTTCTCTTTCGCCCGTCGCAGCAGCGCCAAGGCGTCTTCCTTCTTTTGCAGGATGCCGTAGGTACAGGCGGCGTTATAGAGGATGTTGGCATCGTTGGGGCGAAGCGCCACCGCCCGTTGCAGTTCCCGAACCGCTTCCGTTTCGTTCCTCAGAGAGGCGTAGCAGTTGGCCAGCAAGATGCGCGCCCGCACATCGTCAGGAACCCACTCCAGGTGGCGCTCCAGCGCCCCACGCTGCTGCTGGCGCAAGCTGCGGGCCTTCTCTGGCTGTCCCACCCGCTCAAAAATCATCATGAAGGGAATGTACATGTTGTAATCGTCGCCGCCTGCCTCGATGGCGCGCTCCGCCACCGCCACGGCCTCGTCCCAGCGGTCGGACACGAACAATGCATTTCCGAGAGCCCAGTAGGCGCCTTCGCAGTCGGGTTTCCGCTCGATCGCTCTCTGCGCGCTCAGGATGGTCTCATCGAACTTGCGCTGGATGAAGAAAATTCGCGCTTGGGCCGACAGAGCTTCCGGCAACTGCGGGTCGAGGGTCAAGGCACGCTCGCAAGACGCCAGTCCCTTCTCGACCCACCGCGGCTGCTGCTCATGCCACTCGTAATACAAGCCACAGGCAATGGCCAAACCCGCATGCGCCTGCGCGAAATCCGGGTCCAGAGCAATGGCCCGCTCGTACATCTGTACGGCAAATTCCAGGTCGGAGCGCGTCCCGCGCCGGGCGTAGCTCCGGCCGCGCAGATAGTAGTCGTAGGCTTGGCTGTTCTCAGTCGGCTTGCGCGCAATCGCCTTCTCCTCCTGGGGAGAAAGTTGAATGCGCAGGGCCTGCGAAATATTGCGGGCGATTTCGTCCTGCACCTCGAAGACGTCTTTCATCTCGCGGTCGTAGCGCTCCGCCCAGACCGAGTGGCCCGTGCGCGTCTCCACGAGTTGCGCCGTAATCCGGAGCCGGTTCCCGGCCCGGCGCAGGCTGCCGCCGAGCACGTAAGCAGCGTTCAACTGTCGACCGATCTCTGGGGCGGTGGCGGGCTGGTCCTGGTAGGTGAGCACGGCTGAGCGCGGGAACACGCGCAGCGGCTTGATCTTGGATAGCTCGGTGATGACGTCCTCGGTGATGCCGTCGCGGAAGTACTCGTCTTCCTTGGCGCCGCTCAGGTTTTCGAAGTACAGGACCGCCACTGACTTTTCCGCCACGGTGGCCGGAACTGCGGCCCGCCGTAGTGCTTCCTGAACTTCGCGCACCGACCGGAAACGCCGCTCCGGCTCCTTCTCCAAGCAGCGCTCGACCAGCTCCTCCCACTCGGGAGACACCTCGGGTATCAGGCTGCGCAGCGGCGTAGGGGGCTGGCGGAGGATGGCATGCAAAATGTCAATCGAAGTGTCGCCTCGGAAGGGCAGGCGCCCTGTCAAGCACTCGTACAGGAGAGCGCCGAGAGAAAAGATGTCGCTGCGAGCATCGGTTCGCTCCCCGCGCAACTGCTCGGGCGACATATAGGGCACCGTGCCCCCCGTGCTCCAGCCGGTGGCGGTGCGACTCATGAAACTCTCCGCGGTTTCCCCCGGCGCCCGCTCCCGCCCGGTGAACACCGCCAAACCGAAGTCCAGGATCTTCACCCGCCCCTTGGCGTCCAGCATGATGTTGGCCGGCTTGACATCTCGGTGCACCACTCCCGCCTGGTGGGCCTCGTTCAACCCCTCGGCAATTTGCCGCGCCACCTCCAACAGGTCCGCCGGCGGCAGCGCAGCCCGCAGCAGCCGTTGCTTCAGGCTCTCTCCGGCCACCAGCTCCATGGCGATGAAGGGCTTGCCCTCGGCCTCCCCCACCTCGTAGATGGTGGCGATGTTCGGGTGGCTCAAGCGGGAGGCGGCTCGGGCTTCCCGCAGCAGCCGTTCCCGCGCCTGCGCATCGGCGGCCAGTTCCGGGGGTAGGAACTTCAGCGCCACCGGGCGCTGCAGCTTCTCGTCTTCGGCCCGATAGACGGCGCCCATGCCCCCTTCGCCCAGCTTGGCAGTAATGCGGTAATGAGAGATGGTTTGGCCGACCATTCCGAGCAAGCTCCCCTGTTGGCTCCAGAGTCTATGCCAAGCTTCTCGCCCTTTCAAGGCGCACAACGGCAGGCCCTTACTGTACTCGTGCCAGCAGGGCGCGGAGGGCGTCGGCGGCGAGCTGAGCGCCATGGACGGTGGCGGGCGGCAGCCCGCCCAGCTCTTCAGAAATCTTCTGGTAGGTGATTCCCTGGAGCTCCTCCAGCCGCCGCCCCTGCATCCACTCGGTCAGCCACGACCCGCAGGCGATGGCGGTGACGCAGCCGCGGGTCAGGAACCGGGCCGCGACCACCCGACCGGCTTCCACCCTTGCTGCCAGCTTCATCACGTCGCCACAGGCCGGGTTCTCTAGCTCCACCGTGGCTGTGGCCTCGGCCAACTCCCCCGCGTTGCGGGGGTTCTGGAAGTGCTCAAGCACCTGCGCGCTGTACATATCGGCGTTACGCCATCCCCTAAAGCCTGTCATTCCGAGCGAAGCGAGGAATCTCAAACTGAGCGCATGCACCTCTGATAACAGATTCTTCGCCCTTCGGCCCAAAATGACAACAGCACAAAAAGGCTTTGCCTCCGAACCGTAGCGTGTGCTCTAATGTAGCCTTTCAGGGCGTAGGCTACCAAAGATGCAGATTCCGCGCACGGCCAAGGACTTTACTCCGTACCTGAAGAGGATCGTCCGGCCGAAGAAGCTCGACTCGGTCTTCTTGTTTGTCACCTCGCGCTGCAACTCGCTCTGCCGCACTTGCTTTTACTGGGACCAACTGAACAAGAACCAGGACTTGTCCTTCGACCAGATCAAGACCGTCTCCGAAACCGCTCCCGCCTTCGGCAAGCTGTGGGTTTCGGGCGGCGAGCCCTCGATGCGCGAGGACCTGGACGAAATCATCTGCACGTTCTACCGCAACAATAACATCCATACCCTCAACTTCCCCACCAACGGGCTGCTGCCTGACAACCTCGACCGCATCATCGGCCGCGTGCTCAAGGATTGCCCCAACCTCACCATTGATCTGAACTTCTCCATCGACGGCCTCGCCAACACCCACGACACCATCCGCGGCGTCCCGAACAACTTCCAGAAGACGCTGGCTACGATGGAGCGGATGAAGCAGAACTACGCCGGGGTGCGGCGTCTGCGGCGCAACGTCGTGACCGTCATCACCCGGGAGAACTACGACGAGCTCGTGCAGCTCGGCCTGGAGATGCTCCGCCGCGACCTCTCCACCGGACAGTACTTTGAAATCATCCGGGGCAACCCCATGGACCTGAGCCTGAAGAACATCAAGCGCCCCGAGCTCAAGGCCCTCCACGACCGGCTCTTCGCGGTCCACGAGGCCCACGCCGACCGGCTGTTCGCGAATGTCGACCCTAAGTTCCGCTGGTTCCCCAAGATGTACTACCTGGGGACGCTGAAGTTCATCTTCGAGACCCACGAGCAAAACCTCGAGCGCCCGCAGCGCTGGGCCATGCCCTGCACCGCCGGGGTCACCAGCATGGTCATTGACCACAACGGCGAGTTCCGGGCCTGCGAGCTGCGCCAGCCCCTGGGCCGCCTCCAGGACTACCAATTCAACCTGGGCGAGGCCTTGCACTCCCCAGCCATGCAGAAAGAAGTTTGGAACATCACCGAGGCCAACTGCTGGTGCACGCACTCCTGCTGGATTTCCGATTCCCTCAAGTTCAGCCCCAGGGTGCTGCTCTTCAAGATTCCCTGGACGTGGATGAAGGCCAAGATTCGCCGCCTCCCCAAGCTGAGCCTGGCCGACATCGAAAAATTCCACGAACCCCTCCCCATCCAGTAGCTGCGTCCCTTGCCTCTGCGGCCGAGCGCATCGAATGAGATTCTTCGCTTCGCTCAGAATGACAAACTCAAACAAAACGGAGCGATGAGCAATCAGAGAATCCTAAGAGCAGTGGACGCGCTGATCGAAGAGCGAGCGGCACAGGCCGACTGGATGAAGGAAATCTGCACGCTCCTGCAGCGCGAGCGGCAGCATTACCACTGGGTGGACATCTACTTCCTCGAAGGCAATGAGCTTGTGCTCGGCCCCTACGTAGGTGCGCCGTCGCCCCACACCCGGATTCCTCTGGACAAGGGCATCTGCGGGGCGGCGGTGCGCGAAGGCCACACGGTCATCGTCCCCGACGTCAACGCCGACCCGCGATACCTAGCCTGTAGCCTGGAGACCAAGTCCGAAATCGTTGTCCCCATCGAAGCCAACGGCCGCATCCTGGGCGAGATTGACATCGACTCCCACACCCTCGACGCCTTCCAGGCCGACGACCACGCCCTGCTCGAACAGGTGGCGGCCCGCCTGGCGCCGGTGCTGGCCGACCTACACCCTCCGGGCTCCGGCCGGCAGGCCCAAGAGGCGGTTAGGCGAGGCTGAGAGCGGGAAGACCATGGATGTTCCCCGAGGACACGTGGCCGGCCCGGAGTTCGGCCGGGTCTGGCTCAACTCCCACGAACTGAGCTGCGTGGCCGAATGAGCGCAGCCGCCGCCCCCGCGTGAACAAGAAGTCCATCGCCAGCTGGTGCCTGTACGACTTCGCCAACTCCATCTACGTCGCCGTCATCCCCGCCACCATCTGGTCGGCCTACTACGCCAATCGCATTGTGGGAAACGACGCCGGCCAGGGCGACCTGTGGTGGGGCCGCGCGGTCTCGGCCACCATGCTCTTTGTGGCCGCCACTTCGCCGATGATGGGGGCGGTGGCCGACTATGCCGGGGTCCGCAAGAAGCTGCTCATCCTCTACACCCTGATCTCTGCGGGCGGCACCTGCCTGCTCGCTACCGTCTCGCCGGGGATGGTGCTCTGGGGCTTTGCGGCCACCCTGCTCGCCAACATCGGCTTCGAAGGTTCGATGGTCTTTTACAACGCCTACCTCCCGGAAATCGCCCCCGCCGACCACCAGGGCCGAGTCTCCGGCTGGGGCTTCGCCACCGGTTACGCCGGCTCGTTGCTGGGGCTGCTGCTCGCCTGGCCCCTGGTGGCGCGCGAATACATGACCGCGCTCTTCCTCGGGGTCGGGGCGGCCTACCTTCTGTTTGCCTGGCCGGCCTTTCGCTGGCTGCCTCCGGATCAGCCGGCACGCTTGACCCCGGCCCAGGCCGCCGGGGGCGGCCTGCGCGAAACCTGGCGCACCTTCTGCGAGATCCTCCGGGTCCCGGCCTTGCGCCGCTTCCTGCTCGCCTACTTCATCTACGAAGACGGCGTGAACACGGTTGTCTACTTCAGCTCCATCTTCGCCGCCACCACGCTCGGCTTTCCGCTGAAGAACCTGATACTCCTCTTCGCCGTCGTCCAAGTCTCGGCACTCGTCGGCGCGCTGCTCTGGGCCAAGCCCACCGACCGCTGGGGGCCGAAGTTCGTGGTGCTGGCCATGCTGGCGCAATGGTCGCTGGTGGTGACGGGGGTTTACTTCGTCCAGACCCAGAGGCAGTTCTTCGTCGTCGCCGTGCTGGCCGGCACCGGCCTGGGCGCGATTCAAGCCGCCAGCCGCGCCTTCATGTCGACGCTCATCCCGCGGGGGCGCGAAGCCGAGTTCTTCGGCTTCTACACCTTGTGCGGCAAGTCGGCTTCTGTGCTGGGGCCGCTGGTCTTCGGCGGGGTGTCAGCGGCGAGCGGCGGCAACCAGCGCCTGGCCGCCCTGTCCGTTCTGTTGTTCTATTTGGTGGGCGGAGTGCTGCTGTGGAAAGTGAAGGCCGGCGGCCCCACCGTAGCGAGAGCAGCGCCGGCGCGAGCCTAAGTAAGCGACCGGGAATCTTCTTGTCATTCTGAGGAGGCCCGCACCAACAGCAGCCTCTGCATGCGAGCGAACCGGTCAAGAAGGTTTCTCCCTCGCTCGGAACGACAGAGCAAGCAGTTGGGACGGGGCGACGAAGAATCTCAAACGGATGGCCATGGGTACGATTGAGATCCTTCGCTTCGCTCAGGATGACAAGCTAGCTGACCAACCAAGAGATGGGCCAAGACATCTCACGCGCAACTCGTCGCAGGAGATCGCTTCGCGTGGCGGCGGGTCTGCTCTGGCGGCGCGGGCGTGATTTCTCCCTACCTGAGGGCGCATTGGTGCTATAATCTTGGTCTTTTACATCCACCCGCATTTGCCGCCAAAAGGAGCCGCCAGCATGGCCGGAAAAGGCGAACGGGCATCCGCCGCCCTCAAGGAAAAGCCCCGCCCGAAGGAGCCCGCCGGCACGACCGCGGAACTGACCAAAGAGCAGCGGCTCGAGATGTACACCCTGCTCGTCCGATGCCGGATGGTGGACGAACGCGCCCGGCTGCTCTTCCGCCAGGGCAAGTTCAAGGGCAACTTCTACTCCGCGGTGGGCCAAGAAGCCACGCACGTGGGGACGCTCTACGGCTG
>JACQTJ010000111.1 GCA_016210855.1 Acidobacteriota bacterium | reverse complement strand
GTCTTCCTCGAGGTCAATCAGGGCGCCGCACTCGGGGCACTTCGCCACTACCCTACCTCCTCACTATTTCCTCCAGCAGTTCGGTATTATATAGCATGCGTGTTTTGGAGAATGTCCAGTGGATTCTTCGGGCGAGAAACTCACGTTGAGGTGAATAATGCGCAACCTCGTGCTCTTGTTTGCTTGCCTGTTGGCGGCCCTGCCGGGAACGAGCGGAGAAATCCGGTGGGAACCATACCAGGACCTGGCCGTCCAGCAATTGCAGCGCTACCTGCAGATCAATACCACAAATCCCCCCGGAAGCGAGCTGCTCGCCGCCCGGTTCTTTCAGGAGTGGTTTGCGGCCGAGGGGATTCCGGCCGAAATCTTCGAGTTCGCGCCCGGCCGGGCCAACCTGGTCGCCCGCCTGAGAGGGGATGGCTCGAGGCGGCCGCTCATCCTGCTGAGCCACATGGATGTGGTGAGCTCCGACCCGGGGCGCTGGCGCGTGCATCCTTTTTCTGGCGCCTTGGTGGCAGGCGACATCTACGGGCGCGGCGCTCTTGACACCAAAGGCTTGGGGCTGCTCCAGGCCATGACTTTCGTGATGCTCAAGCGCGAAGGCGTGCCGCTCCGCCGGGACGTGATCTTTGTGGCCACCGCCGACGAGGAAGTCCACGTGCGCGGCGCCGATTGGCTGGCAGAAAACCAGCGGGCGCTGCTGGCTGAAGCCGAGTACGTGCTCAACGAGGGCGGCGACAATCTCCTCGAGGACGGCACTATCAACTTCTTCGGCATCGACACGGCCGAGAAAGCCCCCTTCTGGCTGCGGGTGCGCGCCCGGGGACGGCCCGGGCACGGGTCGCGTCCGTTGCGGGACTCAGCCCCGCATCGTCTGGCCCGGGCTCTGGCTCGAGTGGTGGATTGGGAAACCCCCATCAAGGTTCTGCCCGGCGTGGAAAAATTCTTCCACGACCTGGCCCCCCAGGAACCTCCCGAGCGAGGGGAGAAGTTCCGGCACATCCGCGAAGCCGTCCATGATCCCGAGTTTCTGGCGACGCTGACTCGGGATGAGGCCTACAACTACCTCTTGCGCAACACGGTTTCGCTGACTGTGCTCCAGGGATCGCAGCAGACCAACGTCATCCCCGGCGAAGCGGTAGCGCATCTAGACGTCCGACTGCTGCCCAGGGAAGACCCGCAGGAGTTTCTCCAGCAGTTGCGGGTGGTGCTGGCCGACGACACCCTGGAGGTCGGGCCCGTCCAGGACACGTTCCGGGTGGCCAATAGCTCTGGTACGGACACGGAGTTGTTCCGCACCATCCAGGCTGTCTTGGGGGAGCATTTTCCCCGGGGCCTGGTCACCACCCGGATGTTGAGCGGCTGGACCGAATGCCAGATCTTCCGCCAGCTCGGCTGCACCTGCTACGGGTTTTCGCCATTCCTCGTGACCCGGGAGGAGATCGCCGGGGTGCACGGCGACAACGAGCGGGTGTCGGTCGAGAATGTGCGCCGGGGCCTGCGGGTTTACTTCGAGGTCGTGGAGCGCATGGTGCGCTAGGCGCGGGAGGCTGCGATTGAGCGGAGGGCGCGAGTACCCGGACCGGCCCGTGGTGGGCGTGGGCGGCGTGGTAATCCGCGACAGGACTGTCCTGCTTGTGCAGCGGGCCAGCGAGCCGCTGGCCGGGCAGTGGTCGCTGCCGGGCGGCGCGGTCGAGCTCGGCGAAACCTTGGAAGAAGCCTTGGTGCGGGAGTTGCGCGAAGAGACGGGTGTGACGGTCCGAGTGCTGGAGCTCGTCGAAGCCTTCGAGCGCATTGCACGGGACGACGCCAACCGCACCCGCTACCACTATGTGCTCCTCGACTACCTCTGCGAGCCGGTCGAAGGCGCCGCCCGGGCTGGTTCGGACGTGCAGGCGGTGGCCTGGGTGCGCCCAGACGAATTCGGCGCCTACAAGCTGAGCGAGAAGGCGCGGGCTATCTGCCGGAAGGGGTTCGAGCTCTGGCGCCGCCGCTGAGGAATCAAGCGGAGTGCGTGCCGCCCCAGCCGTACTTGCCGGTGAGGGGCACGAAGCGGCAATAGTTGATGGTCCTCTGCACCACTGCGCCGGCGTGCTTCCAGACCTGCACCAGTTCCTGCGAGTCCATGTCGCCGACCGGAATCACCAGCCGGCCGTTGTCAGCCAGCTGGTGGACGAGGATGTGGGGAACGCTGGGTGCGGCGGCGGTCACCAGGATGGCGTCGAACGGGGCGGCCTCAGGGTAGCCTTGGCTGCCGTCGCCGATGAAGCAGGTGACGTTGGCAACGCCGAGATGCTTGAGGCGTTCCTGCGCCCGGACGCTAAGCGAGCCGTGCCGCTCGATCGTATAGACGTGCCCGGCCAGCCGGGCCAGGATGGCAGTCTGGTAGCCCGAGCCGGTCCCGACCTCGAGCACCGTTTCGCGGCCGGTGAGCTGCAGGGCCTCGGTCATCACCGCTACCATGTAGGGCTGGGAAATGGTCTGGCCCTCGCCGATGGGTAGGGGATGGTCTTCGTACGCCTCGGCAATGTGCTCTGGCAGGACGAATTCATGGCGGGGGACTTCGAGGAAGGCTTCGAGCACGCGCGGGTCGCGAACCTCGCGGCGGCGCAACTGCCACTCCACCATCATATCCCGCTGCAAGGAAAGCTCCGCTTGGGCTCGGGTCATGGTTCCTGTTTGAATTATAGCACTCGGCGGCAGGGACCGCGCGTTCGCGCGGGCAGGCTATAATGGAAGCGTATGGCGGCAGACAACGGGTTGAACAAGTATTCGCGCCAGGTGCTTTTCGCTGGCATCGGTGAAGCTGGCCAGCGGTGCCTGGCCAAGTCGCGCCTGGTCATCATCGGTTGCGGGGCCCTGGGCTCGGCGCAGGCAAACGCACTGGCCCGAGCCGGGGTGGGGATCCTGCGCATCATTGACCGCGACTTTGTCGAGGAGAGCAACCTGCAGCGGCAGATGCTCTTCGATGAGGCCGACGCCCGCGAGGTCCTGCCCAAGGCCGTGGCTGCCGAGCGCAAGCTGAAAGAAATCAACTCGGCCATCGGCGTAGAAGGGGTGGTGGCCGATCTGGTGGCAGAAAACGCTGAGGAACTGCTGGCCGGCTTCGACCTGATCCTGGACGGCACGGACAACTTCGAGACCCGCTGGCTGATTAACGACGTGGGGGTGAAGCACGGCCGGCCCTGGATCTACGGGGCGGTGGTGGGCAGCTACGGCGTGACCATGCCGATTGTGCCGGGCACGACGGCCTGTTTCACCTGCTTGATGGAAGGACAGGCCGGCGCGGGGCTCGAAGAGACCTGCGACACGGTGGGAGTCATCAATCCGGCGGTCAATTGGGTCGCGGCCTTGCAGGTGAGCCAGGCGCTGCAACTGCTGGTGGGGAGCTGGTCGGCCGAGTCGGCCCGCTGGCAGCGCGGCGATTTGTGGCGGAACGAGTTCCAGGCCTCGTCGCTGCCCCGGCCGCGGTCGGATTGCCGCACCTGCGGGAAGCGGGAGTTCATTTATTTGTCAGGGAAAGCGCAGCCGCAGATCACGCTCTGCGGGCGCAATTCTGTGCAAATCCACGAGGGCGGGCGGCGGCTCAACCTGGACGAGCTCGGCCGGCGCTTGGCCGCCCACGGCCAGGTGCGCAACAACCCTTATCTGCTCCGCCTCTGGGTGCCGCCCTTTGAGCTGACTCTGTTTGCCGACGGGCGCGCCATCATCGGGGGCACAACCGATCCTGCCGTGGCCCGCAGCCTCTACGCGCGCTACGTGGGTTCCTGAGCGCTGCTAGGCAGGAGTTTTTCCCTGTGCTAGGCTAGAAGGGAAGAGGAAGGTGTCAGATGTCCGGCCACTCGAAATGGGCCACCATCAAGCATAGGAAAGCGGCCACCGACGCCAAGCGCGGGCGCCTGTTCAGCCGCCTGATCAAAGACATCACCATCGCCGCCAAGCTCGGCGGCGGCGACTCCAACGCCAATCCCCGCCTGCGGGCGGCCATCGCCGCGGCGCGGGCGGAAAATATGCCACTCGACAACATCGAGCGGGCCATCGCCCGAGGCACGGGCCAACTCGCCGGCATGACCATCGAGCAGGCGACCTTTGAAGGCTACGGGCCGGGCGGGGTGGCGGTGCTCGTCGAAGTCGCAACTGACAACCGCACCCGCACCGTGAACGAGTTCCGGCATCTCTTCTCAAAGTGGGGCGGGAACCTGGGCGAGAGCGGCTGTGTGGCCTGGATGTTCCACAAGAAGGGATACCTGAGTCTGCCCAAGGAAGCGGTGGATGAAGAAACCTTGATGGGCCTGGCGCTGGACGCGGGGGCCGAGGACTTGCGCGACGACGGGAGCAGCTGGGAGATCATTGCCGCGCCCGAGAAGCTGGAGGAGGTGAAGGAGGCGCTGCGGTCGCGTCAGCTCACCCCGACCGTAGCTGAGGTCAGCATGCTTCCCCAGACCACGGTGCACTTGGAGGGGGGCAACGCCCACCAGATGGTGCGGCTGCTCGAGGCCTTGGAAGAGCACGAGGACGTGCAACACGTCTACGCGAACTTTGACATTGCCGAAAAAGAGATCGAAGAAGCCATGGCCGCGTCGGGCTCCGAGTAAGCCGGCCTCGGTGCCCACCGGGATGCGGGTGCTGGGCGTGGATTGCGGCAGCACCTCGACTGGGGTGGGCATACTCGAGAGCGACGGCCGCGGCACCCGCGTCCTCCACTACGGAGCCATCCGCCCGGGGCGCTCCCAACCGTTCGCGGCCCGCCTCGAGCACATCCACCGGGAACTGGAGAGGCTGGTGGCGCGTTTCCATCCCCAGAGCATTGCCGTCGAGCAAGTTTTCCAGGCCTACAATGTGAAGAGCGCCATGCAGCTGAGCCAAGTGCGCGGAGTGGTGTTGCTGGCGGCCGCGCGAGCCGGCTTGACCGTAAGCGAGTATTCGGCCCTGACCGTCAAGCGCAGTGTGGTGGGAACGGGGCGAGCCGAAAAGCACCAGGTGCAGCGGATGGTGCAGCGGCTGCTCGCCCTGCCGGGAGTTCCCGAGCCCACGGATGCGGCCGACGCCCTGGCCGTCGCCCTTTGCCACCTGCGCGAAGAAACCACCCGCCAGCGGCTGGCGAGGAACGTCTAGATGCGCTTGGCGCGGTCCCTGGCCCTGTGCCTTCTTCTTGCGGTACCCGGACCGCTCCTGGCAGGTGATGCGTCGGCGGGCCGCCTGACCTTCGTCAAGACCTTCAAAGGCAGCGTGCCCGAGTTCACCCGCATTGTGGTGGAGGAAAACGGCCAGGCGACTTACCAGGGGGGGCGGGCCGAGGAGCCGAGCGAGCCGGATTCGTTCCGGCTCTCGGTGCCGGTGACCTCTCGGCTGTTCTCCCTGGCTGGGGCCCTCAACTATTTCCGCGGCGTGAAGCTTGAATACACGCGCCCGGTGGCTCACCTGGGCGAGAAGGTTGTTGTCTACGAGAAGGGTGCAGAGCGCACCGAAGTCCGCTACAACTACACCCAGAACCCCACCGCCGACGAGCTGCAGCGCTGGTTCGAACGCATCGGCCGCGGGCGATTTTTGATCCAGCAGCTCGAGTTCCGCGCCCGCTACGACCGGCTGGGCGTGCTCGAGACGCTCCGGCAGTTCGAGCAGGACTTCAACACCGGCGAGATCGTTGAGCTTGAGCAGTTTGTTCCTATCCTGGAGCAGCTGGCGGGGGATCAGCGGCTGATGCGGCTGGTCCAGACCCGGGCCCAGCAGTTGCTGGGGCGCATCCGGAGAACGTCCTGGCGCTTGCAGTTTGAATACGGCGACCTCCGGTCGGGCTGGTACGCGAAAGTCATCGTGGAAGAGCAAGGTTCAGCCCGGTATGAACACCGGCGGTTCAGCGACCTGCCCGCGGAGAGACGGTTGGTGCTTCCCGCGGGCACGGCCGCCCGGCTGGGCGAATTGCTGCGCCAGGCGAACTACCTCCGCGGGCAAACGATGACCGGCGACGCGGATGGGAAGGCGAGGGGGTATCGCCTCATCTTTGAGGCCGGCGCCGAGCACAACGAGGCCGCCTTCCTTCAGCCGCCCGATGCCGTCCTTGCCGAGATTGTGCACCTGTTCCGGCAGCTGCTCGAGCAGGAAGGATTCCGTACCCGGTTGCGCGCCGCCCTGGAGAAGGAGTCGGTCACGCTCCAGGTGGTCTTGCAGGAGCTCGAGGGTGCCGTTTTCCGAAACGCCCTGGCCGACCCTCGGGAGTTCGTGCCCGTGCTGGAGCAGATTGCGACCAACAACCAGGCCCATCCCTTGGTACGGGAGCGAGCGGAACGGTTGCTCGCGCGCATCCGCGCCGGCGGCTAGCGGATCACGATGCCGGCGTAGCCCACCACGTAGCTGTAGTCGCCCGAGACGTCCCCCGAGTTTGCGTAGCGAATCAACTCGGCGGTCTGTGCGCCCAAGTCGCAGGCGGCGGTCAGCACCGCCACCGTAGGCCCGTAGCCGCACATGGAGATGCGCTCGCGGCGCACAGTGTCGTAGAGCCCGCGGGGGTCGAGCTCCAGAATGCGGTCAATAGCCTTGCGGTCTTTGATGCGGCTGACCTGGTCGGACTCGTAGTGGTTCAAGTCGGAGGAAGCCACAAGCAGCGGCCGGGCCGCGAGCCCCGCCACCACGGTTCCGATGGCGTGTCCGAGCTCCTCGAGCGGCTCGTAGCTTCCCACTGCGATGGCGATGGGCACGAACCGGAAGCTGCCGTGCAGGTGTTGCAAGAAGGGAAGCTGGACTTCGAGCGAATGCTCGAAACGGTGAGCCTCTTCATCTTCTTCCAGGGTGGGGCAGGCCTGCCTGAGGGCGGCAGCCAGCTCGGCATCGATGGGAACGCTTCCGAGCGGCGTCTCCCACTCGCCTGCGGACTGGATGGCCAAGGCCGCGCCGTGGCCGGTGTGGTTGGGGCAGAGAATGATGTAGGAAGGGAAAAACTCCAAGCGGCCGTAGACGGCTCCGGCCACGTGCCCCGAGTACATGATGCCAGCGTGGGGAACGACGCAGCCCAGGGCTTTCTGCGGGGGTGAGACCCGCTCGATGTAGCGCTCAAGGTCGCGGGAGAGCTCCTGCGGCCGGGCGGGATAGAAGCGCCCGGCCACGGCGGGTCGGCGGCGCACGGTCCACCTCGGGAAAGAATCGTAGACCCGGGCCGCGAAAGCGTCAAGGAAACAGGAGACGAGGAAGAAGCGTGACGCCTAACGGTGCTGGCGGCGCTTGCCCTTGATCTTGACCGCCGTGTCGGTCCCCTCCAGGTAGCGGATCACCACGCGGTCGCCGGGCAGGTAGGCCCGGCTTTCGTCCACCAGCCGGGCCATTTTTGGGGCCAGCTTCTCGTTGAAGCTGAAGGTGTGAACCGTGTAGGGATTGTTGGGGGCGCGCACGGTAATCGATACCCGATTCATCGAGAGCACTTCGCCTTCGAACTTGAGCTTCTTGGGCTTGGGGACTTTGACCCGGACGGGCTTGGTGTCGGTTACCTGAGCGGCGGTGGGAGCAGCCAGAGCCAGGAGCAGGCCGAGCGCCAGGGCGCGACCGAGGTCAGCGGAGGTCATCAACGTTGATGCGGAGCGACTTCAGGAATTTCACGTCCTGGGGGGTGATGATGAGCCGCGAGTCGCCGTTCGACTCGGGCTCCGTGGCCTCTTCGTCCAGGCGGATCTTGAGCGACTTCAGGAAGCGCCGGTCCTGGTTGGTGATGGCGGCCTGCGAGGAGGCGGCCTCGCCGGCGCCGCGCTTGTTCAGGCCCACGATGGCGTCCAGCATCAGAAAGACGTCGTAGCCGTTGGCCTTGATGCGGGAGATGGCCTGGGCGATGCGGTCGGAGTCGGAGACAGCTTCGTTGATGGCGCGGCCGAGTTCACGGAGCAACTGCTTCATGCGGTTGTCCAATTCCACGGGCCCTTCCTTTCACGGCGAGCTGTTTTTCACTCCGCTTGCGGATTCTATGCTTCGGCGAAATCGGGTGTCAAGGCGAAACGCAGCCAGCCCAAGGCTTGCGGGAGAACTAACGGCTCGGCTACCATAGCTGCCGGAGACGCGCCCCGCGATGGCGAAACGCACCGTCGAGGAAAAGAAAGCTCCGGGTGAGCGGCGGGAGAAGTTCGAAACCAGCTCCCACATCGAGATCAAGCCGTTTTACACGCCGAAAGAGGTCACCGGCCTCGACCCTGACCGCGACTTGGGCCTCCCGGGGGAGTTTCCCTATACCCGCGGCATTTACCCCACCATGTACCGCGGGCGGCTGTGGACGATGCGGCAGTACGCCGGCTACGGCACGGCCGCCGAATCGAACCGCCGCTTCCGCTACCTGCTTGCGCAGGGCCAGACGGGCCTTTCGGTGGCCTTCGACCTGCCTACCCAGATCGGGCTCGACTCCGACCATCCCCAGGCGCGTGGGGAAGTGGGCCGTGTGGGGGTGGCCATTGATTCCATGGAAGACATGGAGGAGCTATTCGCGGGGATTCCGCTCGACCAGGTTTCAACATCGATGACCATCAATGCCACCGCCGCCATTCTGCTGGCCCTCTACGTGGCGGTCGGGAAACGGCAGGGCGTCGGTCCGCGCAAACTTTCTGGGACGGTGCAGAACGACATCTTGAAAGAGTACATCGCCCGGGGGACCTACATTTATCCGCCCCGGCCGGCGTTGCGCTTGGTGACCGACATTTTCGCCTACTGCCGGGACGCGCTTCCGGAGTGGAACACGATCTCGATCAGTGGTTACCACATCCGCGAGGCGGGCTCGACAGCCGTGCAGGAAGTGGCCTTCACGCTCGGGAATGCGCTCACCTATGTGCAGGCGGCGGTGGAGCGAGGGCTCGGCATTGACGAATTTGCGCCACGGCTCTCCTTCTTCTTCAACGCCCACAGCAATTTCCTCGAAGAGGTGGCCAAGTTCCGGGCGGCGCGCCGACTGTGGGCGCGGGTGATTCAGGAGCGCTACCGACCTCGGGACCCGCGCTCTTGCCTGCTGCGCTTCCATGCCCAGACGGCGGGCTCGACGCTGACCGCCCAACAGCCTGACGTCAATGTCGTGCGAACCACCATCGAGGCACTGGTTGCGGTGCTGGGTGGCTGCCAGTCCTTGCACTGCAACGCCAAGGACGAAGCCCTGGGGCTGCCGACCGAGGACGCAGCACGGCTCGCCCTGCGCACCCAGCAGGTGATCGCGCACGAGAGCGGCGTAGTGGACACGGTGGACCCGCTCGGGGGCGCCTACTTCGTAGAGTCGCTCACCGAAGAGATCGAGCAGCGGGCGCGGGAGTATCTGCAGCGGATTGAGAAGATGGGGGGGATGCTCGCGGCGATTGAGAAGGGCTACGTGCAGCGGGAAATCCAGGAGGCGGCGTTCGAATTCCAGCAGGGAGTGGAGCGCGGCGAGCAGGTGGTGGTGGGCGTAAACCAGTATGGGCTGGCGGAGGAAACGCCAGTGCCCACCTTGCGCATCGATCCCGAGATCGAGCGGGCGCAGGCGGAGCGGGTCGGGCAGCTGCGCCGGAAGCGGGACGCCGCGCGGGCCCGGGCGGCGGTGGCGCGGGTTGAAGAAGTGGCCCGCAGCGCGGAAAACCTGCTACCACCGATCCTCGAGGCGGTCGAAGCTTACGCCACGGTGGGGGAGATTTCCGACGCGCTGCGGCGGGTGTTCGGCGAATACAAAGAGAGCGTTGTGGTCTAGTACCGTTCTGAGTCGGTTGGAACGGCACTAGCCGGGCTGCGCGTCCGGCTTTTTTCCATCCAAGCCAAGCTGGGGAGCAATGCGTCGCATCGCCTCGATGCAGGTGGCGATGTGGGCGTCGAGGTCCACGCCCAGGTCAGCCACGCCGCGAAAGATGTCCTCGCGGTTGACGGTGCGGGCGAAGGCCTTGTCCTTAAATTTCTTCTGCACCGAAGAGACTTCGACCTCCGCCAGACTCTTGTTGGGCCGTACTAGCGTCACGGCGGTGATGAAGCCGGCGAGCTCGTCGCAGGCGTAGAGGGTCTTCTGCAGCGGAGTCTCCCGGGAGACGTTCATGTAGTCGGCGTGCGAAAGAATGGCCTGGATGATCTCTTCCGGGTAGCCCTGGCCGCGGAGGATCTTCGAACCCTCCTGAGGGTGGTCGGGAGCCTGGGGGTAGCGCTCGTAGTCGAAATCGTGGAGTAATCCGACAATCCCCCAGGTTTCCTCCTCGCCGCCGAAGCGGGGGGCGTAGGCGCGCAGGCAGGCTTCGACAGCCAGGGCGTGTTTGCGCAGGCTGTCGCTTTGCGTGTACTCGCAGAGAAGAGTCCACGCCTCTTCACGGCCAGGCATGGGCGCAGCCCCCCGATGGGACCGAATCGTAGGCTCCTATCTTAGCCTTAGGGGACCGGAAAGGCAAAGAGGCTGCCAGCCAACGGGAGGCAAATGGGGGGTCTTTGAGTCCTAGGTAGCTCTTGTTTTCTAAGAAATTGATTTTAAAGAGGTTATCGTCTCGAGACCTTTTGGGACTAACTTCCTATTGTTCGCTAGGAGGGGGAATGGAAGAATCGGTCGGGGTTCTTGAGGAACCCTAATACCTTAAGGGGGTTGCGGGGAGATGCGTCGTATACTAGTATCTTTGCTGTTTTCGTTGTTGTTGGTATGCAGTCTGGTCGGTCTAAGGAACTTGGTGGCGCAGAGCAACGACACGACCCAGCCGGTTGTGCTGGCCAGTGGTGGTTTGCCGCCGCCGCCGATCCCGCGGGGAAACTAGTCCCGGGGAACGTAGCTAGCCGGGTCTAGTTTTCGGAGGGCAACTCGGCAAGGCCGAGACCTAGACCATGATCGGCATATACGAACTGATTGTTCTTTGGCTCAGCGTCATCCTGGCGCTGGCTGTCGGGTCGGTGTGTCTTTATAAGAGCTATTTCCGCCGCTACTTCGTTCTCAATCTTTATCTCCTTGCCAATACGGCTTTTACATTAGTCGGGTACTACGTTTACTCGATTTACGGGTATGATTCTACGGAGGCTTTTTACTTTTATTACATCGGCGACGCGATTCCCAACATTGTCGGGTATTTGCTGATTGGCAGCTTCTTCGATCGGATGCTACGCGAGTCAATCTTCCACCGCTACGTGCGCCCCACGCTGGTGATTTTCTTCTTGCTGGTTGTAGTGATTTCAGGAGTGTTCGTTTCTGGGAGCACAGACCGGGCGCTGGTTTTTCCGCTGTTTGTCATCGAGTTTGAGCAGAACATGTACTTCGTCGGGGTGCTGCTGACCTTCCTGTTGTGGATCTCCATGACCTATCTGCGCGCGGAGAGCCGGCGGTTCGTCTTGCTGGTCTCCGGGTTGGGAATATACTTCTCGGCGCACGCCGCCAACTACGCTTTGCACTTCCTGACTCCCGCGCTGGAGAATGTCCTCATCAAAGTACCCCCACTGGCCTATACTTTCATGGTGCTATTGTGGCTCTACACCTTCTGGCGGGTGCCGGAAGCCGAGGAGGCCGTGGCGCCTGCAGCAAGGGCCGGCCCGGAAGAAGCTTTGGTGAAAGTACAAATCTCTCGCCAGTGAGGTTCGATGTCTGCCACCTTTGTCAGTGTGTTTATTCTGGCCAGTTCGGTGCTGCTGCTACTGTTCTGGCTGCGGTCGGCTTGCCAGTCCATCCTGCGGCAGCGCTTTGAGCAGGACTACAGCGCGGAGGTTGCGGAGGCCAACCAGCTCGAATACCTGGTCATCCGCAAGGCCTTGTCGGAATACCCCGAAGAGATTGCCGACTACAGCGGCCTGCTGCAGACACTGGAGCGGGACTACGAAGCCCTGACCTATCTGCTCCGCAACGCCGCCACCGTTCACATGGGCCGGTACACGCGCACTGAGCGCCTGCTGATCTTGGACTTTCAGCTCCTGCGCCTGTGGGTGCGGCTGAAGCGCGCCTTGGGCTGGCCGAGCTGGCGCTCCGGTTTGCTGGAGATGGCGACCATCCTGAACTACTTCGGGAATGTGGTGGGCCACCGCCTGGTCACCTTCCCCAGCCGTCTCCCGTCCCTGTAATCGTCAGGGACGCGCCCGAGGGTTTTTCTTTACGACCCGTCCCGTTGGAGCGGGGCGGGTTTTTCTTTCCGGCCTATTCCTTGACGCAGCGCAGCAGGCAGACGGTTGAGCCGTCCGGACGGCTGATTCTTCCTTCTAGGCGCCAGTGGAGGCCGTCGACGCGGTAGAGCTGCTCATAGGAGTCGTAGGCGTCGGTGCCGCGTAGGGCGTCGAGAGCGGTGGCCGGCACTTCCCGCTGGTCGCCCACCTTCCAGTTGGGCTTGATGACTTTGAGCGGGTTTGAGGGATTGTTCATCGCGGTACACCTGTGGCCGGCGTGGTAGGCGCGGGCGGACTCGAACCGCCGACCTCTACCGTGTCAAGGTAGCGCTCTAACCAGCTGAGCTACGCGCCTACTGCCTGTATTCTCACCGAGTTAGGCGTTTCTGGCAAGCCCGCTCGAATCCGCGCCTCGGGTGTGAGCGGACGGGCAACCGAAGTTTATCGTCCGAGAGGCAAAGAGTGCTTCAGGGGGAAGGGCCGAAGGCTGTTTGCGCGCCCTCGCAGCTTTGCAGGCGGCCGCGCGCGGCGCTCTCCTGTAAACGGAGCCACCGCTGGCGGGCCAGCAGGGCGGCCCCCAAGGCGCCCGCGTAGTCAGAATGGGGACTGACGTTCAGTTGCACGCCCAGGCGCTCTTCCAGGGCTCGCACCATGCCACGGTTCTTCGTCACCCCTCCGGTGAGAGTGATTTCCGGGTGGGCGCCCACCTGCCGGACCAAGGCAACCAGGCGTTCGCCGATAGAGTTGTGGGCGCCGCGCAGGATGTCTTCGACCGACTTGCCGGCGGTGACGTGGTTGATGACCTCGCTTTCGGCCAGCACCGCGCAGATGCTGGAGATGGGTTGGGGATCCTGCGACCGGAGCGACAGCTCGCCCACCTCCTCCAGTTCGAGTTCGAGCGACCGGGCCACCCGCTCCAGGAAGCGTCCCGCGCCCGAGGCGCACCGGTCGTTCATGCGGAAAGCTTCGACGCGGCCGGTGGGGGCGATGCGCAGGGCCCGGGAGTTCATGGCGCCGATGTCGAGCACCGTGCGCGTCCGCGGAAACAGCCACAGCGCCCCCACAGCGTGGCAGCTCATCTCGGTAATCTGAATCTGGCGGAAGGGGACCCGGTAGCGGCCGTAACCGGTGCTGGCGATGTAGACGATCTCGGGGCGGCTCACCCGGTAGTTTCCGCAGAGATCCTCGAGCACCTGCTGGGCCGCCAGCTCGAGCCGGGCCCCCGTTTCCCGGATCGCTCGGCCTTGCACGCGGCCGTGCCCATCCAGCAATAGGGCCCGGGTCATGCGTGCCCCCACGTCAATGCCCACCGAATAACTCACTTCATCCTCCTCCCGGTCCGGTGCCCGCTTCGGCGCAGGAAGTGTTCTTTTGCCTGCCCGCCTCTCCGTGGGCGGCGCGCTCCCAGGCGAATAGAGCGGCGCCAATGGCACCGATGTACTGCGACTCTGGGGCCACGTTCAGTCTGAGCTTCAGGCGCTCTTCCAGTGCCCGTACCATCCCGGGGTTGCAAGCCACGCCGCCGGTGAAAGTAATCTCTTCTTCCAGACCTACCCGTCGCAGCAAGCCGAGGCTGCGCCCAGCGATGGCCTGGTGCACGCCGGCCAGGACGTCTTCCACCGGGCAGCCCCGGGCCAAGTGCATCACGATTTCCTGCTCGACAAAGACCGTGCAGACGTTGGTAATCTTGAGAGGCTTGCGGCTGGCTGCTGCCACCGGACCCAGCTCGCCCAGTTCCAGCCCCAGCACCTGAGCGGCTGCTTCCAGAAAGCGCCCGGTGCCGGCGGCGCACTTGTCGTTCATCGAGAAGTCCGTCACTTCGGCGCGCTCGTTGACCCGAATGGCCTTGGTGTCCTGTCCGCCGATGTCCAAGATGGTCCGGGTGCGGGGGAAGAGAAAGCAAGCCCCTTTGGTGTGGCAACTGATTTCGGTCACCTGGAGGTCGCCGAAGGGGAGGCGGTAGCGGCCGTAGCCGGTGCCGACGGTGAAAGTCACGTCCCACGCCTCCAGCCCGGTCCGGCGCAGGGCTTCTTGGAACGCCCGCTCGGCAGCCCGGACCACATTGGCCCCGGTGTCCACCAGGCTCAGGGCCCGCACCTGCTTGTTCTCGTCCAGGATGGCTGCCTTGGTGGCGGTTGAGCCGATGTCAACTCCGGCGACCAACATAGGGTTCCTCCTAGGCCCCCGGCCTGGCGGCCTCGGGCCGGTGCGCGGCCAGGCGGCGGTGTTCGAGAGCCTCGAAGAAGGCGTCGAGACGGTTGCGGATTTGGGCCTCGGCGAAATAGCGCGGGTCGGCCAGGTCGGATTCGACGAAGAGTGTCGGCAAGCCGCGGGTCTTGGTGAAGTATTCGCGCACGTCGGCCTGGCCCACGGAAAAAGCCCGGCAGCTTTTCACCGAGTGAATCACCAGGGCGTCGGCCTGGTAGGTGGCGGCGTACCGGTCGAGCATCTGGCGCCGCAGCGTCCAGTCCCAGTTCGTGTAACAGTTCACGGCGTACTCGGCCAGGCTTTCGAGCGGCCGGGCGGGGTCGTGGCGCAGCCCAAAGTCCCAGATGCCGCCCACTTTTGAGTAGGTGGAGGCCACGCAGCAGACGCCCCAGCGCTTGAACAGCTCCCAGAAATTCCGAAAGTGGGGCCAGGGCGGGGGCCCTTCGATCACCACCCGGAAGCGCTCTTCACTTACCGGGCCGATGCGGTACCGAAGCCGCTCTTCGATTTCCTTCCAGGCAGCTTCGTAGTAGTCCACGCATTCGCGGGTGCCCCGCAGCACGTAGATGGGAGCCATGAAGAAGACCGCTTCAAAGAAGGCGTCGAAGGGCGAGGGGCGGTGTCGGGCGGACTCAAGGATGCGCACCCAGAGGTCTTCGGCAGCGCGCGAGTGAGCCAGCGACTGGCTGAGGCGGTCGGGGTCGTAGGGCCGGCTGGTGATTTCGGCACAGACCGCCGCTAGTTGTTCTAGCTGCGCCACCACGTAGTCGAGGTCTTCCTGGCGCTGGGTCTCGCCGGTGCGGCGGTAGGGGACGTCGAGCAGGAAGAGCCGGGCCCCGTAGAGCTCGGCCAGGGCCTCGAACCACTTGATGTAGGTATTGCAGCCCGAGTAGGTGCAGACCAGCAGGTCGGGCTTGGGCAGGGCGCCGAAGGGGCCGCGGTTGCCGGTGGCGGCCAGGCCGATGTCGTTCTTGACGTAGCCGCAGACGTCAGACGAGTACCCCAGGTCTTCCGCCTTGAGGATCATCCCCCCGGACACTTTCTTGATGCCGCACTGCAGCGCGTTGACTTCCGGGAAGAGCAGCTCGAAGCCGAAGCTGCGCAGCAGCTCTCCGATGTTGCCGCTGATGAAGAGATAGGCAACCGGGGTGCCGTCCCGCGGGGCGTTCTCTAGGCGCCGGTACCAAGCGCCCAGCAAGTTCTTCTGGTAGTCGCGGCCGGTGCCCTGATGCTGATAGCTGGAGGTCATCGCTACCTCTCGGAAAAGAAAAGAATGGATTCGACAAACGTCTCCGCCTGCATGCGCACGGTCTCGAAGACGGTCATTTTCTCTTCGTACTCGAACTCCAGCACAGGCAGCCCGGCCCCTTCCAGGGCCCGCTTCAGCAACACAGAATCATAGAGAGCTGGCTCGCAAAATTTGGGACTGGCGAAGATGATGCCCTGGAGAGCCTTTTCCTGGCAGCGGCGCAGGAGATCGTCCGAGCGGGAGCGTCGGCCGGGGTTGTTGACCGGAGTCAGGACTGTCCGGTGTCGGTAGGCGTCAGCCAGAGCCATCAGCGGGTCGCCCGCCTCGGCCACGGGCGCCAGGAAGAAGCGGGCCCCAATCTGCAGGTCGTCGTCCACGACGGCGCACCCGGCTTCTTCGAGCACTTCGAGCAGCTCAAGCGGAGGCTGCTCGCAGAAAGCCCCGCGGAGCGCTACGCGCACCACGTCGCGCTGCGGGCAGAGGTTGGCATCGCCCAAGACCAGCGCCCGCTCGAGCAGCCGATTGTGCTCCTGGCGCGGCAGAAGGTTACCGGCGGCCGCCAGGGCATAGACGTGAACCACGGGCCACTGTGCGGGCCGGGCCGCCCGCCGCTCGAAGAGCTCGGCGAGCAGGGCGCGGTTGCGGTTGTAGACACGGATAGCCCTCCGCACCGCCTCGTCGGAAACGGGCCGGCCGGTGAGCGTCGCCAGGCTGTCGCGCAGGCGCTCGAGCTCGCCGCGGTAATAGGTCCCGGCCGCCGCGGAATCCACGTTCTGGGGCAGGTGGAGGTAGAGGACGAACCCCTTCGGGAAGTTGTGCTGCCAGATGCCGGAGAGGTTGCGGGCCACGTCGCAAATGGAAGGAACCACGAAACCGTCCAGCCAGTCGATGTGGCCGGCCAGCCCGAGCTCGAGGGTGCTGCGGGCGATCGAGCAGACGAAGGACTGGATGTGGGAGTCGGCGTGGTCAATCTCCACCTGCCCGCGGCCGCCGAACAGGCTCACGGGCAGACAGCCCGCCGCGACAAGCAACTCCTGCGGGGTGTAAACAGGGAAGCAGCCGATGGCTTTCTCCCCCGGATGCTGCTGCTTCCAGGCGCGCACGGTGGAGCCGGCGGGGTCGAGCCAAAGAGTGCGGCACTTCTCGACCAGCTCGTCCCAGCTCTTGGCTTCTTCCCAGAAAAAGTTGAGGGGTTCCATGAGCTTCGCCTCTCAAGCCGTCTGTCCGCCGTCCACCACAATCACTTGGCCGGTCATGTGCCGGGCCTGCTCGGAGCAGAGGAAGAAGATGACGTCCGCGACCTCGCCGGGCTCCCCCAGGCGTCCCAGGGCGGACTCGCAGACGGCCTGTTCTAGCACGTCCGCGGACAGGCGTTCGGTGAGAGGGGTCTTGACCATTCCAGGGGCCACCGCGTTCACGTTCACGTTGGCCGGGCCCAGCTCGCGCGCCGCCACCCGCGTCAAAGCAACCAAACCGGCCTTGGCCGCGGCGTAGTTGGCCAGCCCGGCCTTGCCGCGCAGGGCATTGATGGAGCTAACGTTCACCACCTTGCCGCTCTTCTGCCGGCGCAGGTGGACAGCGGTGGCGCGCAAGTAGTTGAAGGCGCCTTTCAGGTTAGTATCCAGCACGTCTTCCCAGTCGGCGTCGCTTATCTTCCAGAGCACGTGATCGCGGCTGATGCCGGCATTGTTGATGAGGACATCCAGACGTCCGGCCGTGGTCATGATCTCATCCACGATCCCCCGCGCCGCCTCCGAGTCGCGGACATCGGCGGCAAAGAAACAGCCCATGCCCATCCGCACCAACCGCTTTCCCTCCGGCGTTTCCTGTTGGTCAACGACAAAGACACGGTTTCCTGCTCGCTGGAACACTTCGGCCGTGGCCAGCCCGATGCCCGACATCCCGCCGGTGATGAGCACCACGCGCGCCATTCAGGACTCCAGCGCCGCTCCGCACAGTCCGCAGTGCTTGAAGTGTTCCGGCAGACCCCTGGCCCCGCACCGGGAACAAGACTTGACGGGGGGGCCAAAGAGGAATTCGCTGGAGCCGCCCTCGGCGGCGTGACGCCGCAGGCCGCGGTAGTCAGGCGGGCGTTTCTCGACGAAGGCGGTCATGCCTTCGTAGGGCTCGGTGTCGGTGAAGTGGAGGGTCAGCCAGTCGCGGGCATGCCCGATGGAGAGGTGCCAGGAGAAGTCCTTCCAGAAGTTGACCTGTTGTTTGGTGTAGCGCAGGCACTCCGGGAACGTGTCCAGCAGCTTCTGCGCCAGGGCGTTGACGGCGGCGTCGAGCTCGGCCGTGGGCACCACCTGGTTCACCAGGCCCCAGTCCAATGCCTTGGCGGCGGGGATGGCCTCGCAGAGAAACAGCATCTCCCGGGCCCGGCGGTCGCCGATGGTGATGGGCAGCCACTGGGTGGCGCCCCCGGCGGCCACCGAGCCCACCCGGGTGCCCACCTGGCGGAAGACGGCATGGTCGGCGGCGACGGCCAAGTCGCAGGCCAGGTTCAACTCGTTGCCGCCGCCGACCACCATTCCGTTGATGCGGGCGATTACGGGCTTGCCGGTGTTGCGGATGGCGTCCAGGGCCTCCTGAAAGCAAGTCATGTACTTCCAGTAGTCGCGCGGGGTGCGGGTGTAGACTTCAGCGTATTCCTTGACGTCGCCGCCCGTGCAGAAGGCCTGGTCGCCGGCACCGGTGAGGACAATGACGCCGACCGCGTCGTCGAAGGCGGCGTCCTGGAAAGCTTCGCGCAGCTCAATCAAGCACGGAGTGTTGTAGGCGTTGTAGACCTCAGGGCGGTTCAAGGTGATGCGGGCCACCGAATCGCACTTGCAGTACTGGAGGAATTGGAACGGAAGCTTGTCGGCAGGTTGGCTCTGGAAGTAGCGCACGGTGACCCCCTCAAGCGGCGCGCTGGTCCGGCAACACAATGCCCCGCAGGCCTTCGCCGCGGCGCACCGCCTCGAGTCCGTTGAAGATTTCTTCGAGCGAATAGCGTCCGGTGACGAGCGGCTCAAGCTTTACCCGTCGTGTGCGCACCAGCTCGATCAGCTCCGGGTAGTCGCCGGGGCGGCAGCCCAGGCTGCCCCGGACTTCAAGCTCAAAAAACATCATCTTGGAAAAGGGGAGCGTGACCGGCTCGGGGCTGTAGCCGATGACGCACAACCGGCCCCCCGGCCGCAGCGAGTCATAGGCGGCGCGAAGGGTCTCCGGCTTGCCGATCACTTCCAGGGCAACGTCCACCCCACCGCCGGTGCGCTTCTTCAGCTCCTTGTCCACGCGCTCGGCCCCCCGAGCGTTCACGGTGTCACGGGCGCCGAACTGCCGGGCCCAATCGAGCTTGCGGTCGTCAAGGTCGACGGCGATCACATGGCCGCCGGCCAGGGCGGCAAACTGAACGGCGTTGATCCCGACTCCGCCACAGCCGAAGACAGCCACCGTCTCGCCCACCCGCACCCGGGCCCGGTGCTTGACGGCGTGGTAGGGGGTGGACATGGCGTCGCCGATCAGGCAGGCCTCGGCCAGCGGAATCTCGCTGGGCAGGGTAAAGCAGTCTCGGGCGGGCGCCACTAGGTACTCGGCGTAAGCGCCGTCGAGGTGGTTTCCGAGCATCTTCATGTGCTCGCAGATGTTTTCCCGCCCGGTGCGGCAGGCGCGGCAGTTGCCGCAAGTAAAGACTGCCGGCAGCAGCACCCGGTCGCCTTCGCGGAAGCGGGTGACGCCGGGCCCGAGCCCGGCGATCGTTCCAGAAACTTCGTGGCCCAGGATTACGGGGATCTTGAAGGTGGGGACGCCGTGGTCAATGTAGTGCAGGTCGGTATGGCAAATGCCGCAAGCAGCCACCTTGACCAGAACTTCTCCGGGAGCCGCCTGCGGCAGCGCCACCTCCCGCAGCGTGGCTTTTCCCGGCTGCTCGAGTAGAAGAGCCTTCATTGAGATCTCTCCTTGGTGAGAGAGGTTCCGGGCTGCCCGTGGTCAATGCCGCGCTCGGGGGTAAGGGGACGGGATGGCTCTTGCCGCGACGCCAGCGGAAGCAGGTCAGCCAAGGTGAGTCTTTCCAATGCCTCCCGCGTGGACGCACACAAGCTTTCCCACGCCGCGGGGAATCCCGGCGCCGAGGGAATCTCGGGACCGTCATCAAATGGCCCCTGGAAGATTTCAACCACATCCTTCAGGCG
>JACQTJ010000110.1 GCA_016210855.1 Acidobacteriota bacterium | reverse complement strand
GTCCACGCCCAGGGTGTGGAGCTCGAGCAGCTCCCGGGCATAGTTTTCGTTCAGGCCCCGGCGCTGCTGCTGTGGCGCCTGCGGGCGACGCTGGTCGTCCGGCCGACGCCGGGTGAAACGGCCTCGGCGCGGATTGTCCATTGCTTCCATCCGGTCCATTTGTCGTTCGAGGTATTGTTCAACCCGGCTGGTGTCGAGGCCGCGCTGGCGGAAAACCTCGAGCAGCAGCGCGCCGGGCTGCATCCCCTGCCCTTGCAGGTACGCAAAGTAGCGCCGGCGCAGCTCGCGCTGGTCGTAGTCGGCCTTGGGGTCGGCGCTCAGCCAGTTGTCGAGGTAGAAGAGCATCGCCGGGTGCTGGGCGGTGGCCCCCAGCAGGTCGCGGAACTTCCCCAAGGCGTGCAGGCGGATGGCCTCCTGCTCGTAGCTCGTGGTCAGCCAGCGGTCGGCGCCTTTGCCGACGAAGACGTTGAAGTGATTGAACCAGAAATCGGTCATCACTTCCGCGAGCTGCCGCTCGCTGTAGATGGCCCGCAAGAGCTTGGCCTGGGAGAGTTCGATCACAATCCGCGCCGGACTCGACATCGCCTCCCGCATCCGTTCTTCGGGCGAGAGCCGCTCGCGCCGACCGAGCTCACGAGTCACAGGGTCGTCGCCCTTTGTTGCCTCCGACTGGCCTTCGGCCGATTGCGCCCGGCGCTCCTGGCGCTCGCGGAAGCGTTCGAGCTCGGGAAACATTGCCCCGGCGGCGTCCGGGTCCATCCCCAGCTGAGGACCGAGCCGCTGCTCGATTCCCCGCAGCAGTTGCGGTGGCGGGTAGGCGGCCAGCAGCTGGAAGGAATCCATCTGCAGGGTCTTGAACCCGGCCAGGCGCCTTTCGACCTCCTGATCGAGAATGGTCTCCGGATTGAGCTGCTGCTCGAGGTACGCCGCAACGCCCATCTGCCTGACCCGCTCGAGGTCGCCCGGCCGCGGCCCGTAGCCGATGCGGTTCAAGAGATGGACGATCTTCTGCTCTTCGGTCAGGCCGGTATCGGGAACGCTAACCTGCGCTTTCTTGGCGGCCGCCGGGGTCGGGTAAGCAGGGACCGCCAACAGCATCAGCAGCTCGAAGACCAGGAGTGAACGCAACGTCCTGCGCATCAACGGCTTCCTCCTCGGGCCTGCGGCCCGACGCTCTGTTTCAGTTCAACCCGTCGGCGGGGGAAAAGTTGCTCAGCTACGCCCGGGGGTGAGCTTTGTCGTAGACCTCCATCAATTGCCGGATGGAGACGGCGGTGTACTTCTGGGTGGTGGAGAGCGAGCGGTGGCCGAGCAGCTCCTGGATGGCGCGCAGGTCGGCCCCTTCGCTGAGCAGGTGGGTGGCGAAGGCGTGCCGCAGGGCGTGCGGGTGCAGGTCCCAGTTGGGGTCGAAAAGCTTGCTGTATTTTTTGACCAGCTGGCCGAGGGCGTGCGCCGTGAGCCGCCCGCCCCGGACGTTCACGAACACTGCCTCCGTGTCGCATTTGTCCCTGGGCACCTGGGTGAGAATCTCCTCGCGGGCTTCGAGCCAGCGCTCGAGCGCGGCCGCGGCCTTGGTGCCGAAGGGCACCAGGCGCTCCTTGCGGCCCTTGCCGCGCACCCGCAGCATCTGGTCTTTGCGGTTAACGTCGGCGAGATTCAGCCCCACCAGCTCGCTGGCCCGCAGCCCGGAGGCGTAGAGCAGCTCGAGCAGGGCGCGGTCGCGGCGGAGCTGGCGCCGGGCCTGGTGGTCGCGCCGTCTTCCGCGCGGTGCCCTCTCGGAGGACTCGGCCAGCGCGTCCAGGAAGCGGTTCACCTGCTCGGCCGTCAGCACGCTCGGAAGCCGCTGCGGCAGTCGCGGGCTGCGCACCAGGCGCGCCGGGTTCTCCCGGAGCAGGCCCTCCCGAACGCAGAACTTGAAGAAGGAGCGCAGGGCGGCGAGTTTCCGGGCCACCGAAGTCTTTTGCCGGTTGCGGCTGTAAAGGTCGCCCAGGTATTCGCGGATCACCAGGTGGTCGACCTCCTCCAGGCGAGGCTCCCGCACCCGGCCCCTGCGGTCGGGGATGGCGAGGTAGCTTCGGAACTGCTCGAGGTCGCTCCGGTAGTTCCGGAGTGTGTGGGGGGAGGCGTTGCGCTGGTCGCGCAGGAACGCCAGGAACTTCTCCATCGCCGGCCGCATCAGGGAGATGAAACCACGGATTCACACGGAACCACAGGGAAAAGGCCCTTGGCCTGCGCCCACCCCTCAAGGGCTCGAAGCGCGCGACGACACTGGGCGGCGCGACGCTCCTTCTTGCTGCGCAGGCGCTGCTGCTCCTCTTCGGGCAGAGGCGGGAGCAGGTCGAAGGCGAT
>JACQTJ010000109.1 GCA_016210855.1 Acidobacteriota bacterium | reverse complement strand
GCCAGGGCGGCCTCTTCGTTCTCGGCGAGGTCGAGCACGGTGTCGAGCCGGACCATCTTCAGGGTCTGCTTCACCCGCTTGGGGGGCGCGAAAAACTTGCACTTGCCCCCGCCCTGCTTGATGGCGCTGAAGGCCCGCACCAGGGCTCCGATCCCGGAGCTATCCATCTCGGGCACCCCGGCCAGGTTTATGGCCAGGTTCTTCGTGCCGGACTCCATCAGCTCTTCGACCTTTTCGCGGAAGGCTTCGACTGCCTCGCCCATCTTCAGGGGGCCGGCGAGGTCGAGGATGGTGGCCTTGCCTGTCTTGCGAAGGTTGATGGTCACGTCTGCCTCGATGCCGGGAACGCCAGTGCGCCTACCGCTTCCGGGGGAAACGAGAGGCTGCCAACCTACCGCAACTGGGCGCCCAAATCAAGTGAAACCACAGCCGGGGGTTCGCTTGACACCCCTCTACCCATTTGTTAGCCTTCGGGGCATCGGGGTGGATTCAAAGCAGTTTTTCCACGCAGGCGGGTAGGCAAGCCGGGCTTTCTCTCTGCCCCGTCATCCGATGGAACATTCCTCCACTCTCTTCGAGTTGGCCACTGCCTATCACACCTGCCCCGACCTCGATTCCCTGCTGAAGGCGCTCGCCGCCCACCTGGGCGCCCGCCTGGGCGCCCGGAGCGTGCAGGTGTGGTCGCTCACCGAGAGCGGTGACGCACTCACCTGCCGAGCCCGCTGGACGGAAGCGGGCGCCGGCTTCGAGCCGACGCCGGAGCCGGTCACCGAAGGCATTCTCGCCGAGATGCTGGAGGCCACCCGGGCCCGGCGGTTAGGCGGCAAGGAGATTGACCGCGACGCCCTCGTTCACCTCGATGAGAACGACCGCGAGCGGGTGAAGTCCGCGGTGTACGCACCGCTGCTGGCCGCCACCGGCACGGTGGGCGTGGTGGAAGTCTTGAACAAGCGCAGCGGCGAATTCAGCGGCGACGACGCCGTCCTGCTCGAAGAAGCCCTGCGCCTCACCGGCCCGGCCCTGGAGGCCCGGCGCGTTCTGGAAAAGGAAAAACAGGCGAACCTGGCCACTATTGACCGCCTCACCGCCCTCTACGACATCGGCCGCGTCTTCAACTCCACCCTGGAGTTGACCGAGCTCTTGCCGGTCGTGGCCGACAAGATTCGCGACATCCTGGGCGCCCAGGCCTGCAACCTGTGGCTGGTGGACGCCGAGAATAACGACCTCTACTTCGCCCAGCAGGTCGGCGACGACCCCACCACCGACGTCGACGACCGCTGCCCGCTGGGCGGAGGCCTCCTCGGTCAGGTAGCCCAGCAGGGCCAGCCCCGGCTCATTGCTGACGTCCAGGGGGAAGCGGAACTCCTGGCGTTCCGCCAGCAGCGCAGCCCGGAGTTCCCGCTCGCCACGCTGATGGCCGCGCCCCTGCTGAAAGAGGAAGAAATCATCGGCGTGGTCGAAGTGGTGAACAAGCAGGACGGCGGGGCCTATGACGAAGATGACCTCTTCTTCCTCACCAGCATCAGCGAGATGGCCTCCATCGCTTTGAACAACGCCAACCGGCTGGCCGCCGAGCGCAAGGTGCGCGAGCTCGACGCCCTGCTGGCCATCAGCAAGGAGATCACCTCCACACTCGACCTCGACCACATCCTCACCACTGTCGTCCACCAGGCCGCCACCGTCCTCCCCTTCGACCGCTGCGCCATTGGGCTCTTCGACCGCAACCGCTTCATCCTGGGGGCGGTCTCGGGCGAGGCTGAGGTGCCGAAGACCCGGGAGATGGACCAGCTGCGGGAGCTCATGGAGTGGGTGGCCACACAGGCCGACCCGGTCTCGGCCGATAACTACGACGAGGGCTGGAAGGTCAGCCCCGAGGAAGGGCACCCCCGCCTGAGGGGCTTTCTCGACGCCCACGGCCACAACGGCTTCTACGCCGTGCCGCTGCGGGACGACCAGGGAACGGTCGCGGTGCTGGCCCTGCTGAGCGGCGACGCCGAATTCCTCTCCGAAAACCACCTCGAGGTGCTGAGTATCCTGGCCAGCCAGGCCACCGTGGCCATCCGCAACGCCCGGCTCTACCAGGAGGTGCCGCTCGTCAGCTTCTGGCAGCCCCTGATGGAGAAGAAGCAGAAGCTTATGGCCATCCCCTACGCCCGCTGGCTGGAGGGGGGCTGGAAGGTGGGCCTGGCCGCCCTGGTGCTGCTGCTTGTGCAGTGGCCGATGCGCATTGGCGCTACCGCCACCGTGGTGCCGGCCGAGCGGCGGGCGGTAAGCGCCGAGGTGGAGGGCGTTATCAAGCGGATCTTGGTGCGCGAAGGCGACCGGGTCGAAGCCGGGGCGGTGCTCGCCGAGCTCCAATCCGGTGACGACCGCGTCCGCCTGGAGCGGGCCCTGGCCAGCTTGGCCCAGGCGCGCAGCCAACTGGCCGAAGCCGAAGGCCGGCGCGACCTGGGCGCCGCCACCCAAGCCCGGCTCGAGATGCAAATGCACGAGGCCGAAGTGGCCCTCTACCGCGAAAGGGTGGAGAAAGCGTCGCTCCGCTCGTCCATCGCCGGCATCGTCGTCACCCCCAAGGTCGAGGAAAAGGTCGGGCAGCTTTTGGAGCCAGGGGACACCTTTTGCGAGCTGGTGAACAACGAAAAGATGGCCGCCGAGTTGAACGTTCCCGAAGCCCAAGTGGACCTGGTTCAGCCGGGCAGCCGGGTGGCCCTGAAGCTGAACACTTTTCCTACGCACACCTTTGAGGGTGCAGTCGAGCGGGTGGGGGCCCAGACGATTTCGGCTGAAGCCCAGCAGTTCTTCGTGGTGCGGGCGGTCTTTTCAAACCCGGAGGGCAGGGCCCGGGCCGGCATGGCTGGCCAGGGCAAGATCAGCGCCGCCGGCGGCTGGCCCATTGGGGGCTGGTACCCGGTGGGGTATGTGGTGTTGCGAAGTCCGATGCGTTGGGCCTGGCGGAAGGCTTGGACCTGGTTGCCCTGAGGGGAGCGCGATGAGGGAGCGGAAAGCGATAGGGTGGTGGCTGGCCGGCCTGCTCGCCGGCCTGCTGGCCGGGACAGGCTGCGGCGGGCCGTCCCAGACGGAGAAACCGCAGGCGCCGACCGCCCCGGTGCCGGCAGCCCCGGCGGAGTCGGCCTCGGCGCCGAAGCCGGAGTCGCTCGAAATCCTGAGCCTGCTT
>JACQTJ010000106.1 GCA_016210855.1 Acidobacteriota bacterium | reverse complement strand
GGAAGCCATTTTCAAGAAGGTGTGCCGTCTTGTCGAAACGAGACACTTCAATCCGAAACTTAATGGTGTGGACTGGGACTCCGTAGTCGAAGCCCGGAGGAATTTGAGAAGGAAATGCACGAGCTTGTTTCGCAACTGAAGACAAGCCATACAGGCTTCTTCCATCAGAGTGCCCGCAGGATTCCCGCCCGTTTTGCCATCAATGCCACCTTCCAGCGTTGCCAGACAACCGACGGCGAGAGATGGATGTTCCTCGACGTCCACGAAGGGGGTCCGGCCCATGCCGCAGGGATACAGCCCGGTGACCTGCTCCTGGCAATTAACGGCGAAGAAATGCAGTCCCCGCGCCCTACTCGCTCTCCACCTTGAGCGTCGCCAGCACCTTCCGGAACGCTGGCTCGTGCTTGGCGAACGCGCTCCCCTTCGCCGACAGGTGCACCGTCACCTGGTTCCAACCGTTCTTCTTCTGGAACCCGATCCAGGTCATCCGCCGCACGTCGTCGCCGCTCGCCGGCGCGGCTTCGATGTACATCACGCCCTTTACCTTGCCGGCGGTCACGTCCGCGACCTCGGTCACTTGACCGTTGCTCTTCTTCTTGGCGGCGTCGTCCCGGTTGGCCTTCATGCTCTGGGCGGCGGGGAAGTCTTTCCCCATCCGCGAAATGTTGAGACTGATTCCAGCGCCGTCCGTAGCCGGCATCAGCATGTAGGAGGCGATGTCCCGCTCTAACATCAATTTGTCCCAGTTGGTGGGCACCTCGAAGCTAATGCTGTTGTCGGCCCACGCCACCGCCGTCATGGTGTCAGAGGAGATGGCCTCCTTCGACTCGGACTTCGACTCCGACGTGGCCGCCGGCTTCTCTTCTTTCTTTTTCTTGATCCCGGGGAACTGCGCGGCCAGGCTCGCGGCACTCAGCAGAAACGCTCCCGCCACAAGCATCCCCAGCAGTCGACGCATAGGAACCTCCCCCTCGCAGAGAATGGCGCGGATTCTAGCACCGGACTCAATCCAGTTCAATCTGTGCCCCCCCTTTTCGTTGACTTTTTCGGCTCCCACCGGCTATACTGTTGTTTGTGTTTCGAGCAACCGCTGGGTAGGCTCCCTCGGTTTATTCGGCCCCACAAGAAGGAGATCGCTTCATGCATACGCCTCGCCCCATCGTCCTTATCGCCGCGGTTCTTCTGATTGCCGGGCTGGCCGGCCCCGCCGCCGCCCAGGACGCCAAGCTCAAGCTCCGCCTCACCCCCAAGCAGGCTTACGTCTTCATTGACGGCAAGGCGGTGGGCGACGGGGGTCGCAGCGTCAGCCTGCCAGCCGGCCGCCACGAAGTGGGCGTCTACAACTACGGCTATAAGCCCGACGTCCAGACCGTCACCCTCACCGCCGGCCAGACCACCGAGCACCGCGTCACCTTGGAGCCGGTCGGCGGCCCGAACCCCTCCGGTCCGTGGGGCCGCATCCAGATTGAAAACGCCAACCGCGCCGCTGTGCTGCTCAACGGCAAGACCCCCGACTACTTCGTCGGCCACGGCGATGAGTTCAACCACGACTGGCTCTGGAAACAGGAGCTGCTCGTCCGTCCCGGCACCCACACCCTCACCCTCCTCCGCGACGGCAGTGAAATCTGGTCGGGTTCGGTCACCGTCGAAGCCAACCAGCGCGTCATCCTGGACGCTGGTCGCGCCTCCCAGAAGACCACCAACTGGTCGCGCGGCGCCCGCCTCGGTGCCGTGCCCCGCTTCCGGGCCGGCCTCGCCAGCGCCACCGTGGCCGTGGTCCCGGTGCTGATTGCGAGCTTTGCGGCCAACCCCGCCCAGATCAACTGCGGCGAAAGCTCGCGCCTTTCCTGGGCCGCCTCGGACGCCGATGAAGTCTTCCTCGAGAACAACCAGGTGGCCCGTGCGGGCGAGCAGCTCGTCTCCCCCCGGGCCACGACCACTTATCATCTGGTCGCCGCCGGCCCCGGCACCCGCGCCACCGCCACCACTACGGTCGGCGTCAACACTGCGACCACGGCGGCCTTGAGCGCCAGCCCGAGCGCGGTTCGCTACCGGCGCGTCGGCAACAAAATCGTCGAGCACTCCGCCACCACCCTCACCTGGTCCACCGCGAACGCCACCGACATCAACCTCGACCCGCTCGGTATGGTCAGCGCCAGCGGCAGCCGCAGCGTCCAGCCTGTGCCCCGGCAGGCTTCGGCCGGCTCGGTGGATGAGACCCTGACCTTCACCCTCTCCGCCACCAACACCTGCGGTGGTCGCGAGACCCGCACCGCCCCGGTCCGCATCACCGGGTCCATCGAGGGCGTGCCCGAGGTCGTGCTGGCCAGCATCTTCTATCCGACCGACTACCCCGACCCGGGCGACCCCAGCCTCGGCCTCCTGCGGAGCCAGCGCCGGGCTCTTTCCTTGCTCGCCGAGGGCTTCAAGAACTATCTCGAGTTCGACCCCGCCGCCCGCCTCCTGCTCGAAGCCCACGCCGATGAGCGCCGCTCCCGCGACTACAACCGGGCGCTGTCGGAGCGTCGCGCCGCCCTGGTCAAGCAGTTCCTGGTGGACGCCGGCCTCCCCGCCGCGCAGATTGAGACCCAGAGCTTTGGCGAAGACCAGAACCTGGAGCGCTCCGCGGTCGAAGAGCTCGAAAAGTCGAACCCCAACCCGGTCCCGCGCGTCCGCCTGCGCAGCCGCCAGGCCGACTGGCTGGCCCACAACCGCCGCGTCGACATCGTCCTGCGGCCCAGCGGGCAGCGCTCGCAGCGCTACTACCCCCACAACGCTGACGACTCGGGCATCCTCTGGCAGGTGCCCAAACCGTCTCGCCAAACGGTGCAAAAGAATCAATAGGCAGGTCGGCGGCAGGATTTACCCTAAGCGGGCTCGAAACGGAAACGCCAACACGTCAGGCCGCGAGCGACCCGCTCAGACAGGCGCGACCTCCTCAAGCATCTGCGGGAAGAGCTTTTCCACGGCCTCCACCGTGGCGGGCAGGAACTGTGTTCCGCGCGCCGCCCGAATCACCTGCAAGGCTTCTTCCTGGCTGCGGCCCTGCTGGTAACACCGGTGGCTGATGACGGCATGCAGAGTGTCGGCCGCCGCCACCACGTTCGCCTCCAGCGGCGGCGCAATCTCGCCCAACGGATACCCCTTCCCGTCCGGCCGCTCGTGGTGCCGCAGGGTGATGGAGGCCAGTTGGTCGGACACCGGGCTCAGGATCTTGAAGGAATAGTAAGGGTGCTGCCGCATGAGCACCCGTTCCGCGGGGTCCAGCGGCCCCGGCTTCGTCAAAATCTGGTCGGGAACGTAGATCTTCCCGATGTCGTGGAACCGCCCGGCCTGGTCGATCTCCACCCCGAGCCAACCAGCCAGCCGCTCGGCGATGGACTGCACGGAACCGCAGTGGGAGCCGGTGTAGTGTTCCTTGGCGTCCAGCGCCATGGCTAGCGCGTCCAAGATTCTCATGTAGCCGGCCTTGGTCTGGGCTTCTTCGAAGGCCTGGCTCAGCACCACCAGCATCGAGGTCAGTGCGTCGTCAATCCCTGCCATCTGCTCCGGGCTGACGTATTGCTTGGTGGTGTCCCGGAATACGTTGTAAGCCCGCATCACCTCGGAAAACCGAAAGCCCTGGCTGGCTCGCAGCACCGCAATCTGGCGGGCCACCATCTTGAGCCCGTCCCACTGCCCGCCGAGCGCATCGCTCAACGCCTCCACCAGCCGCGTCACGCTTAATTCGATCTCGCTAACGGCGCGCAGGGCATAAGGCGTGCCCGCCAACTCCCGCACCCGCGCCGTGGTGTGCTGGACGATTTGGATCCGTGTCCCTGCTTCGATCATGGTAGCTTGCCGCGTCCCGGCTGGCTTCCCAGCCTCGGACTCTCCCCTGGCTTTGACGCTACCAACCCCCTCTTCTCGGGTCAATAGGAATTAGGTAGGAGTACTACTAGTATCTTCGTACTGGGCAGAAACGCAAAGATTTGCACACAAAATCCGCCCCTAAAGCTCCTCTCAGAAGGGGCCACAGCCGAGGACCTCGCCTTCGAGGTGTGCCCGCCCCCGCCCCTCCTCTTGCGGCGAAGCCTCCTTAGACCTAAACCACGCCCCACAGGCTTCGCATTGACTTGCCCCCAGGGGCGGTCTAGGATGCCCCCAGAAGGGGCGTCCCTTCCGCCGTGATTGGCCAGACCATTTCGCACTACCGCGTCCTCGAGAAGCTCGGGGGCGGCGGCATGGGTGTCGTCTACAAGGCCGAAGACACCAAGCTCGGCCGCCCCGTGGCCCTGAAGTTTCTCCCCGAAGAGTTTTGCCGCGACCGTCAGGCCGTGGAGCGCTTCCAGCGCGAAGCCCGCGCCGCCTCCGCCCTGAACCACCCTCACATCTGCACCATTTACGAGATTGACGACCATCAGGGCCAGCCCTTCATCGCTATGGAGTTCCTCGACGGCCAGACCCTCAAGCACCGCATCACCGGCCGTCCCCTCGACACCGACACCCTGCTGGAGATAGGCATCCAGATTGCCGACGCCTTGGACGCCGCGCACGCGGAGGGCATCATCCACCGCGACATCAAGCCCGCCAACATCTTCCTCACCCGCCGCGGCCACGCCAAGATTCTCGACTTCGGTCTCGCCAAGCTCGCCCCCCAGCGCCGACGGATCGGCGAGCCGATTGAGGTATCGGCTTCGGCCACCGCCGCCACCGAAGACGAGCACCTCACCAGCCCGGGCACGGCCGTCGGCACGATCGCCTATATGTCCCCGGAGCAGGCCCGGGGCGAAGAACTCGACCCCCGCACCGACCTGTTCTCCTTCGGCGCCGTTCTCTACGAAATGGCTACCGCCCATCAGGCTTTCTCCGGCACCACCACGGCTGTCGTCTTCGACGCTATCCTGCACCGCGCCCCCACCGCCCCGGTGCGCTTGAACCCGGAGGTGCCGGCTGAGTTCGAGCGCGTCATCAACAAAGCCCTGGAGAAAGACCGCGAGCTCCGCTACCAGTCCGCCGCCGAGCTGCGCGCCGACCTCAAGCGCCTGAAACGCGAGTCGGATTCCGCTCACGTGGCCGCGGTGAGCGAGGAGGCACCCGCTGCCCGGCCGAAGCCCCGCCGGCCCCTCTGGCCGGCTGTCCAGAGCCGGGTGACTCGCCGGCGAGTGCTTGCCCTGGCCGGGGCCCTGGTCGTGCTCTTGGCGGGCTTCGCCGCAACCCGCTTCATCCTCGCCCGGCGGGCGCGCGCAGGAATCGGAGCCGCCGGTCGGCCCGCCATCGCTGTCCTGCCTTTCGAGAGTGCCGGCGCTTCCGAGCAAACGCGCTGGCTCTCCCGCGGCATTCCCGACATGCTCCTCACCGGCCTGGCTCAGACGCCCGGCCTCGACGTCATCAGCAGCCAGCGCCTCCGCGAGGTGGCCCGGCAAATCGGCCAAGCCGACCTCGAGGCTCTCGATAAAAGCCTGGTGTCCAAGGTGGCCCGCGAAGCCGGGGCCGGCACGGTCGTGCTGGGGAGCATCTTCCAGGCCGGGCCCGAACTGCGCATTGACGTCCAGGTCGAGGACGTC
>JACQTJ010000018.1 GCA_016210855.1 Acidobacteriota bacterium | reverse complement strand
TGGTGAAGGAGAAGCTGGTGCCGGTGGCCTCGGCCGACATCAGCTTGCTGTGGCTGGTCTGGCCGACCTTCACCAGAGTTTCGGGGCCGCCGGGGTCGAAGGCGCGCCGCTCCTGGGCGGCGAGAGACAGGGAGAGTAGAAGGCACAAGCCGAGAACGGTCAGGCATCGAAGACGCATGGCGATCTCCTCCTCAGAATTCGGAATCTCCAAGACTCCTAGGGGCCGCCCGAGCGGATACGCCGGGCGCGGGCGCGGGCTTCTTCGGCCTCCTCCTTCCAGCCCTTGCGGTCGTAAAGCAGGGCGAGGTTTTCCAGGGTCGTCCCCACCAGCGGGTGGTCCTCGCCCAGACCTCTTTCGAAAATGCCCAGGCTGCGCTCGTAGAGCATCAGGGCTTCGTCGTACTTGCCCAACTCCTTTTCCACCACGGCCAGATTGTTCAGCACATGAGCGAGATCGGTGTCGTTCAGGCCGGCCTTCTCTTCGATGATCTCCAGGCTGCGCTCCAGGTAGGGCTCGGCCTCCTCATAGCGGTCCTGGTCGCTATAGAGGTTGCCGAGGTTGTTCAGGAGCATGCCCAGCTGAGGGTCGTTGGCGGGGAGGATCCGCTCGGAGATGGCCAAGGCCTTCAAGTAGGTTTCTTCGGCCTCCACGTATTTTTCCTGCCCCTGGTAGTTCTTGCCCAGGGTGTTGAGCACTTCGGCGTACTCCTTGCTCTCGGGGCCGTGTGCTTTTTCGCAGATGGCGAGAGCCCGCTCGATCGGGGATAGCGCCCGGTCGTACTTTTTCAGGACCTGATAGATGAGCCCCAGCTCGTTGAGCGTGTCCATCAAATTGGAGTCGGCCGGCCCGAACTCCCGTTCGGCTGCCCGCACCGCGCGTTCAGCAGCCTGGGCGGCGTCCGCGTAGCGTCCCTGGCGGTAGAGTTGCCTGTACTCGAGCCGCAAGGACTCCCAATCCTGCGCCCAAGCCGTCGCCAAGCAGAGTGCAACCGCGAGGGCCAACAGGAGAGGCCTTAACGCTGAGGAGAGCTTCGGGACCATCGGGCGAAACCTCGACCCTGATCCGGGGAGCATCCTAACCACAGGGACGGTTGAACCAAGCAAGTCTACCACGGGCTGCAAGTTATGGGCCCTAGGGGCGCGGAAGAAGGAGCCGAGAAAGGCCCCCCGGCGGAGTACCGGGTGCCCTACGGGGTCTTGCCTCCAGGCTGCAATTCCTCGGCACGGATAAAGTCCGCGTCGGCCAGGGCCTGAGTAGCCTCGAGCTGGGCGTAGATGGTCCCGCGCTCTTCGTAGAGCTCAGCCCGGCCGGGGTGGTGAGCGATCAAGTCAGCGTAAGCCGCCAGGGCGTCGTACCAGAGGCGGTGGTCAGTGAAAACGCGGGCCCGGGCCCGGCTGGCCTCGTAGGAGTTGCCGCTGCCGGCTCGAGCCAGGGCCTGTTCGATCTCTTTGTGTTGCTCCGGCGAAACCACCAGGAAACCCACCGGGGCGGACGGGCTGGCCCCGAGCAGCGCCGAGACCGCCTCCACCGTCCAGAAATAAGTTTTCCCGGACTGGAGACTCGGAGCCTCCGAGGGATAGCGGTAGCTGCTGCCGGTGACTTGGGCGCGGAAGACCTCCTCTTTGGCGTCATTCCACAGCACGAAGAGGAATTCGTGCGCCTTGCCCTCGTAGCTCCAGGCGAACACGGGGTCGGCGGCGTAGACCTTGCCGAGCCGCGGGGCCAGGGCCACGGGCCGGGGCAGGCCGCGGGTTGCGCCCACCACCATGGTCTGCCTCTTCAGCTTCTTCGGCTCGAGCAGGTCGAATCCCGACAAGTCCGTCACCACCCGCTGCCGCTTAGGCTTCTCCGGGCTTTTCTTGGAGGACTGAGCAGGCGGCGGAGCCGGCTGCTTCTGCTGGGCGTGAGCGACAGAGAAAAGGAACAGGGCGGCAACCGCGGCTGCGAGCAGGTTTCTAGTTTTCATCGCCCTCCCTCCGCAGGCTTCTTTTTCCTGACAGTATACACGGAGATCTTTTCGGGGAAGCCGCGCACCTCGGCCTCGCCCAGGTAGGGCGAGTCAAAGCGGTCCTGGACCAGCGCGCGCACTTGCGGGCTGATGACAATGCTGGTTCGGAATTCCTTGCACAAGGCTTCCAGACGCGAGGCCAGGTTGACGCTTTCCCCGATCACCGAGTACTCCAGGCGGTCGCGGGCGCCGACGTTGCCGGCCGTGAGCGGCCCGCTGTGGATGCCGATGCCGATCTCGAGGCGGGGCCGGCTGGCTTCCTGCCGGGTGTTCAGTTCCTTCACCCGCTCGAGCATCTCCAGGGCGGTCTGGACGGCCCGGCGAGCATCGCCCCCGCTGCCATCGCTCAAGGGCACGCCGAAAACCACCAGCAGGCCGTCGCCGATGAACTTGTTGAGGAAGCCGCCGTTGCGCTTGATGACCTCGCTCATGGCGGTGAAGTAGTCGTTCAGCCAGGCGAGCACCTCGGCGGAGGGTTTCCCGGCCGTCAGGGCGGTGAAGTTGCGGATGTCGGAGAACAGCACGGCGGCGGTCTTCTCCTGCCCGGAGAGAACGATTTCCCCGCGCCGCTCCCAGATTTCCGCGGCCACGTCCGGCGAGACGTAACGCTCGAACAGGCTCATCAGCTCCCGCCGTTCCGCCTCGGCATGAGCCTTCAGCCGGCGCTCCTCGAGGAAGCGGTAGCCGAGCCCGGCCGGCAACCCCAGCAGCAGGCAGGCCTCCGTCGAAACGAACCGCACCCACAACTGCTGCGCCGTGAAGAGGCTTTGGGCGAGGAGATATGTCCCGAGCAGGGCGGCGACGCCCGCCGGCAGGCTGGTCTGGGGCCGGAGCGTGACGACCAGAAGGATGACCAAGGAGGCCAGGAAAAAATTCAGCCCCCACAAACCCGCGCTTCTCCCCACCGCAACGGTCCGCCCCTTCAACAGGGTGGCCACCGCGGCGGCGTGGATTTCCGTGCCGGAGAGCAAAGTCCGGCCCTCGGCGGGCTTCCGGAAGCGGAAGACCGGGGTATTGGCATACAGGTCCTTCCCCTTGGCGCTGCTCTGCCCAATCAAGACGATCTTTCCCTTGAATACTCCCGAGTCAAAGCCCGCGGCGAGCAGCCGATGCACCGGAACGATCAGGGCGGCGGGGCGCAGACTCCAGGCCCCAATCAGGGCGGTGTTCGCCCCCAGCACGGGGATTTCGAGTGACCCCAGCCGAACGGCTCCCGGGCGCCCCGGCGCCAGCGGCTGGCCCAGGAAGTTGCTGGCCAGCACGGCCGGAAACGACAGCCCCTGGTAGTCCGGGGTGCGGACAAAAAGGAACATGCGGCGGACGAACCCGTCCGCGTCCACGGGGAGGTTGACGAAGCCGACGTCGAAGGCTTGCTGGCGGAATTCGGGCAGAGGGTGGCTGGCCGGGAGCTGGTCGGAGCCGAAGTGCTCGGCCAGAACGACAGTCCCCGCGCGCCCTAGGGCCTCGGCCAGGCGGGCATCATCGGCCGGCGCGCGCTTCTCATCGAGCAGGACATCGAGGCCGATGAGAGCTGGCTCGCCGACAGCGACCTTTTCCACCACCTCGGCCAGAAGTGCCCGCGGGATGGGAAAAGTGTGGAGCGCCTGGTCGGTCGCATCGTCAAAGTCAACAATCGCCAGCTCCGCCGGCGGGCTGGCCGGGCTGCTCCGGGAGACTAGGAGGTCGTAGCCCTGCCACTCGAGCGGCTCGAGAAAACCCAGCCCCTCCAGGCTCGCGACCACCAAGCAAACCAGGGCGGCGAGAACCAGGCTGGCAAGAAGTGGGCGCCGAATCGCCGCAGGCTTTTTCATCCGTCTGCGCCCCGCTGAAATTCGCCGAGCCACGATGCAGGCCGCGAGTCTCGGGAGCGCAGTCTACCACACGAACTCCCGCTGCCTGCGGTCTAGCCGGGTCTTACGGGTAGCCGGAGGTGGTGAGCCGCCCAGGACTCGAACCTGGAACCCGCAGATTAAGAGTCTGCTGCTCTACCAATTGAGCTAGCGGCCCACCCGGGACTTCCACTCTAGCAACCGCCTGCGGCGGGGGTCAAGACGCCCCCCGAGCACCTGTGGCTGCCGGCGCCACTCCTGTGCTCTACTACTCTCCCGTGCGACGCCGCCCCAAGATTTTCCTCGGCATCCTCATGGGCCTCATAGGACTGGGGGCTGCTCTGGCCTGGCGCATCACCACCTGGGGCCGGCCGCTTCCGGTCGCCTACCGGCGCGTGGCCGTGACTCCAGCCCATCCCGGCAGCGGCCGGAGCTTCGCCTACCTGCGGGCGGGCACCGGGGACCGCACCATCACCGCCGACACCGACGCCGACGGCACCGTAGATACCGTGCTCGCCGAGGGGGGCGACATCTCCAGCTTCGTCCGGCCGCGCCCCGACGACCCGGAGGCGCGCTGGCTGATTCTCTGTCTCGACGGCGTCCCGTACGAAGAGATGCTGGCCCTGTGGGAGGAAGGCTACTTCCGGGAATTCTTCCGTCCCGTGCCCCTCATCTCCCCCTTTCCCTCCGACAGCGAGAGCGCCTTGACCGACGCCTTCCACGCCGGCCCAGTCCCCGGCTACGAGCACCGCTACTTCGACCGCGGGCGGAACCGGCTCGCCGGCGGCCCCCTCACCACCCTCACCGGCCAGCACGTCCCCTACCTGGGGGTGCTCGACTACGACATGCCCGGCCCCTTCAAAGGCCTCGCCTACGTGCTGCCGGAGAAGAGCTACCGCGCCGACCTGGGACGGCTGCGCGGGCGGTTCCTCGCCTCCGGCGAAAAAGTTTTCCTCGCCCACATTGCCTCGAGCGACTCGCTCTACCACATCCGGTCGGCCGCCGACATGCGGCGGCTGCTCGTCGAGGCCGACTCTCTGCTGCGCGAGCTCTACTTGGACGCCGGCGGAAAGCTGCGCCTCACCGTTTTCTCCGACCACGGCAACAGCCTCGAGCCCAGCCGCCCTCTCCCCCTGCGGGAGTTTCTGGAGTCGCGGGGCTGGCAGCTCCGCGACCGCCTGGAAGGCTCAAAGGATATCGTCGTACCTGCCTATGGCCTGGTGGGGTTCCTGGCCGTTTACTGGGGTCCCCCGTTCCTCCGACTTCCTCCTTTGCACGGAGAGTTGGCTCGCGACCTGACGCAGCTGGAAGGAGTGGATTTGGTGGTCTATGGCGGAGGCGGCGGGGTAACCATCGAGAGCGCTCGCGGCCAGGCCCGCCTCTCCTGGAACCAGGACGCCACGGCCTTCCGCTACCAGCCGCGGGGCGGCGACCCGCTGGAGCTCGCGGGCGTTTTGGCGACCCTGAAGCAGGAAGGAAAAATGGACGCCGCGGGCTGGGTGAAGGATGTAGACCTGCTCGCCGCCACCGCCGATCACCGCTACCCTGACCCGGGTTACCGGCTCTGGCAGTGGGCCACGAACCATGTGCGCAACCGCGCCGACCTACTGGTGAGCCTCCGCCCCGGCACCTTCTACGGCAGCGGCAGCTTTCAGGGTATCGTGGACCTTGCCAGCACCCACGGGGCGCTCGACCGCGGGCAATCGCTCGGCTTTGCCATGAGCACCGACGGCCCGCTCCCCTCTCCCCTGCGCAGCCGGGACCTGCTCCCCAAAGACCTCGCCGTCTTGAAAGGAACGGGAAAGCGCGGGGCGAACTAGCGGCGGAGCTCTTCGGCGATTTCACGCCCCGCCCGGCGGGCGCGCTCGAACTCGGAGGCGTCGAAGGAGATGGCTGCCACCCGGGCGTGGCCGCCGCCCCCGTAGCGCTCGCAGAGGCTGGCCAAGTTCTTTTCCTTCTCGGGCTGCTTCCAGGGGTTTGAGCCCACGGCCACCTTGAGGCGCTGGGAGGTGCGGCTGATGCCCACGCTGTAAACGCAGTCGGGATAGAGATAGTAGGGGATGAACTTGTTATAGCCCTCCAGGGGGTAGTCGGAGAGATCGAAGTAGACCACGCCGCGGTCGTACTCGGCCTTCTCCCGCAGGACCTCTATGGAGTTTTGGTGGCGGCGGTAGAGCTCCTGGAAGTGCTCGGCCACTGTGGGGAGGCGGGCCACCTCCCCCAGCGGCTGCCCGGCCAGGGCGGGAATGAGCCGGGAGGTAAGCTGGTCGTCGTTCGAGGCCTCGATCACCAGGGCGATTTGAGTGGCCGGCACGTTCATCCTCACCGCCGCTTCCGGGCTTTCATACTGCGCGCCGTCAATAATGTCGGCCCAGCGGATCAACTCTTCCAGGGGCTCGGGGCGGAACTTGAACTTCTCCCGGGCCACGGTGGCCAGGAACTTGGTGCAGGACTTGTAGCCGGGGTCGTAGAACTTCCGGCCGCTGCGGTCGCGGCGGAAGTGGTCGGCATCGGCCGGGGTGAGGAAGGCGCTCTGGTGGTGGTCAAACCACCAAGTCAGCCGGGCCGAGGGCGAGTACTTGAAATCCACGATGACGTTCTCATCCCCGTCGAAGATTCCTTCATCTAACTGAGTGCCGGCCGGACGGTGGATCAGGCCGCTGTAGTGGAACTGGGCCTGCGGGTCCACGCACTCCCGGTAGAAGCGGGAGAAGACGGCGGCCGAAGCGGTGCCGTCGAAGCAGCGGTCGTGAAAGCAGATGCGAACCTTTTTGGCCATGAGTCCGGACCGCGAACCGGCTAGAATGGCGCCGTCCGCAGAGGCAAAAAAGCCCTTACAAATGGCATCCGGCCCAGGGTTTGTCAAGCGGAAAGTCGGGCTTTGGGCGGTGGTGGCCGCATGGTTGAGCCTGCTGGGGGTGAGCCCGGCCCGGGGGCAAGCGCCGCCCGAGGACTCTTTCGACGACAGCGCCTACGCCCGGGTGCTCGAGACCTTCGTCACCCCGGAGGGCCAGGTCCGCTACGCCGCCCTGAAGCAGGACCCGGCCGCCCTCAACGCCTTCCTCGAGCGGCTCGCCGCCACGAGCCCCGAGAGTCGGCCCGAGCTTTTCCCCACCCCGGCGGCGCGGATGGCCTACTGGATCAACGCCTACAACGCCTTTGTCCTCGACGCCGTCGTCGAAGCCTACCCCATCGAGAGCGTGGTCTCCTTGCGAACCCTGTTCGGAGCCCTCTTTTTCAAGCGGGCCCGGTTTGTCGCCGGTGGCAAAAAATACAGCCTGGACGACATCGAGCACGGCATCCTGCGCCGAGGCTTCGCCGACCCCCGCCTCCACTTCGCCCTCAATTGCGCCTCGACCAGCTGCCCGAAGCTCGCCCCCCAGCCCTACCGGGCCGAAACCCTCGAGGCGCAGCTCGAGCAGGCCGCTCGCCGCTTCATCAGCCGCGAAGAAAACGTATGGATGCGCGGCGACGTGCTGTTCCTCTCGAAGATCTTCGCCTGGTACCGGGAGGACTTCTTGAAGGCGGCGCCGGGCGGGGCCGGGGGCACGGCCGGCCTGGTGGCTTACGTGCTGCGCTACCTCCCCGAGGAAACCGCCGAGCGGGTGCGACAGGAAAAGCCCCGCGTGGAATTCTACGACTACGACTGGCGGCTCAACGACGCCGCCCGCGCCGACTAGGCCCTCACTCCTAGCCCGGCTTGCTTGTCGGAGAAGTTGCCGATCACCGGCAGCTTCCACATCTGCTTCTGGTAGGCCTTGACCATCAGCAGGATCCACACCACAAAGATCGCCAGCCACAGGACCGGCCAGAGGATGCCGGCCACAATCCCGAGACCGGCCAGTCCCAGAACGATGGACAGGATAGTGAGGCCGATGGACAGGGCGATCATAACCACCAAGAAGCCCAGGGCCTGGAAGGCGTGGAAGCGGATAAAGCGATCCTGCTTGTAGGGGTCAATCACCAGCCAGACGATGGCCAGCGGCCAGAACAAGTAGCCGAGGAGCCCGGCGATGTTGGGCTCGAGGCCGCCGGACGAGCTGGGAGCCGCTTTCGGGGGTTGGCCCATAGGGAGTCCTCCTTCCGTGCCAGAAGATTTGACTCCAACCAACAGGCTATGCTGCCGCTGCGTATAGCACACCGGACCGGGAAAAACAAGCGCGGCGGCACTGGCGAGCTTTCCTGCCCGGCAGGATTCGGGTATAAGAGCCAGAATCGTCGATGACGTCCGCCCCTGACTCCGGCCCCCTCGCCTGGCTCCGCCAATCCACGGGGCACGAGCGGCAGGCCCTTGTCGCCGGCAGCCTGGGCTGGCTGCTCGACGCCTTCGACGTCATGCTCTACTCCCTGGTGCTCGCCCACCTCATCCAGCACTTCGGGATGGACAAGGCTACCGCCGGCTTCCTCCATTCCTTGACACTGCTGGCGTCGGCCGCCGGCGGGGTGCTTTTCGGGTTCCTGGCCGACCGGGTGGGGCGTACCCGGGCCCTGATGGGGAGCATCCTGGTGTACTCGCTGGCGAGCGGGGCCTGCGGTCTGGCGCAGAGCATCGTCCAATTGGGGCTGTTCCGTTTCGTGCTGGGCCTGGGGATGGGCGGGGAGTGGGCGACGGGCGCGGCGCTGGTGGCCGAGAGCTGGCGGGCCGAGCACCGGGGCAAGGCCCTGGGCCTGATGCAGTCGAGTTGGGCCGTCGGGGAAGGCCTGGCCGCGCTCGTCGCCGGGCTCTTGCTCGGCCTGGGGACCATCTCTCTTCCCGGCGGGGTTGAGTGGCCCGCCTGGCGCGCAGTCTTTCTTGTCGGGGTACTCCCGGCGCTGCTGGTCTTCTGGGTGCGGCGGCGGGTATCCGAGCCAGCGGTTTGGCGCGCGCAGCAAGACAGCGCTAAGCCGCGCGTGCCGCTCCGTCGGCTCTGGCAGCCCGACATGCGCCGCTATGGCATCCTAGCCACAGTGATGAACACAGCGACGCTCTTCGGCTACTGGGGCCTGTTCACCTGGATTCCCGCCTTCCTGTCGCTGCCGCCCGCCGAAGGCGGACGGGGCTTGACCATCACCCAGACCACGCTCTGGCTGGTGGTAATGGGCGTGGGCAAATGGTTCGGCTACGTGCTGTTCGGCTATTTTGCCGACGCCGCGGGGCGACGCCGGGCCTACATCGGTTATCTTGTGGCGGCCGCCGTGCTGGTCCCGGTCTTTGCCTCGCTCACCTCCCCGATCGCCCTGCTCTTGGTGGGGCCGCTCGTGGCCTTTTTCGGGACCGGCTACTTCAGCGGCTTCGGCGCCATCTCGAGCGAACTCTTCCCCACCGAAATTCGCGGCACTGCCATGGGCTTGAGCTACAACCTGGGCCGAGCGGTGAGCGCCGCCGCCCCCTGGCTGACGGGCGCCCTGGCCTTGCGCTTCGGGCTGAGCGGGGCCTTCCTCGTGACTTCCGGGGCGTTCCTGCTGGCCGCCGTCCTAGCGGCGCAGCTGCCCGAGACCAAGGGCACCGAGCTGCGCTAGCCGGTAGCAGGGCGGTCCCGGGCTTTCCCCTTGACAACTGCCTCTGAATAGAATAATTCTAAAGTTTGGCAGCCCCGCACCCGGAAGGAGAAACCTGGTGAGCCCGCGTCTGGTCGTTGTGCTGATTCTTGTGGTTTTGCTGCTTGTGATCGGATTCTGGTACTACCGCGCCCAGCAGGCCCCGCCGCCCCCGGCGAGGCCCATCGGCCAGGCGGTCCAACTGGCGGCCCCACTCGGGCTGCCGCCGGTTCCCGTCCCCGCTGACAACCCACTCACCGCCGACACCATCGCCCTGGGTCGGCGGCTCTACTACGACCCGATTCTTTCGGTGGACAACACCGTGGCCTGCGCCACTTGCCATCACCCCGACTTCGGGTTTTCCGACGGCAAGCAATTCTCCGAAGGAGTCAAAGGGCAGAAGGGCACGCGCAACGCGCCGACCGTGTTCAACGCAGCTTACTACACCACCCAGTTCTGGGACGGCCGGGCCCCGAGCCTGGAAAAGCAGGCCGAAGGGCCGGTGGAGAACGCCGTGGAGATGGCTCACACGCTCACCGACGTCGAGAAGAAACTCATGGCCAGCCCAGGCTACCGCGAGGCCTTCAAGAAGGCCTTTGGAGCGGATCGAATCACCTACGAGATGGTGGAGAAGGCCATCGCCGCCTTCGAACGCACCATCATCAGCGGCAACTCGCCTTTCGACCACTACTTCTACGGCAGCGACCAGCAGGCGCTCAGCGACTCGGCCCGGCGCGGCCTCGAAGTCTTCCGCGACCCGAAGAAGGGGAACTGTACGGCCTGCCACACCATCGGCGAGAACGAGGCCCTCTTCACCGACAACAAGTTCCACAACCTGGGCGTGGGGGTGAAGTTCGGCAAGACCGGGGAGCCGGAGTTGAGCGACCCGGGGCGCTACAAGGTAACCGCGAACGAAGCCGACCAGGGTGCCTTCAAAACCCCCTCGCTGCGCAACATCGCCCTGACCGCCCCCTACATGCACGACGGCAGCCTGCGGACGCTCAAGGACGTGGTCGACTTCTACGTGGGCGGGGGCAACTCCAATCCCCACCTCGACAAGGAGATCCACGCCCTGGACTTCCTCACCGGCCAGGAGCGCGCCGACCTGCTGGCTTTCCTTGAGTCGCTCACGGGCGAGATGCCGCCCGACGTCGGCCCGCCATTGAACAAGTAGGAGGGCTGCTCTTCGACTCGCTCAGGGCAACCCTACGGTGTGGTGTATCTATACAACCACCCTCGAACCTATTTTAGCAAGAATTGCTGACACTTCGCACGCGCCGCGCGCGTGTCAATGCGAACGCGAAATGTACGCTCCGATTGCGCTGACGCGCCTCACCCGCCTCCGCTTCGCTCCGGCGAGGCAAACCCAAAAATTTCCTTGCCATTTTTTGCGCGGCTCCTCCCCCGACCCCTCCGCCGCAAGGCGGAAATGAAAGAAGGGAAATTTTTGGTTTGCGGCGGCGCTTCGGAAACTCCGAAAAGAGCGTCATTTAGTTAGGTTCTATTGATAGCGCGCTGCGCGTCGAAACAGCAAAGCCGATACCAGCCACAGCGCGACGAAGAACGCATTCACAGCCAACACTGCCACCACACCGGAGGTAAACGGGGGCTTCCAGATAATTAGCGCAATCACAGGAACCAACACCTGAGCGAGCGCTGTCGCAAATAAGGCGTGTGCCATTCCATGTGGCTCTAAGCGCGCAATGATGGCACCGATGAGTCCGACGGCGAGCACCCCGATGTACATCAAGTTGGCAGGGTTTTCCTCGTTTCCGATGAGACCAACGGCAAGGTTCATCCAGACAAGGAGGAGTGCTGCCGCCACCGCAATGCCGACCGCAGCTCGGTACGCGATTTTGCCCGACTTCCTTGCAATCAGCTCATACGTAAGACCAGTTCCGACCAAGAGGGTGCCGGCGATAACAAAATCGGCAAGGTCCCAGGCTACTTGATCGGTGAATAGCATCGCCAGCAAGGGAATCAATAATACAAACGCTGTCGCGAGCACAATCCTGATAATGTTTTTGTTTTGCATCATGATAAATGTAATGTTCTCTCTAATAATTCCCGCGGATGTCTCGATAAACACCCAAAGAACGAACCCGAATAATCCACTTTCCGTATATGTGCGCTCACGAAGAAGGTCGTTGAAGGTTTGCTCCATCCCTTCGCCGAAGCGCTCGCAGTATGGCTTCGGGTAGAGGCGAAGCAGTTTTGCGTAGAGATTTCGGTATCGCGCGACAGTGTGTTCATATGCCATAGCTATACATAAATGTGTTGGGCGAAAGACGCTTTTGTTTGGCAACCGCCACGACCTCGCGGTATCGCTCCAATTCCGCCGCGAGCGCTTTTTGTCCAAGTCCGGTGATTTTGTAGTAGACACGGCGCTTGTCGTCCATTTCGGGGTCTATCTTTTTATCGCTCTCGCGGATGAGTCCCGTCTCAATCATGCGGCCGAGCGAGCCGTAGAGGGTCCCGGGCCCCATGTTCACTTTTCCCTGCGAATCCGACTCGACTTGCTTCATAATTCCGTAACCATGCCGCTCTTTCGTGGAGAGCGTGAGGAGGATATGAAGCACCGCCGGAGTGAGGGGTGCACTGGTTTTATTGTTTGCCATGCTTCTATGTTATATCCGTGGCGGATATAAGTCAAGCGGATATATTCTTGTTGTGGATAGTGCCGCCGCAAACCCAAAAATTTCCTTTCCTTCATTTCCGCGCCGCCCGCACCACAAGGCGAAAAACAAGCCGCAGGCATTTTGCGGGCTTCTCTCCTGCGCCTCGTGCGGAATGATGATAACGGGCGAACACAAGGTCAAGCGCCGGAAAAACGGCAATGTCCACGAGTACACCTACTATCGCTGTACCAAGAAGCGCAAGGATTTCAAGTGTCCCGAACCTTGTGTTCGCCAAGAGATGCTGGACGCGCAACTTTCCGCACTGCTTCAAAAATTTTCTTTGAGACCGGATTGGGCGGCGGGATTGCGCGAGATGTTGGAAAGGGACAAAGCGGACGCCGCCCAATCCGGAGCCGCTTTTGTTCAAGAGGCGCGAGAAAAAATCCGCGCGATACAGGCGAAACTAGAGCGACTTCTTGATGGGTATTTGGAGCAGATTATCGAGCAGGAAACCTACCGCGCGGAAAAGGCGAAACTGCTGTCCGAAAAGAAGTCGCTGGAGGGGCAAATCGCCGCTCTTGAACAAAAGCGGACTTGCTGGCTCGAACCTATGGCGGAATGGATAAAAGAGGCAGAAAATCTGCCTAAAATCGCACAAGAGAGCAACCTTTTTGCGAAAAAGGTTGCTTGCCGAACTTGGTGCGGAAGGTGGGAGTCGAACCCACACGGCCTCGCGGCCACAGGATCCTAAGTCCTGTGCGTCTGCCAATTCCGCCACTTCCGCAGCCGATCGAGTATAACACCGAGGTGGCGCCGCCAGCCTTCACGAGGAAGGCTTGCGCCGGACCAGGGCCCGAAGCTCCTGGCGGCACAGGAGGGCGGTAAGGAGGAGCGTGGCCGTCACCCATTCCCCCAGCCAGATCCTGTATTCCCTCTGATTGCCCATCAGCCGCTCGAACTCCATCAAGGGCCCAAACACCGTGCTGAGCAGCGCCCCGAGCACGACGGCGACCAGCAGAAGGTTGCGCAGGGCCTGGCCGACGCTCATCCGGGCAGTATAAACCTCGCAGGCGCTTCGGTTGCCAAGCCCGCGGGGGTCTGTTAGTGTGGAAGGTTGGGGCTAGCCCGAGAAGGAATCATGGCAACCGAAGCCAATAGCTGCGTGCGGGAGCTCGAGATTGAGATTCCTGCCGAGGCTGTGGAACGCGAGACCGAGCGGGTGACACGTGAATTCGCGCGTCACGCCCACCTGCCCGGTTTCCGCCCCGGCAAGGCCCCGGCAGAGCTGGTGCGGCGTCGCTTCTGGGGCGATATCCGCAGCGAAGTACTGCACGCCCTGATTCCCTCTTCACTCGAAAACGCCTTCCGGGAGCGGAACCTGGCGCCGGTGGCCGACCCTTCGATCGCCGAACTCAACTTCGAGCCGCAAAAGCCCCTGCGCTTCAAGGCCACTTTTGAGATCCTCCCCGAGATCCAGCTCGGCGACTACAAAGGGCTCGAGGCCGAGCCCGCCCGCATCCAGTGGACCGAGGAAGACCTGGAACGGGAGCTCGAAGCCCTGCGGGAGCGCGCCGCTGTCTTCGAGGCGGTGGAAGACCGCCCCTCGGAAGAGGGCGACACGGTGGTGGCTTCGCTCCTGGGCGTCATCACCGAGCCGAAAGAGAAGCGGGAGCCGCTCCGGCTCGAGGACGTCCAGGTGCAGGTCGGAGCCGAGAGCACGCTCGAAGCCTTCAGCCACGGCCTGCGCGGCACCCGGGCGGGCGAGGAGCGGCAATTCAGTGTGGCGTATCCGGAGAACTACCCGGAAGCCGGGCTGGCCGGACGCACCGTGGCCTTCACCGCCCGGGTGAAGGCGGTTCGGCGCAAGAAGCTGCCGGGGCTCGACGATGCCTTCGCGCCTCAGGTGAGCGACGCCAAAACCCTCGAGGAGCTCAAGGCCAAGCTCCGCGAGCGCCTGGAGCAGGCCCGAGCCCAGCGTGAGAAGGAGCTGACCCGGCAGCGGCTGCTCGAGGCGTTGCTCGCCCGGCACGACTTCCCGGTGCCAGAGGCGCTGGTGGACCGGCAGCTCGACGCCCGCCTGGAGCGGCAGGTACGGGGCCTACTGGCGCAGGGGGTTGACCCGCGGCGGGTGGAGGTGGACTGGGCAAAGCTCCGCCGGGAGCAGCGCCCGGCGGCCGTCCGGGAAGTGCAGCTCGGCCTGCTGCTCGAGCGCATCGCCCAGGTGGAAAACCTCGAGCCCACCGAGGAGGAAATCAGCCAGGAGATCGAGCGGCTGGCCCGCGACACCCGGCAGACCCCGGAGGCCCTGCGAGCTCGCTTGACAAAGGAGGGGACTCTGGGTAGAATAAGCAGTGCCGTCCGCAGTGAGAAGGTGGTCGAATTCCTCCTCTCTCACGCCCGGTTCTCAGCGCCGGACCGGGGCTAGACATCTCCCGACGAAAACTGACTATGCGTTATCGAGACCCTGACGAACCCGGAAGCTACACCACGCTGGTCCCCATGGTCATCGAGCAGACCAGCCGGGGGGAGCGCGCCTACGACATCTACTCCCGCCTGCTGCGGGACAACATCGTCTTCATCGGCACGCCCATCGACGACCAGGTGGCCAACCTCATCACCGCCCAGCTGCTGTTCCTAGACGCCGAAGACCCCGAGAAGGACATCGCCCTCTACATCAATTCCCCCGGGGGCGTGATCACCGCCGGGATGGCCATCTACGACACCATGCAGTTCGTCCGGCCGGATGTGGCCACCTACTGCATCGGCCAGGCGGCCTCGATCGCCGCCCTGCTGCTGGCCGCCGGCGCCAAGGGCAAGCGCTACGCCCTGCCCAACTCCCGGGTGCTTCTGCACGAGCCGGCCATGAGCGGGCTCTCCGGGCAGGCCACCGACATCGACATCCACGCCCGGGAAATCCTGCGCATGCGGGCAGCCATCAACCAGCTTTTGGTCAAGCACACCGGGCAGCCGCTGGAGCGCATCGAAAAGGACGTCAACCGCGACTTCATCATGAACACGGACGAAGCCAAGACCTACGGGGTGGTGGATGAAATCATCCACCAGAAGCGCCGCTGAGGGCGCGGGCAGGGAACACTTGGCCGGCTGGACTCATCTAATCAAGTGAGGAACTGACGTGCGCCGCTGGGGAGAAGAAACCTTACGCTGCTCGTTCTGCCACAAGACCCAGGCAGCCGTGGAGCGGCTGATCGCCTCGCCGGGCGAGTCGGGCCGCGCCTACATCTGCAACGAGTGTGTCGCCGTCTGCCAGAGCATCCTGGAGGAGGAGAAGCGGGAGCAGCAGTCGCAGACCACCCTGCCCCCGCGGTTGCCCAAGCCGACCGACAGCAAAAGCTTCCTCGACCACTACGTGATCGGGCAGGAGAAGACCAAGAAGAAGCTGGCGGTGGCCGTCTACAACCACTACAAGCGCATCCACCTGCAGAAGAAGACCGACGACGTGGAGCTGACCAAGTCCAACATCCTGCTCATCGGCCCCACCGGCACGGGCAAGACCCTGCTGGCCCAGACCCTGGCGCGGATGCTGGATGTGCCCTTCGCCATCGCCGACGCCACCACCTTGACCGAAGCCGGCTACGTGGGCGAGGACGTCGAGAACATCATCCTGAAGCTCCTGCAGGCCGCCGGCGGCGACGTGGCCCGCGCCCAGCAAGGCATCATCTACATCGACGAGATCGACAAAATCGCCAAGAAGGACGAAAACCCCTCCATCACCCGCGACGTCTCCGGCGAAGGCGTGCAGCAGGCCCTGCTGAAGATCCTCGAAGGCACCGTCGCCAACGTCCCGCCCCAGGGGGGCCGGAAGCACCCCCACCAGGAATTCACTCCGGTGGACACGACGAACATCCTCTTCATCGTGGGCGGCGCGTTCGTGGGGCTGGAAAAGATTATCGAGCGGCGGGTCGGCCACCGGGCCATGGGTTTCCTCACCCAGCGCGCGCCACCGCCCCCGGGGCGGCGCAACACCGCACTGCTCGAGCAGGTGCAGCCCATCGACCTCATCAAGTATGGCCTGATTCCCGAGTTTGTGGGGCGGCTGCCGGTGATCGGGGTGCTCGGCGACCTGGACACGGCGGTGCTGGTGCGCATCCTCACCGAACCCAAGAACGCCCTGGTCCGGCAATACCAGCGCCTGTTCGAGTATGAAAACGTGCGGCTGCGCTTCTCCGACGAGGCCCTGGAGACCATCGCCCAGCTGGCCCAGCAGCGCAAGATGGGCGCCCGCGGCCTGCGTATGATTCTTGAGGATTTGATGTTAGAATTGATGTATCACCTGCCGTCGCATCGCAAGGTGCGTGACTTCGTGGTGACGAAAGAGATGGTGGAACGGCACGAAATCGCCGTGGACTGGCTGGAAAAGGCGGGCTAAGGGGACCATGTTCAACCGAGAGAAAGACAAGGAACGGCTCGACACCAAGCGGCTGCCGATGATGCCCATCCGGGACGTGGTGATCTTTCCCCACCAGATGACGCCGTTCATCGTGGGCCGGGAGAGCTCGGTGCGGGCGCTCGAGGAGGCGCTGGCCACCGAAAAGAAGATTCTCCTGGCTACCCAGCACGACGCCTCGGTCGACGACCCCAAGCCCAACCAGGTCCATCAAGTGGGGACCATCGCCAACATCGTGCAGAGCGTCAAGCTGCCCGACGGCAACATTCGGGTGCTGGTCGAAGGGGTAGAGCGGGCCCGGGTGGTCAAGGTAGACGTCGAGGAGGGTTTCTTCCGGGCCACGGTGCGGGTGACAGCCGTGAAGGTCACCCCGTCGCCACAGCTAGAGGCGGCGGTGCAGCGGGTGACGCAGCTCTTCGAGCAGTACGTTAAGGGCAGCCAGAACCTGAACTACGACACCATGATCAACGCCGTGCGCGGCGACGACCCCGCCAAGCTCGCCGACACCGTGGCGGGCAACCTGCAGCTGTCGATCGAAGAAAAGCAGGAGCTGCTGGAGCTGTTCGACCCCCTGGACCAGCTCACCCGGCTGGGGGACCTGTTGGAGTTCGAGCTGGAAAAGATCAACGTCGACCGGAACATCCAGTCGCGGGTGAAGCGGCAGATGGAGCGGGCGCAGAAAGAGTTCTACCTGAACGAAAAGATGAAAGCCATCCAGAAGGAGCTCGGCCGCGGCGAAAAGAACGAGCTCGACGAGCTCAAGAAGAAGATCGAAACCAGCGGCATGCCCAAGGACATCCAAGAGAAAGTCCTGCAAGAACTGAAGCGGCTGGAGATGATGCCGCCCATGTCGGCCGAGTCCACCGTCTCCCGCAACTACATCGATTGGCTGGTGGCGGTGCCCTGGAAAGTGCGCAGCCGCGAAATCCGCGACATGGCCAAGGCAGAGAAGATCCTAGAAGAAGACCACTACGGGCTGGAGAAGATCAAGGAGCGCATCCTCGAGTTCCTGGCGGTGCGTCGGCTGGTGAAGAACCCCAAGGGCTCGATTCTCTGCTTCGTGGGGCCGCCGGGGACGGGGAAGACTTCGCTGGGGATGTCGATCGCGCGGGCCACGGGGCGGAAGTTCGTGCGGCTGTCGCTCGGCGGGGTGCGGGATGAAGCCGAAATCCGCGGCCACCGCCGCACCTACATCGGGGCCCTGCCCGGCCAGATCGTCCAGATGATGCGCAAGGCCAGCACCATCAACCCCGTGTTCATGCTCGACGAAGTGGACAAGATGTCCATGGATTTCCGGGGCGATCCGAGCGCCGCCCTGATGGAGGTGCTCGACCCCGAGCTCAACCACTCCTTCGTGGATCACTACCTGGACGTGGAGTACAACCTCTCCAAGGTGATGTTCATCTGCACGGCCAACGTGCTGCACACCATCCCCCAGCCGCTCCAAGACCGCATGGAGGTGCTGCGGCTGTCGGGCTACACCGACAAGGAGAAGCTCGAAATCGGCAAGCGCTTCCTGGTGAAGAAGCAGCGCAAGGCCACGGGGCTGACGGAGAAGAACCTGACTTTCAGCGACGAGGCCTTGCCGCGCATCATCGAGTACTACACCCGCGAGGCCGGGGTGCGGAACCTGGAGCGGGAGATCGCCAACATCTGCCGGAAGATGGCCCGGCGGGTGGTGAAGGAAGGCAAGGGCCTGAGCCTGACGGTGACCCCGGACAACGTCAAGGACTTTCTGGGGGTCATCAAGTTCCGTGACACGGGCAAGGAGAAGAAGAGCGAAGTGGGCCTGGCCCAGGGCCTGGCCTGGACCGAGGTGGGCGGGCAGCTGCTGGGCAGCGAGGCCACCTTGATGGAAGGCAAGGGCAAGCTGATCCTGACCGGCAAGCTCGGCGACGTCATGCAGGAGTCGGCGCAGGCCGCCATGAGCTATGTGCGCTCCCGGGCTTCGAGCTTCGGCCTGCCCCCCGACTTCTACCGGCGCATCGACGTGCACGTGCACGTGCCGGAGGGCGCCATCCCCAAGGACGGCCCCTCGGCCGGCATCACCCTGGCGACGGCCATCGTCAGCGCCCTGACCAAGATCCCAGTGCGCTCGGACGTGGCCATGACCGGGGAAATCACCCTGCGGGGCAAGGTGCTGCCCATCGGGGGGGTGAAGGAAAAGATGCTGGCGGCGCACCGCACCGGCATCCGAACGGTGGTCCTGCCCAAGGACAACGAAAAGGACTTGGCCGAAATCCCGGAGTACATCCAGGAAAGCATCGCCCTCAAGTTCGTGGAGACCATGGATGAGGTCCTGCAGATTACGCTGGAGAAGCCTCTGGAACCGCTCCCGGCCCAGCTGGGGCAGGGAGCGGGCGCGGTGCGCCCCGACTACGAGGGCGAGCAGGACAGGGTGACCAACTAGGCCGCAGGGGATTTCGAGACTGCAAATCCGGGCTGGCCGCGCCCAGGGTTCCTCCCGGCGAGCCGGGTAACCCGAACGAGGAGCAACAGCATCCAAGAGAAAGGAGTGGGGCTCCGGCCCCGAGTTTCCCTCGGTGCCGCCCGTCCGGCGTCCGCCGGATGGGTACCTGCCTGACGGAAAGGACTCTTCCAAAGCACTTCGCAGACAATCCGCGGCGCCTCCCGCCTGGGGGATGAACCGCAGAGAGGCAATTAACCCGGAGGTACTCCGTTGCCGAAAACCAAGCCCAACCCAGAATCGCAGGAAACCGTAATGAACATCGCCGAACTGAAGCAAAAGAACATCACCGAGCTTAGCCGCATCGCCCGGGAACTGAACATCCCCGGGGCCAGCGGCATGCGCAAGCAGGACCTGATTTTCCAGATTCTGCGGGCGCAGGCCGAGAAGGAAGGCTTCATTTTCTCCGAAGGCGTGCTGGAGTGCCTGCCGGACGGCTTCGGCTTCCTCCGCGCCCCCGACTACAACTACCTGCCCGGCCCGGACGATATCTACGTCTCCCCGTCGCAGATCCGCAAGTTCGACCTGCGCACCGGGGACACGGTCAGCGGCCAGGTGCGACCGCCGAAGGACGGGGAGCGCTACTTCGCCTTGATCAAGGTGGACGCGGTCAACTTCGAAGACCCCGAAGTGGCCCGCACCAAGATCTTCTTCGACAACCTGACCCCGCTCTACCCGATGGAGCGGCTGAAGCTCGAGACCGACAAGGACAACATCACCGGCCGGGCCCTGGACCTGCTCTGCCCGCTCGGCAAGGGACAGCGCGGCCTGATCGTCTCCCCGCCCCGGGCCGGCAAAACCATGATGCTGCAGGCCATCGCCAACTCCATCGCCGCCAATCACCCGGACGTCATCACCATCATCCTGCTCATCGACGAGCGCCCCGAAGAAGTCACCGACATGCAGCGCAACGTCAAGGCGGCCGAAGTCATCAGCTCCACGTTCGACGAGCCCCCGCAGCGGCACGTGCAGGTGGCGGAGATGGTGATTGAGAAGGCCAAGCGGCTGGTGGAGCACAAGCGCGACGTGGTCATCCTGCTCGACTCCATCACCCGCCTGGCTCGCGCCTACAACCAGGTGGTCCCGCCCTCGGGCAAGGTGCTCTCGGGGGGCTTGGAATCGACGGCCTTGCAGCGCCCCAAGCGTTTTTTCGGCGCGGCCCGCAACGTCGAGGAGGGCGGCAGCCTGACCATCGTCGCCACCGCCCTGGTGGACACCGGCTCGCGCATGGACGACGTCATCTTCGAGGAGTTCAAGGGCACGGGCAACCTGGAAGTGCTGCTCGACCGCCGGCTGATGGACAAACGCGTCTTCCCCTGCATCGACATCAACCGCTCCGGCACCCGCAAGGAAGAGCTGCTGATGCCGAGGGACGAGCTGACCCGGGTCTGGATCCTGCGCAAGGTCCTGAACCCGCTCTCCCCGGTCGAAGCCATGGAGCTCATCATCGACAAGCTGGCAAAGACCAAGTCGAACGGCGAGTTCCTGTCTTCGATGTCTACCGGCGGCTAGTTTCGTAATGTCAGGGCACGGCTTTAGCCGTACCATTCCATTGCTTCACCAACAGGGCTTTAGCCCCTGAGGTAATGTGACCTCAGCGGCTGAAGCCGGGTTCTTTTGTCCTGAAGAGGTGGCAGGCTTGAAAGCGTGCCCTGACGGTCAGACCCTTCTTTCGGGGCCGGCTTCTTCCCGTTTCCTCGCCAGCCGGACAACCACCTCCACCACCTCCCTGGCGGTGAGGGCTGTCGAGTCGAGATAGACGGCATCCGGGGCCTGGAGCAAGGGCGAGACGGTGCGGGTCGAGTCGCGCCGGTCGCGCTCGTGGACCTCCTGCCGAGTTTTTTCGAGTGAGCTCTGGATTCCCTGCTCGCGCTGCTGCTCGAAGCGGCGCTGGGCCCGCACCTCAGCCGAGGCGGTAAGAAAAATCTTCAACTCCGCCCGGGGGAAAACCACGGTGCCGATGTCGCGGCCCTCCATCACGATCCCGCCCCCGGGGCCGATGCGCTGCTGCTGAGGGACGAGCAGCTTCCTGACTTCAGGGATCGTAGACACTCGCGAAGTCACCTGGGCCACTTGAGGCTGCCGAATGGCCTCGGTGACGTCCCGGCCGTTGACCCGCACGCGCACGCCCACAGCGGTCTTATCCAAGTTGACCTCAATCGTGGCGGCGCCAGCGGCGACCGCCGCGGCGTTCGCGGGGTCGATGCCCTGCTCGAAGACGAACAGACCTATGGCCCGGTACATCGCCCCACTGTCCACGTAGAGGTAGCCCAGCCGCTCGGCCACCCCTCGAGCGACCGTGCTCTTGCCCGCCCCCGACGGCCCATCAATGGCGATGACGATGCGCTGGTCCGCCACGTCTCAAATGCGCTGGAAGGCGCGCTGGATGTCGCGCAGGCTGTAGTGAAGCACGATGGGCCGGCCATGCGGGCAGGTGGCGGGGTTCTCGGTCTTGCCGAGCTCCCCGAGCAGCCACTGCATCTTGTCCGGGGTGAGCGGCATGTTCACCTTGATGGCGGCGTGGCAGGACACCGTGGCCGCGATCTGGTGCTGCAGGGCTTGGAGGGAAACCTGCCGGGCTTCCTTTTCCACGGTGTCGAAAATCTCTCCGAGCAGCCGCTCGATGCCGCTGGCCGCAATCCCGGCGGGCGCGGCCTTCACCGCCACGGTGCGCGCGCCGATGCTGTCCAGCTCGAAGCCGTTCGCTTCGAGCTCCTCTTGAAGCTGCTCCCAGACGACTCGCTGCTGCGGGCTGAGCTCCACCAGAACCGGGGTGAGCAACCGCTGGCCCTCTACCGCACCGGCTTGCCGCGCCCGCCGGTGGCCTTCAAACAACACCCGCTCGTGGGCCACGTGCTGGTCCACCAGCCACAGCCCCGACTCATTCACCGCCACGATGAAGCTGTTCGAGACCTGCCCGAGCGGCTTCAGGCCCGCCAGCTCCGCCGCGGTCGGCAGAACTGCCGCGGCCGCAGAAGCAGCCACCGGGGCGGGCGCCGAGAACGGCAGGCGCTGGGCCCGCGGCGGCAGGCGGGCCGGTTCGAGCTCAAAGGCTTCGACCGGCGGGGCTTCGCTTTCGAGCCGCACCGCCTGCGGAACTGAAGCCGGGGGAGCCGCCCACGCGGCTGTGCGGGCGCGTTCGGGCTGCGCCGTGGGGAAGCGCGCCAGAGGACGCGCAGCAGCCAGCGCCTGGCGCGCGGCCTGCTGGACGAAATCGTAGATAAAGCCCTGATGGCGAAAGCGCACTTCGATCTTCTGCGGGTGGACGTTGACGTCCACTTCCCGCGCCGGCAGCTCGAGAAACAGCAGCGCCATCGGGTAGGCGCGCCCCGGGAGCACGTGCCGGTAGGCTTCGCGCAGGGCGTTCAGCAGAATGCGGTCGCGCACCAGGCGGCGGTTAACAAAGATGTAGATGGTGTTCGAGGAGGCCTTTTGCACCTCGGGGCGGGAGACGAAGCCGCGGGCCAGGATTTCTCCGGGTGGTTCGGGCTCCATGGCTTCGGGGGCGAACCAGGTGTCCGGCGTCGTGGCGGGCAGCGTGGCCCGTACTTGCCCGATGTCAACCAGCTCATCGAGCAGGGCCCGCCCCAGCACTTGATAGAGCCGCTCGGGCAGGCTCACGACCGGCGCGGCTTCCAGGATGGTGTGCGTGCCCGACTGCAAGGCAAAGCTGATTTCCGGGTGGGCCAAGGCGTAGTGGGTGACAAGCGAAGCCACGTGGCCAAGCTCGGTCGTGTCCGAGCGCAGAAACTTGCGCCGCGCCGGCACGTTGGTGAACAGGGTGCGCACCTCGACCTGGGTGCCCGGCGCGCAGCCCACCTCTTTCACGGCCAACATCTTGCCGCCGTGGATCTCGACCCGGGTCCCCACCTTCGCCTCTGCCGGGCGGGTTTCGAGTACGACGCGGCTGACGCTCGCAATCGAGGGCAACGCTTCCCCGCGGAAGCCCAGCGTAGCGATGGCGAGCAAATCCTCAGGGGTACGCAGCTTCGAAGTGGCGTGGCGCTCGAAGGCCAGCACGGCGTCGTCGTGGCTCATCCCGCAGCCGTCGTCCGAGACGCGCATCAGGCGCTTGCCGCCGGCCTCGACCTCAACGCGGAGCCGGTGGGCCCCGGCATCAATCGAATTTTCGAGAAGCTCCTTGACCACCGAGGCAGGGCGCTCGATGACTTCTCCCGCGGCAATCTTGTTCACCAGGTTGTCGGGCAGAATCCGTATCGCGGACATCGTGGCGATTAGTCCTGTGTCAAGGCACACCTTGTCCGGGCACGGCTCGTCAGGCCGCCTCGTCAGGGCACGGCTCGTCAGGGCACGGCTCGTCAGGGCACGGCTTCAGCCGTGCCGGTAAGATATTAGCTCCGTCCGGGGCTTTAGCCCCTGAGGGGCTTCGTCCAATGGAAACTCGCCGGACGCCGAGGACCATGGGTATTCATTTACAACTTTTACCAGCCTCTCCTTCACGGGGTTTTGTTCGATGTAATAAACATGATTCTGGTAGTCCTCGGTATCGCGGATTCGATGATCGCTAAAGCCTCGCTGCCAAACGGGGAAGCGCAAGCGAAGCTCCTCCCCCAGCCTCCGCGCAGAGCCACCCTTGATGTATTGCACAGCCCGCTCCAGCGTTACATTCGAGGTTGGAGTGATAAGGACGTGGAAATGGTCAGGCATCAGAACAAAGGCGTGAAGCTGGTAGGCTCCTTGGTCCCGGTATTGGAGGAGAGCCTCTATGAAGATTTTGCACGCAGGCATGGAGGTAAACAACGAGCGGCTTTCCCACGTGCGGGAAGTGACAAAGTAAGTGCCGACCATTCGAACCCTGCGTTTGGGGACCGCCATTACCCTCAGCGGCTAAAGCCGCTCTCCTTTCTCAACCCTTTCGGCACGGCTGAAGCCGTGCCCTGACGAAAGATCTCCGCTCTTCTATGTCACCGTTTCCTCTCGCCACTCCTGCTCACGTTGGGCAGCCACAACGAAAGGAGTACCAAGAGGTTTTCCTACTACGTTGCCGCAGAAAAGGCATTTCACGGGTTTGGTGGGGCCCGGATATTTCGGATGAAAGAAAGCCTGCCAAATCCAAATTTCGGCAGTGCATTGTGTGTTTTCACACCGAGAAGGCAGCGTATCTCTGGGGAAGATTTGCAGTTCCTTAATCAACTGTACAAGCGACGGAAGAGCGGGGGCGTCGGCCATGAGGTCCTGGGCCTGGGCGGTCTTGGGGAAGGCGATGACCTCGCGCAACGACGTCTCACCGGCCAGCAAGGCGATGATGCGGTCGAGCCCCAGGGCGATGCCGCCGTGGGGCGGGGTGCCGTAAGCGAGGGCCTCGAGGAAAAACCCGAAGCGCTCGCGGGCCTCGGCCTCCGACAGTCCCAGGACGCGGAAGATGCGCTGCTGGATGTCCTGGCGGTGGATGCGGACCGAGCCCGAGCCGAGCTCCCAGCCGTTCAACACCAAGTCGTAGGCCTTCGAGCGCACCTTCCCTGGATCCGACTCGAGCTTTTCCATGTCCTCGTCGGCGGGCGAGGTGAAGGGGTGGTGGGAGGACACCCAGCGGTTCTCGGTGGGGCTCCATTCAAAGAGCGGAAACTCGGTGACCCAGAGGAAATTCCACTTCCCTTCCGGGATCAGCTTCCGTTGCTGGGCGACGTGCAGCCGCAGCGCGCCGATGACGGTCGTAGTCGGCGCGTGCGGCTCTCCGGCGGCCTGGGCGGGATCAGAAGGCACGGCGAGGATGAGGTCGCCGGGGCGAGCGCCGGCGAGCTCCTGCAACCATTCGAGACCCCGGCTGGCGAGGGTCTTTTCCAGCGCCGACTCGATGCTGGTGTCGGTGACTTTGGCGTGGTAGAGGGCGCGGCCCTTCTGGGCCTTGACGAAGTCGGCGAAGGCATCGAGCTGGCTGCGCGAAGCGCTGGCGGCGCCGGGCACGACCAGGGCGTGCACGGGCAGCTCGATGCGCAGCGCCTGGCGCGCGGTTTCGAACACCGCCGAGACATCGACGAGCTCCATCCCGAAGCGGGTGTCCGGCTTGTCGGTGCCGTAGCGGGCCAGGGCTTGGGCGTGGGTCAGGCGCGGGAACGGGGTTTCGATGTGCTGCTGGTCGGCGGCGGCGAACCCGCGCTGCATCACCCCTTCGATCACGGCGAAGACCTGGTCGGGGGTGGCGAAGGCCATCTCCAGGTCGAGCTGGGTGAATTCGGGCTGGCGGTCAGCGCGCAGGTCTTCGTCGCGGAAGCAGCGCACGATCTGGAAGTAGCGGTCGAAGCCGGCAATCATGAGCAGCTGCTTGAAGAGTTGCGGCGACTGCGGCAGGGCGTAGAAGTGGCCGGGGTGGACGCGGCTCGGCGCCAGGTAGTCGCGGGCGCCTTCGGGGGTGGAGCGAGTCAGGAACGGGGTCTCGATCTCGTAGAAGCCCTGTTCGTCGAGGGCGCGGCGCAGGGCCAGGGTGACGCGGTGGCGGAGGCGCAGCTTGCGCTGCAGCGGGGGCCGGCGCAAGTCGAGGTAGCGGTGGCGCAGGCGAGTCTCCTCGCTGGCCGTAATCTCGCCTTCGATGGGAAACGGCGGGGTGCGGGCTTCGTTCAAGAGGTAAAGCCGCTCGGCCGCCACCTCGATTTCGCCCGTCTCCAGGTTCGGGTTGGCCTTCTCCCGCCGGGCGACCGTTCCCTCTACGCCCACCACGAATTCGGGGCGACACTGGTCGGCGCGGGCGTGGGCGGCGGCATTCTTTTCTTTGTTCGTGACCACCTGGACGAGGCCGCTGCGGTCGCGGAGGTCGAGGAAGATGAGCTGGCCGAGGTCGCGGCGGCGCTGCACCCAGCCGAGCACCGTCACCCGGGCGCCGGCATCGCCGGCGCGCAGCTCCCCGCAGGTGTGCGTGCGCTTCAGGTCGCCGAGTGGGTCCAACTGCATAGATATATCTAGCTGTCTCCTACCCTCTACGTGTCTGCAGGAGGCGCGATGCTACGTGAGTGAGAGCCCCTGGAGTAAACGGCTTCTCAACTACCTCTGTGCGTAGCCCTTGCTTCAGGCGCTCGATGGCGGCCTGGGTCATTCCAGGACCCGTCAGCATGATAATGCCGACATCGGGACCGATTTGCTTTAGCTGATCAATAACATCCTGGGCGGCGAATGCAGGCATTGAGACATCAAGGAGCACCAAATCCGGCTTGAATTTCCCCTGCTGAGTTACGTCCGGAAGATCCGCCTTCCTCTTAACCTCAATGACTGTGTAGCCACCCTGCTGGAACGCTTCTCGGGCCAATTTTCGGACGGCCTCTTCTTCCTCCAAGATGAGAACTGTCTCGCGTCTCCGTGGCACTAACACTTCAAGGAGTTGGCTTTCTGTCAAGACTTGCTGGGAGCCGGTCTGCATCTCGCGCAGCGTGAACTGGTTCTGGGCCAGCTCGTCCTCGCCGAGGATGAGGGCATAGCGGGCGCCGGCCCGGTCGGCCCAGCCGAGAGCTTTCTTCAGCTTGGTTTCCTCATACACCAATTCGACGCTGACGCCGGCGTCGCGGAGCCGGCGGGCGAGCTGCCGGGCGCGGGCGTAGGCTTTCTCTCCCAGCCAGATGACAAAGACGTCGAGGCGGAGGTCGGGCTTCGCCCCAGCCGCCTGCTCGAGCGCCAGCAGGAGGCGGTCAGTCCCCAGGGCCCAGCCGGTGCCTTTGGTGGGCGGCCCGCCGAGGAGCTCGGCCAGGCCGTCGTAGCGGCCGCCGCCGCAGATGGCGTTCTGGGCGCCCAGCCCGGGGGCGGTGATTTCGAACGTGGTGCGGGTGTAGTAATCGAGGCCGCGGACCAGCCGTCGGTTGATTTGGTAGGTGAGGCCGCGGTCTTTGAGCTCCTGTTGGACCTTTTGAAAGTGTTCGCGGCAGGCGGAGCAAAGGTGGTCGAGAATGGAGGGAAGTTCCTCGATGATAGGCTGTTCGTCCTCGACTTTGCTGTCGAGCACCCGCAAGGGATTGGTCTCGAGGCGGCGCTGGCTGTCGGGGCCCAGGCGGTCTTTGACTGCGGTAAGCTCCCGGCGCAGCAGCTCGACATACTTGGCGCGGCATTGGGAGCAGCCAATAGAGTTGACGTAGAGCGCGCAGCCCTGGAGGCCGCACTTCTCAATAAAGACCAAGACCAGCTCAATGATTTCGGCATCAATGGATGGGGCGTCAGAGGGGCCAAGGACTTCGGCGCCAATCTGGTAGAACTGGCGGAAGCGGCCCTTCTGGGGGCGCTCGCGGCGGAACATCGGGCCGATGTAGTAGAGCTTCTGGAGGCCGGGCTGGGTGTGCAT
>JACQTJ010000108.1 GCA_016210855.1 Acidobacteriota bacterium | reverse complement strand
GGGCGGTTTCGACGGTCTGGGGGATGAGGTAGCGGTCCTGCTTGAGCAGGTCGCGGCGAGGGAGGGGTCCGCCCTGCATGTCGAAGAGGCGATTGGCGCGATACACTTTCTCAAGCTTGCCTTTCCGGTAGTCCTCGATCACACCCGGCCAGAGGTATTCCGCCTCGCCCACCACCAGGGCGTCGCAATGCGGTGCGGCCTCCTGGCCGGCGACGGTGACATGCACGCCGCCGAGCACCACGGTCTTGCCGCGCTGGCGGAACTTGTCGGCGATGCGGTAGGCCGCCGGGGCCATGTTGGTCATGGCGGTGATGCCGATGAGGTCGGCGTCGGTCTCGAAGTCGATGGGCTCGACCGACTCGTCAATGATGCGGACTTCGATGTCGGACGGGGTGAGCGCCGCCAGGATGGCCAGGTTCAGTCCCGGAAAAACCCCGCCGGTGCCGAAGTGCATGTTGCCGGTGAGCCAGGAGGCCCAGCGAGGAAAGGCCGGCACGCGGTAGCAATTGAAAGGGTTGTTGGGACTGATGAGGAGGACTTTCAGCGAGTCACGCGGCAAGACCCTTTTCTCCCGACGGCTGGACTCGGACGCCCCTGAGATAGGGGGATTCTACCTACCCTCAAAGCCAATGCAAGCAGAAAGTAGCTCAACTGAGTTCCGCGCGCAGGCGGTCGGAGAAAGCCGGAAGCTGGGAAACCGGGACGATGGCAATGGACTGCTCAGCCAGGATGCGGGCGGAGAGTTCCGCGGTCTCGCTCTCCGGCGGAGCCTCGACCACGGCCGTGCAGGCAGCGGAGCGGGGCTCAGCGCTGAGCCGCGTCCGGATGCGCTCCATCGTGTAGGCCAGCACCTTGGCGCGGTCCACTTCCCTTTCCAGGGCCAGCGTGTGCAGGAAGCCCAGGTGGCCGTTGCGGCGGTAGCCGAAGTCGAACCGGAAGCGGTCGCCGCGGTGGGTGAACTCCTCGACCCGCACGCCTCGCTCCAGCTTCTCCCAGAGGTCGGCGCGGCGCAGGGCGGCGTTGAGCTGCGACCGGATCCAGGCCCGGGAGCGCTCGACCGCCGCCGCCAGCCGGGTCGGATACTTCGGCTCGACCACGTAGGTCTCGTACAGGCGTTCGAGCTCGGCCTCGGGGTCGGCGGTCAGGACCGCCTTGGGCTCGGTGAACTCCAGCGCGTTCGAGAACTGCGCAAGGCGCTCCAAGTAGGCGGGGAGGCTGGCAGCCTGGGCCGCGGCTTCCGATTCAATCTGTTTTTCAAGTGCCGCCAGCGCGTCCAGGTCGGCCCAGGGATGCAGCCGGCGGACGCGGGCGAAGTGCTCGAGCAGGCGCGGGGGCAGCAGGCGCTTCTCGGCCGGGTCATAGAGCAGCACGCCCAGGTTGACGAATTCGCCGCGCAGGATGTTGGGCACGTAGCGCAGCAGGTAGAGCTGGCAAGCGCGTTCGTTGGCGGGCATGGTTACCTCCAGTTTGGGAAAGGCTGTCGCGAAGAATTTTTGGCGGCGCTAATGAGCTCACGGAGGCGCCGGCGGCGGCGGTCGAGCTGCTCGAGGAGACGATCCAAGGCACCGGTGTCGGCGTCATACCACTCGGGGGGGAGGGAGGCCGCGGCCCGGTCGAGCACGGCAGGGGCCAGCCCCTCGAGGCGCGTGAGCCAGGGCTCGAAGCTCTCCCAGCCGCGGACGTCGCCATAGACGCGGTGGCGGTGATAGAGGCCGCGCAGGGGGCTGTCGGGAAAACTCCACTCCCCGGCGTTCAGGCAGAAGCCCTGGTCAATCATCAGCACGCGGTAGCCGCGGCGGGGCGGAGCGTGGGCCACAAAGATGACCTGGCGGCCGTTGGTGTTGCAGCTCCACTGGTCGAAGAGCAGCATGCCGGCGAAGTCCTTGAGGTTCTCCACGTCGCCCAGCCGCTCGTCGGGAAGCAGGTCGTAGACCAGCGTCTGAGCCGGAGAACCGGGGAAGCGCGACCCGAAGTGGAACCCAGGAAGGCATTTTTCCCATTTCCCGCCCCGCTGCAGACGCAGCTCCGAGGTGCCTTCAACCAAATTGGCCTCCACCTCGACCACCTCGGCGCGGGCCACCGGCAAGCCCAGGGCCTGCGCCAGCCCGGCGCAGAGCATTTCATTGGCCAGAATGCGGATGTGCTGGGGGTTGTTCTGGAATTTGGTGACGTAGTAGGCGCCGTCGTCGCAGCGCAGCAGATGGGCTTGGGCACCGCCGCGCATCCGGCGCACGTGCTCGAGGGCGCGCTTGGCCATGGAAAGAGGACGGGCTCGGGGCCATCCTAGTCGGGAGGCGAGCCGGCGGCAAGCCAGGAATTCAGACCCCGGCTACCGCGTCTCCCATTCGGCCAGGAAGGCCTCGACCGAGTCCAGGTAGACGTCGGGCAAATCCACCACGGGACGTCGAGCCCGCAACAGGCTGACGGCGTCGTGGCGGCGGTAGCCAAGCACCCGCAGGATGGCGAGGGCGATCATCGGCCCGCGGTGGACCCCGGAGGCGCAGTGGACCAGAACTTTGCTGCCGGGCTGCTCCAGGGCTTCCAGTGTGAACCGCACGCCCCGGAAGAACAGGTCGGCGGGCTTGGGTTGGAAATCGTCGTCGGTCCCGAGGTGAAGGATCACCGGGTCATGATCGTCGGCCAGCAGGAGCGAGCGGTCATCGAATTCCACCTGCGTGTTGAGGATGTGGGTAATGCCGGCCCGCTTGACCTCGTCCAGGTTCTCGCGTGTCCAGATGCCGCCGCCCACGGCCAAGCGCTCGGTGAGGAAGTCAAAGTCAGCCATGCCTGCTTCAGCGCTCCTCGCCCTTCTCTTTCTTCTTCACTTCAGCGCGCAGGCGGCCGCGGGCAAGCTGGATGGCAAGCGGGTCGCCGACGCGCACCGCGGCGGCGCTTTTGACGATGTTGCCCGCGTCGTCAAAGACGATGGCGTAGCCGCGCTCAAGCACCCCCAGGGGGCTGAGCTGGTTGAGCTGTCCGGTGAGCGCCCCCAGGCGCAGCCGCTCCCGCGTCACTGCCCCGCGGAGGTCAAACGACGCCAGGCGGGCCGCGGCCAGCGCCCAGTGCTGCCGGGCCTCGCCGACCGCGTCGCGCAGGGCCTGGCGCAGCCGGGTGGAGAGCTCGTCCGCGCGCTGGGCCTGCTCGCGCAGGATGCCTTCCAGGCGCCGCCAGCCGCGGGCGGCGAGCATCTCCGTCAGGCGTTGGCGGGCGCCGAGGACCTGGTAGCGGGTCTGCTGGGCAAGCTTGGTCTCCAGGCCGCGCAAGCGCTCCTTCAGTTCCTCTTTGCTCTTGATGACCAGCTCGGCGGCGGCCGAGGGGGTGGGGGCACGCAGGTCGGCGACGAAATCGGCGATGGTGAAGTCGGTCTCGTGGCCGACGCCGGTGATGATGGGAATCTTCGAGGCAGCGATGGCGCGGGCCAGAGCTTCTTCGTTGAAGGCCCACAGGTCTTCGAGCGAGCCGCCGCCGCGGGCGAGGATGAGCACGTCGGCGGCCCGGGCGCGATTGAAGAAGCGGATGGCCTCGATGATTTCCTCGTGAGCGCCTTCGCCCTGCACGCGCACGGGGTAGAGCAGCAGGTGGAGATTCTCGTAGCGGCGCCGCAGGATGCGGATCATGTCGGCAATGGCAGCGCCGCGCGGCGACGTGATGAGCCCGATGCGCTGCGGCAGCATGGGCAGCGGCTTCTTGCGGGCGGCGTCGAACAGGCCTTCGGCCTGGAGGCGAGCCTTGAGCTGCTCGAAGGCGAGCTGCAGCGCCCCCAGACCGACCGGCTCGAGGTAGTTAACCAGAAGCTGGTAGTCGCCCCGCTGCTCGTAGACGCTCAAGGAGCCGCGCACGGTGACTTCCAGCC
>JACQTJ010000103.1 GCA_016210855.1 Acidobacteriota bacterium | reverse complement strand
CCCACCCCGTTCAAGCGTCCGTCGCGCTAACGGGACGAGCTTGACCCGCTTCGCGGCAGCGGGCCCGAACCCCCCTTTGTGCAGCGCGGCCCTTCGGGGCCGCGCTGGCTTTTTTTCCGGCGCGGCAACCCGGCGCCCACTTCGTGGTATCTTTTCTCCCGTGCCTCCCGGGCGCTCGAGCTGTTTTCGGTTTCTTCCGGTTGCGGCCCTCCTGCTCGGCGGCGCCCAGGAACCGCCCAAACTGCCCCTCGATGAGATCGTCCGGCACTTTGCCGAAAAGGAAGACGAGTACGCCGGCAGCCAAGCCCTCTACCGCTACCGGTTGAGCGTCAAGGTCCAGGAGCTCGGCGACGAGGAGGGGGTGGCGGGGGAGTTCGAGCAGGTGATGGACGTGGACTTTGACGCGAGTGGCCGCCGCCTGGCCCGCCTGGTCGGCAACCCCCGCAACGACCTCGCCTACCTGGACATCACCCGGGTCGAGCTCGACGACCTCGACTTTGTTCCCCTGTTCGTCTTGGGGGTGAACCAGATTCCCGACTACGAGGTCACCTACCTGACCCGGGAGCGCCTGGACGAAGTGGACACCTACCTCTTCCGTCTCCAACCCCGCCGCCCGGTCCGTCCCGGGGAGCGTTTCTATGAAGGGGTGGTCTGGGTGGACGCCGAAAAACTCGACATCGTCCGCGCCCACGGCCGCAGCTTGCCCGGCAAGAGCGGGGGCGCGTTCCAGGGCTACTTCCAGCGCTTGGAGGTCTTCCGGGAGCCGGTGGACGAGTTCTTGCTTCCCACCTACGCGCGCGCCGATGACATTATCCCGGTCAAGCAGCGTCCGGTCCGGGCCCGGCTCATCCTGCGCTTCAGCCAGCACAAGCGCATGCGCTAGGCGAGTGGCGGCCGGCGTTTGTGCCAGTCGGTCGCCTGTTGGTAAGCGCTGCCCACGCGCAGCACGGTAGCTTCGTCGAAGGCGCGGCCCACAATGGAAAGGCCCACGGGGAGATTACCTTTCCCGAAGCCCATCGGCACACTCAGGGCCGGCAGACCCGCCAGGTTTCCGGCCGCCCCGATGCCGCTCCCGCCACGGAAGACCGTGTTCAGGTCGGCTTCCATGGGGTTGGCGACAAAGAGCAGGCTGGGCGCTACCAACGCGTCGAATTCCCGGAATAGTTTGCCCAAGGCTTCCTGAATGAGCCGGCGGATGCGCATGGCCTTGATGTAGTCGGCTGCCTTCACCTCCACGCCGCCCGCCAGGCCCTTCTGTTGGCGCTCGTCCACAAGTTCCTGGATGCGCCCGCTCGAGATGAGGGTGTCGAAGGCCGCCGCCCCTTCCGCCGAGATGATGGTTCCGGCCACGGCGCTGTAGGGGAACTCCGGCAGCTTGGCCTCGGAGACCTGAGCGCCTAGCCGGGCCAGGGCGTCGAGGGCGTTCTTGTAGAGCGGCTCCAGCTCGGGCTCGCCGTTCTTCTCGAAGTCCTCCCGAATCCAGCCCACCCGCAGGCCGCGCCGCCACAGGTCGCCCTTCTCGAACTTGAAGGGGGCGTCGGCGCTCGAGGGGTCGTCTGGGTCGTAGCCGGCGATGGCTTCGAGCACCAGCCCGCAGTCGTCCGCCGAGCGGCACATGGGCCCGAGCTTGTCCATCGTCCAAGAGAGCGCCATGGCCCCGGCGCGGCTCACCCGCCCGTAGGTCGGCCGCAGCCCGCAGACGCCGCAGAAACTCGACGGGGTCAGAATCGAGCCCCAGGTCTCCGAGCCCATCGAAAAGCCCACGAGCGCCGCCGCGGTGGCCGCCCCGGGCCCGCTCGAGGAGCCCCCCGCCCAGCGCGTCGCGTCCCACGGATTGACCGTGGGCGCGAGCGAGGCCTTGCCGTTCGTGTAGCCGCCCCCGCCGGCGAGCTCGATCATCGAAAGCTTGGCCGCCAGCACCGCGCCCGCCTCCCGCAACCGGCGGATGACTGTGCCGTCATAGTCGAACACCTGGTCTTTGTAGGGCGGCGCGCCCCAGGTGGTGCGGATGCCGCGGGTCGCGAGCAGGTCTTTGGCGCCGTAGGGAATGCCGTGCAGCGGGCCGCGGTAGCGCCCGGCGGCAAGCTCCCGCTCGGCCTGCCGAGCCTGCTCGAGGGCGAGCTCACCCGTGAGCGTGGCCACCGCGCCGAGCTTCGGCCCCAACCGCTCCAGGCGCTCCAGGTAGGACTCCGTCAACTCGACCGGGGAAAGCTGCCCGCGGCGAATCCGCCCGGCGAGCTCCGTCACCGGCAAATACAGCACATCTTCGCTCAGCATAGTTTCCTCGAACTATTCGGCGCGGGGTTCATCCCCGCCCGGTCTCGGCGCGGAAGACGAAGGCGGGTTCGGTTTCGGCCGGCACCGAAAACTCCCGCAGCGCCTTCCGCCCCCGCTCGAGGAAGCTCTGGCGTTCCTCCTCGGGCGGTGCCTGTGCCTTGGGTGCCTCCGGCTTCTTTTCCTCTTGCACGAGGCCGGCGCCGAGCAGGGCGGGCGTGGCCTGCCCCGCTAGCAGCGGGGCCAACCCCACGGCTACGGTGCCAGCAAACTCCCGCCGACTGAGCCTGTGCCTCTTGTCGCTGCTCACGGTTTCTCCCCTCCGAGGAAGTGAGGCGTAGCCTAGCGGGAGAGGCGGGGCGAGGCAAGCGAAAGGAAGCGGAAGGGAAGAGGCGCCGCTTCAGTCGTCGCCGGGGACCGACTGCAGCTGCACCAGCGGCCGGCTTTGCGGAATGGGCATGAACCCCTGGAGGGTCTGCGGGCCGCGCCAGTTATCAATCATGGCCACCTGCTGCACGCAGGAGATGGTGCAGTGGGAGGCGCAGGCCTTCTTGGTGTAGTACTCGCGCCGGCGCAGCGCGGGGGTGTACTCGTCGAGCGGGATGGCCGGGTAGCCGCGCTGCTGCGAGCAGTAGTGCACCAGGCCGTTCTCGCAGATGTAGAGGTAGCGGGAGCCCGACCGGCAGCGCCACGGGTGCGGCCGGCCGTGGGCCAGGTCTTCCTGGAACTGGTTGACGCGGGCGTAGGAGCGCTTCCCCAGGCTCTTGATTTCGAGATAAATCTGCCGCTCCCGCTCCCCGAGCGGGCGCAGCTGCCCGTTCGCGTCGTGGATGACGCCCACGGTGCTGGTCAGGCCGAGTTCAAGGGCCCGGCGGGCGATGACCAGGGCGTCCTCCGGGTTGCGGATGCCGCCGCCCACCACCGAGTTGATGTTCACGTGGAAGTCGGCGTGCTCCGCCAGCAGCTCGAGCTTCCGGTCCAGCACCTTGAGGCTTTTCTTGGAGACGTCGTCGGGCTGGACGTTGTCGATAGAGATTTGCAGGTGCTCCAGCCCGGCCCGGTTCAGGCGCTCGATGCGCTCGGCGGTCAGCAGATACCCGTTCGTGATCAGCCCGGCGGTCATGCCGTGGCGGCGCACGCGGCGGATGATTCGATCGAGCTCCGGGTGGAGCAGGGGCTCACCGCCGCTGATGGTGATGACGGTGGTGCCGAACGAAGCCAGCCGGTCAATCCGCCGGAACATCTCCTCGGTCGGCACGGGCTTCGAGTGGTCGTCGTACTCGTTGCAGTAGGCGCAGGACAGGTTGCAGCGCCGGATGGGGATGACGTGGGCGAGGATGGGGTGGCGGGTCGAGAGCAGCCCCTTGGCGATCATCCGCAGCTCGCGGTAGAGCCGGTAGTAGGCCAGGGCCCGGCGGCGGATGCGGGTACGCGTCGTCATAGCCACTAGTTGACTCGTCTTACGCGGGGCATTCCCCGGCTCCCCAGTCTAAGCGGGCGGCCCGGCTGCGGCCAATGGGATTGCCGCCAACAGCAGAAATCAGGGGCCGAGTGTAGATGAAATCTACCTGAAACGCAAACGCTCCAGCCCCGGACCGCTACATGCTGCCGCGGGGCTTGAGGATGCGGGTGCCGCGAGGCGCGCTCAGCCGCTGCCGGGCAGCGGGAATGGGGACGTTGACCTTGATGTCGGTGTAGTGGGCAATTAGGTAGTCGCCCCCCACCTCGAAAAACTGCTGCTGCACGGGCACCCAGGCGGCCAGATCCAGCCAGAGGTGGATCTTGTGGATGTGCTGGCGCAGCTTTTCATCTTTGGGGGTGAGCTCGAGCTGGAGCACGACGCGGTTGTCGAGCCGGGTCTCCCCGAACACGGTGATCAGGTAGGAGTCCCGGAGCTTGTCGCCCGGCGTCCCGAAGCCGAGCAAGAGAAACTGCTCGACCATCGAACGGTGCTTGTCCAGGGCATACTCCTGGATTTGCGCCATCTTGGGGTAGTAGATCTGTGCCTTGTTGCCGGTAAAGAGGATTTCCTTGGGCTCGGGGTTTAAAAACTCAATCAGGATGTGGCGGTCCTGGTTGTAGGTCAGCCGGCCGCTCTCGACCGACTTGTCCTCGACCACCTGGGTGAACTTGGTGTACTGGAGGTTGGCGGTCAGGGTCTTAAAGTGCTCGGCCGCCTGATTCAGGCGCTCGATCAGTATCGCTTCCGTCCAGGTGCGCGACTGCGCGGCCGCGCTCCAGGCGGCGGCCGCCACCGACAAAAGAATCGCGCTCACTTTGCCCAGGGTTCGCACGCGGCTTTCGCCTTCAGGCCTGCCGGCCCCGCCTCCGGCGGGACCTGAGGGAGGAGCTGGCCGGCGTCATTCGCGGACCCACACATCGTACCACACCACAGTCCCGTCCTGGGCCCTGATGGGTTCGATGCGGGTCAGCGTGAAGGGGTGGCCAAGATTGAGGGCGAGCACTTCGAGGGCGGCGCGACCCGGGTCGTTGTCGTAGCTGGCCAGCAGCTCCGCGCTCACCCGGTAGCGCACGCCGCGAGCGTCCGAGTCCATCTTCACCACGTCCAAGGTGGCGTGAGGGTTATAGACCGGCTTGTCGTGGAAGAAGCGGGCCGGGGCCAGCACCACGAAGAGAAAGATCACCCCGCACATCACGTCGTACTGCCAGGACATCCGTTCATGTTTCCAGAGCAGGAACCCTTTCACTGTGCGCCCCAGGCGGCGCAGGGCCGAGGGACGACTTGTGTTCGCAGTATCGCTCATCCTGCCGGCGGGGCCGGGGGCTCGAGGATGCGCCCGTCCCGCATGTGCACGATGCGGTCGGCGTAGGCGGCCGCTTCCGGGTTGTGGGTAATCATGATGAGGGTTTGGCCGAGCTCCCGGTTCAATTGCTTCAGCATCTTCAGGACGGCTTCCGAGTTCTGGCTGTCGAGGTTTCCGGTGGGCTCGTCGGCCAGCACGATCTTGGGCTCGCTGACCACCGCCCGGGCGATGGCCACCCGCTGCTGCTCTCCCCCGGAGAGTTCGCTGGGCTTGTGCTGCAGGCGATCCTGCAGCCCCAGCAGGTTCACGGTCACCTCGAAGCGGTGGGGGTCGAACCCGTCCCCCTGGATGTGCTGGGCGATGGCGATGTTGCCGTAGGCGGTGAGCGTGGGCAGGAGGTTGAAGCGCTGGAAGACGAAGCCGATCTTGCGCCGCCGCAACAGGGTGCGGTCCCCGTCGCTCATCCGGGCGAGGTCGTTCCCGTCCACGAGCACCCGGCCCGAGCTCGGTGGGGTCAGCCCCCCGAGCACATAGAGCAGCGTGGACTTGCCGCAGCCGCTCGGGCCCATAATGGCCACGAACTCGCCTTCCTGCACCTCCAGGTTGACCCCCCGCAGCGCCGGCACTTCTACCTTGCCGCTGTGGTAGATCTTCCACAGGTCTGTGCACTCGACGACCGCTTCCACTCTACCTCACTTGTTGGACGAATCCCTCGGCCAACCGCGCTGGGAGCCACCTGGCCCGCAAGCGGGCAATCAGTTATTCTACACCCGGCCGTTTCCCCCCGCCAACCCCTGCTTCCTCTGTCATCCTGAGCGAAGTCCCTCGTCTGTCGCTCGGGACGGT
>JACQTJ010000104.1 GCA_016210855.1 Acidobacteriota bacterium | reverse complement strand
GCCGCCTCCTCCGCCTCCCCTCCGGCCCAAACCGAAGCGAAAGAAGAAACCGAGGCCCAAGCGCAGGAAGAAAGCCCGCCCCAAGCGCCGGGCGAAGCCGCGCCGCAAAGCCCGGCGGAGAGCCCGGCCGCGCCGCCAACCTCGGCGCAGAGCCAAACCCCGTCGCAAAGCTCGCCGGGCCAAGAAGGTTCGCCGCCGCACTCCCAAGCGGCGCCGCAAGGCGCGTCGGCGTTAGCTTTCCGGACTCGAAATCACAAAGCCTGGACCAGTTGGCATCCCCATTGGGAGGCAGCCGATGAACAGGGAGCGTGCCATACAGCTCACGTACTTCTTGCTTCGGGTCGTGGCGGGCTTGTTATTCCTCCAGGCCGGCGGCCTGATCCTCTTCGGCTGGTTTGGCGGAATGCCGGACCAGCCGAGCCCTCCGCCCATTCTCTCCCAGACGGGGATCGGCGGGCTGCTGGAGTTCTTCGGCGGCATCGCCCTCCTGCTGGGCCTCAATACCCGGCTGGTCGCCTTCCTGTGCTCCGGCATGATGGCAGTTGCCTATTGGCAGTTTCATGCGCCGCAGGGCGGCTGGCCGATCGAGAACCAGGGCATGCCCGCCGTCCTGTTCTGTTTCCTCTTTTTGTACATGGCGGCGCAGGGCGCCGGCGACTGGAGCCTCGACGCGCTCCTCCGCCGCAAGCGCGAGCACGCTCTGAGCGCGCGATAATACCCCCCCAAAGGCGCATTCATCCCCAACTCGTCCTGAGCGGAGCCGAAGGGCGAAGTCGAGGGGCCGGCGCCGCCGCTAGACGAAGGCCATTATCCCTGGGGAGTGGAGATCTTCAGGACGGCCAGCCCTTCGACCGCGCTCAGGGTTAGCGGCCCTTCGGTCAGCCTTCTGGGCTAGAGATTTTCAGAACCGCTAAGAAGGCCTCCTGGGGGATGTCCACCCGGCCGATGCGCTTCATGCGCTTTTTCCCCGCCCGCTGCTTTTCGAGCAGCTTGCGCTTGCGGGTGATGTCGCCGCCGTAGCATTTGGCGGTGACGTCCTTGCGCAGCGGCCGCACCGTCTCCCGGGCAATCACTCGGCTGCCCAGGGCCGCTTGGAGGGCGACCTCGAACTGCTGCCGGGGAATCAGCTGCCGCAGCCGCTCCACCAGCGCCTTGCCCCGCTCGTAGGCTTCGTCGCGATGACAGATGGTCGCGAAGGCGTCCACCGGCTCCCCCGCCACCAGGATGTCCAGCTTTACCAGGTCCGCCACCCGGTAGCCCGCCAGCTCGTAATCCATCGAGGCGTAGCCCTGCGAGAGCGACTTCAGCCGGTCGTAGAAGTCCCGCACCATTTCGGCCAGCGGCAGCTCGTAGGCGAGCAGCACCCGCTCCGGCGAGATGTAGTCGAACTTCTTCTGCGCCCCCCGGCGCTCTTCGCAGAGCTTCAGCAGCCCGCCCAGGTACGTGGCTGGGGTGATGATGGTCACCGCGAGCACCGGCTCTTCGACCAGGTCAATCTCCCTTGGCGCCGGGAACTTGGCCGGACTTTCGACTTCAATCTCCTGCCCAGCGGTCTTGAGGATGCGGTAGCGCACGCTCGGCGCCGTCGAAACCAGCGCCAGCCCAAACTCCCGCTCCAGCCGCTCCTGCACGATCTCCATGTGCAGCAGTCCCAGGAACCCGGCCCGGAACCCGAACCCAAGCGCCGCCGAGGTCTCGGGCTCGTAGCGGAACGCCGAGTCGTTGAGCGAAAGCTTTTCCAAGGCGTCGCGCAGCTCCTCGTAGTTCTCGGCGCTCGCCGGGTACAGCCCCGCAAACACCATCGGCTTCACCTCGGTGAAGCCCGGCAGCGGCGTCCCGGCCGGCCGGGCGTCTTCGGTGATGGTGTCGCCCACTTTCGCGTCCGCCACCCGCTTGATGTTGGCCATGACGAACCCCACTTCCCCCGCCGTGAGCTGCTCGACCCGCACCGGCTTCGGGGTGAGCACTCCGAGCTCTTCCACTTCGTAGCTCTGTCCGGTCGCCCACAGCCGCACCTGCATCCGCGGCCGCAACAACCCATCCACCACCCGCACCAACACGATGGCCCCCCGGTAGGGGTCGAACCAGGAATCGAAAACCAGCGCCCGCAGCGGCCCCTCCGCCTCACCCCGCGGCGGCGGCACCCGTTCCACGATGGCCTCGAGCACCGCCTCCACGCCCAAGCCCAGCTTGGCGCTGATGGCCAGGCCTGCCCTGAGCGGAGTCGAAGGGTCCTTGGCCGCCGGCAGCCCCAGCAGGTGCTCGATTTGCTGCCGGGTTTCTTCGACCCGCGCTGCCGGCAGGTCAATCTTGTTGATGACCGGGATGATTTCGAGGTCGTGCTTGAGGGCCATGTAGTCATTCGCCAGCGTGTGAGACTCAACCCACTGAGAGGCGTCCACCACCCTTAGCGCCCCTTGGCTGGCTGCCTGCGACCGCGACACCTCGTAGCTGAAGTCCACGTGCCCGGGCGTGTCAATCAGGTTGAGCTGGTAGCTCTGGCCGTCGCGAGCCGTGTAGGCGAGGCGCACGGCGTGGGCCTTGATGGTGATGCCGCGCTCGCGCTCGAGCTCCATCGAGTCCAGCACCTGCTCGCCTCGCTCCCGCTCCGAGAGCGCCCCGGTCAGCTCCAGCAGGCGGTCGGCCAGCGTGGACTTGCCGTGGTCAATGTGGGCGATGATCGAGAAATTGCGGATGCGCTTGTCGGCCATCGTCGCCACCGAGGTTCAGCCTTCCAGTCTGCCACACCTCTCCGAGCAGCGGGCGCGGCAAAATTTTTTGGCACGGATGGGCTTCCGGTATTATAGTTAGCGTTTGTCCGCGCGCCCGCATACGGGCCAGCCGGCCCGGGGGAGTGGCGCCGGGCGCAGCTCGGAAGGACCCACACGGAATGGCGGACCTGGAGAAGCACCTCGAACGGGCGGAAAAGTACGCCAGCAAGGGCAAGTTCGCCGACGCCGTCGAAGAGTACGCCGCCTGCTATAAGCTCGCCCCCCACAACCTCGACTACCTGCGCTCCATGGCTGATCTTTCCGTGCGGGCCGGCAAGAACGACCAGGCCCTGCGCTACTACGGCGAGCTCTTCGACAAGTACACCGAAAAGAACGACGCCCCCAAGGCTGTCCCCCTCTTCCGCAAGTCCTTGCAGGGCGGCGAGCAGCCCCCGGAGCGCTGGGGTAAGCTGGGGATGCTGCTGGTGCGCTCCCGCAAGAACGACGAGGCCAAGGAGGCCTACCGCACCGCCCTCGACCTCTACCAGAAGGCCGGCAACGCTGCCGGCGTCCTCGACTCGCTCCAGCGCTTGGCCGAGATCGAGCCCGAGAACGCTGACCTTCAAATGCAGCTCGGCGAGCAGGCCACCAAGACGGGCAAAGCCGACCTGGCCAGCAAAGCCTTCCTGCGTGCCGGCCAGCTCGTTCGGCCGGAAAGCCCTGACCGCGCCCTAGAGCTGCTCGGCCGCGCCCACGACCTCGCCCCGGACCGCAGCACCGCCCTCAGCCTCGCCCAGGGCCACCTCGACAAGGGCAACCACAAGCAGGCCGCCGAGCTTCTTCTTCCTGTTTATGCCGAGAGCCAGGCCGACCCTGCGGTCCTCGAGACCCTGGGGGCCGCCCTCGTGGCCGACCGGCGCCTCGGGGAAGCGGAGGAAGTCCTCGAGGCTCTCTATAAGGTCAAGGCCGACTCCTACGAAAAGCTCTACGACCTGGCCGACGCCTACTGCAAGGAGAAGAAGGCGGACAGCGCCATCACTGTCCTGCGCCGGGTCAAGGAGCGCCTATTCGCCGCCAAGCGCCAGAAGGATTTCGTCGAACGCCTGGAGACCTTCTACAACACCAACGAGGCCGTGCTGCCGGTGGCCGAGTTCGCCGCCTCCACCTTCAACGAGGTCAACCAGGAAAATCGGTATGCGGCGGTGCTGAGCAAGCTCTTCCCCCTCTACCTGCAGGCCCAGAAGTTCCCCCAGGCCGCCGACGCCCTCGAGCGCCTCATTGACATCGACCCCTACGACTTCTCGAACCCCAAGCGCTTGGAGGAGCTCAAGGGCAAGATTGACGACGTCCGCTTCCGCGGCATCGCCTCCCGCATTACCAGCGGCGCCACCGTTACCGGCCAGGCCGCTGTCTTCTCCAAGGCCGAAGAGAAGACCGAGGAGGCCCCCGTCACCGACCCGGCCCGCCGCCAAGCCCTGCTCGAAGACATGGTCGTCCAGACCGAAATCTTTATCCAGTACTCGCTCAAGGCCAAGGCCATCGAGAAGCTTCAGAAGATCCACCAGATGTTCCCCGGCGAGGCCTCCCGGAATGAGCGCCTCTACAAGCTGTTCGAGCTGGCCGGCTTCATGCCCCCGGGCGTGAAGGCTCCGCCCCCCGGCGGCGCCCCGGCCGAAGCGGCCCCCGTGGCCGCGGCTCCGCCGGCGCCCCCGCCGGCGGCTTCGGGCGAGACCGTGAGCGACCTCGCCAAGATTTCCGAGATCACCCACGCCCTCTACCGCCAGGGCACCGCCAAGACCGTCCTGCACACCGCGGTCAGCGAGCTGGGCAAGTACTTGCGCGCCAGCCGGTGTCTCGGGACGCTGGGCCGTCCGGGCACCCCGCCCTCGACGGCCGTGGAATACTGCTCGCCGGGGGTGCCGCAGTCGCCGGGGCCGGCCGTGGTGAAGCTGCTGGGCGTGCTCGGCCAGCAGAACCTCGACCCGGAAAACGGTACCGTGCTCGACACCAACTTGAGCCCGGAGCTGAAGGCGGTGGGCGCCCAGTCGATCCTGGCCATGCCCCTGATTGACAAGGAAAAGCAGGAGCCGGTGGGCCTGATCGTTCTCTCCCAGGCCGACCACGTCCGCCAATGGAAGCCCAACGAGGTCTACCTGCTCCGGGCGGTGGCCGACCAAGCCGAAACCGCCATCACCAACGGCAAGCTGCGCTCCCTGATGAAGACCCTGTCGGTGGCCGACGATGCCACCGGGCTCCTCGGCCGCTCCAGCTACCTTGACGCCCTCACCAGCGAAGTCAGCCGCGCCAAGACCCAGGGCACCCCGGTCGTCGTCGTCCTCTTCGAGCTCGACAAGGGCAACGCCTTGATGCGCCAGGTGGGCGAGGCCGCCATGCAGAAGTTCATGCAGCAGGCCGGCGAAGCCGTGCTCTCCGCCATCCGCCAGAACGACCTGGCCATCCGCTACACCGCCACCTCGCTCGCCGTCGTGCTGGGCGACACCACCGCCAAGAAAGTTCAACCCGTCGTCGATAAGCTCCGCAAGCAGCTGAACGCCCTGAAGCTGCCCGACGGCAAGGACTCGCTCACCTTCAGCGCCGGCGTCAGCGAAGCCGCCATCCGTCCCGACTACGACCCGCTCGACATCGTCACCGACGTCATCAACCGCGCCGAGTACTCGCTCGAGGAAGCCCGCAAGAAAGGCAACACCGTCGTCGTCCGCTAGGCTGTCCATGGAGCCACGCCACATCGTCATCCTCGCCGGGGCCCGCACCCCTATGGGCCGCTACGGGGGCCTCCTGCGCGACCTCTCCGCCCTTGACCTGGGCGCCGTCGCCGCCCGCGCCACCCTGGAACGCAGCCGGATCGAGCCCGCCGAGTTCGACCACGTCATCTTCGGGAACGCCCTCCAGACCTCCGGCGATGCCATCTACGGCGCCCGCCACGTGGCCTTGAAAGCCGGCCTGCCCGTCGAAGTCCCTGCCGTTACCGTGAATCGCCTCTGCGGCTCCGGGATGGAGTCCATCGTCCAGGCCGCTCACCGGCTGCTCCTCGGGGAAGCCCGAATGGTGCTCGCCGGCGGGATGGAGTCCATGAGCCAGGCCCCGCACGTCATCCGGGGCGCCCGCTGGGGCTTCCGCCTCGGCGACGGCATGCTCGAAGACTCCTTGATGGTGGCCCTGAAGGATTCCTACTGCGGGTGCTATATGTCGGATACCGCCGAGAACTTGGCCCGCCAGTGCGGCGTCACCCGGCAGGCGGCCGATGAGTACGCCTTGCTCAGCCAGCAGCGCGCCGATGCCGCCTACAAGGCCTGCCGCCTCAAAGAAGAGATCGTGCCGGTCGAAATCAAGGGCAGAAAGGGAAGCACGCTCTTCGCCGAAGACGACCACCGCCGCCCCGAGACCACCTTGGAAGGGCTGGCCAAGCTCCCACCCGCCTTCCGCCCCGACGGCATCATCACCGCCGGCAACGCCAGCGGCATCGTGGACGGCGCTGCCGCCGTGGTCGTCACCACCGCCGCCACCGCCCAGGCGAAGAAGCTCAAGCCGCTCGGCCGCCTGGTCTCTTGGGCCGTGGCCGGTGTCGAGCCCAGCCTCATGGGCATCGGACCGGTACCGGCCACTCGGCAGGCGCTCCAGCGAGCGGGACTCAAGCTCTCCGATATTGATCTCGTGGAAGTAAACGAGGCCTTCGCTCCGCAGTACCTGGGGGTCGAGAAGGAGCTCGGCCTCGACCGGGAAAGGACCAACGTCAACGGCGGCGCCATCGCCCTCGGGCATCCGCTCGGAGCGACCGGCACGCGCCTGGTGCTCACCCTGCTCTATGAATTGCGTCGGCGGGGCGCCGGCTACGGCCTGGCCACCGCCTGCATCGGCGGCGGCCAGGGCATCGCCGTCATCGTGGAGTCGGTGGCTTAGCGGACCCACAGAGCAACGCGTCATTCTGAGGAGCCCGCAGGGCGACGAAGAATCCCAGACTGAGATTCTTCGCTTCGCTCAGAATGACAAGGGGCTCTTCCCATGAACCGAACTGAGCCCCCGGGCTCCTGCCTGGGGATGCGCGTGAAGAGGAGGGAACCAATGGACATTCAAGTGGTGGGTGTGGTGGGTTGCGGACTGATGGGCTCGGGCATCACGCAGGTGGTGGCCCAGGCCGGCTTCTCCGTGGTGGTCCGCGAAGTGTCCGACGACCTGCTCGACAAAGGCCTGGCCGGCATCGAGCGCAGCCTGCAAAAGTTCGTCGAAAAGAACCAGTTGAGCGAGGTCGAAAGGAAGAACACCCTCAGTCGCATCCAGCGCACCACCGCCGTCAGCGACCTCAAGGACTGCGACCTCGTCATCGAGGCCATCACCGAAAACCCCAAGCTCAAAAAGGAGCTCTTCGCCGAGCTCGACCGCCTCTGCCCCAAGCACACGATTCTCGCCTCCAACACCTCCTCCATCTCCATCACCGAGATGGCCGCGGCCACCCGGCGTCCCGAGCGCTTCCTCGGCCTGCACTTCATGAACCCGGTGCCGCTCATGAAGCTCGTCGAAGTCATCCGCACCATCCAGACCGCGGACGAAGTGTTTGAGGCCGGGGTCCGGTTCGCTGAGCGGCTGGGCAAGATGCCGGTGCGCACCTGGGACCGGGTGGGGTTCATCGTCAACCGCCTGCTGGTCCCCTATCTGCTCGACGCCATCCGCGCCCTCGAGCAGGGCTTCGGCTCCATCCCGGACATTGATAAATCCATCCACTTGGGCCTCAACCACCCCATGGGCCCCTTTACGCTCCTCGACTTCGTCGGCCTCGACACCACCCTCTACATTGCCGAAATCATGTTCGAGGAGTACCGGGAGTCGCGCTTCGCCCCGCCCCCGCTCTTGAAGCGCCTGGTCACGGCCGGCTGGTACGGGCGCAAGTCCGGCCGCGGCTTCTACGACTACTCCGACCCCAAGAACCCCAAGCCCATGAACCCGCAACTGACATGAGCGAAGCGAATGTCATCCGAGGGATCTGCCTTTCAAGCCGTCAGGGCATGGCTTCAGCCATGCCGGAAGGGACGCCTAGATTCATGGGGCTTTAGCCCCTGAGGAACGTCATGCCCTACGAAAATCTGCTTTATGAAAAGCGCGACCCGGTCGCTGTCATCACCGTCAACCGCCCCAAAGTCCTGAACGCCTTGAACCGCCGCACCCTCGAGGAGCTCGACGCCGCAGTGCGCGAAGTCATCGCCGATGACTCCATCCGCGTCGGCATCCTCACCGGGGCGGGCGAGAAAGCCTTCGTCGCCGGGGCCGACATCAACGAGCTCGCCCAGCTTGCACCTGTCGTCGGCCGTGACTACGGCCTCTACGGCCAGTCCGTCCTCGACCGCATCGAGGGCTCGCCCAAGCCCTTTATCGCTGCCATCAACGGCTACGCCTTGGGGGGCGGCTGCGAGCTGGCCCTGGCCTGCGCCCTGCGCGTCGCCTCCGAGAACGCCAGATTCGGTCAGCCGGAGGTCAAGCTCGGCCTGATTCCCGGCTATGGCGGCACGCAGCGCCTGGGGCGCCTGGTCGGCAAAGGCCGCGCGTTGCAGATTGTCTTGACGGGTGAGCAAATCACCGCCGAGCAGGCCCTGAAGATTGGCCTGGTGAATGAAGTCGTGCCCCTGCCCGACCTGATTGCCGAGGCTGAGAACCTGGCCAAGAAGATCGCCGCCAACGCCCCGCTCGCCATCCGCTTCTGTCTGGAGGCGGTGAACCGGGGCCTCGAGATCCCGCAGGCCGAAGGCCTCTTTCTCGAAGCCACCCTCTTCAGCCTTTGCTGTACCACCGAGGATATGAAGGAGGGGACGAAGGCGTTCCTGGAAAAGCGCCCCGCCAAATTCACCGGCCGGTAGGGCATAATCTCCTCATGGCACCCAACGAGCTCAAAGGCAACCTGAACGCCAAGGGGCTGCGCCTGGGGATTGTAGTCAGCCGCTTCAACAGCTTC
>JACQTJ010000102.1 GCA_016210855.1 Acidobacteriota bacterium | reverse complement strand
GGCCCGGTTCCAGCGGTCGTTTGTGGCAGTTGGCAAGAGTCCGACTCAGGGGGCGCGATGGTAGGCAGGGCAGGGCTGGGTTGTCAAGGTTGGGGGCGGGACCGCCCGGTTTGACGCCCTCGAAGGGCGATGCTAAAGTGTTGGTTTTGCTGCCGGCGGGGCCGGGTGGAAGGAGGATTGTGAGAGAGCTGATTTGGGCGAACCTGCGGGCCCGGCCGGTGCGCACCGTGTTGAGCGTGGCGGCGGTGAGCCTACAAGTGTTCCTCCTGCTTTTCCTGATGGGTCTCACCAACGGCATCGTGCGGGAATGGGGCGAGCGCGTGCAGGGAATCGGGGCGGACCTGCTGGTGCAACCCCCCAATTCCTCCCTTTTCCTGGCGTTTTCCAGCGCCGTACTTCCCGAGGAGATGGCCGGGCGGCTGCGGTCGGTCGAGGGCGTGCGGGAAGTCTCGCCGGTGGTGGCGGTGATGGACACGCACAGCGTCACCATGATCTACGGGATTGACTACGACAGCTACAACCGCCTGGGCCGCGGGTTTCTGTTCCACCAGGGGGGGCCGTTCCGGGAGCCCGACGACGTCATCATTGACGACATCAAGGCTGCTTCCAAAGGTCTGAAGGTTGGCGATAGGGTGGAGTTGCTGAACCAGCGCTTCCGGGTGAGCGGGATCGTCGAGCACGGTCGCGGGGCCCGCTACTTCATACCCTTGCGCACGGCGCAGGACCTGCTGGGGGTAGAGAAGCGGGTGTCGATGTTCTGGGTGGACAGCGACGGGTCGCCCCAGCAAGTGCAGCAGCGCTTCTTGGCGCTGCTGCCGCGGCACCGCATCCGGCTGATGGAGGAATACCTGTCGCTGATGGTGTCGAGCAACCTGCCGGAAGTGCGGCCCTTTACGAACGCGGTCATCCTGGTGGGGCTGGTGATTACTTTCCTGGTGGTGCTGCTCAGCATGTACACGGTGGTGCTGGAGCGGACTCGGGAGATCGGGATTCTGAAGGCGCTGGGGGCTTCGCGGTGGAGCATCGTGGGGCTGCTGGTGCGGGAGGCGCTGGCCATGGCGGTGCTGGGGGCCATCGTGGGAGTGGTGGCGAGTTACGGGGTCAAGGAGATCGTCACCAGCCTGCGTCCGACGATGAGTATTCTCATCACTCCGGGTTGGCTGGTGCAGGGCGTGCTGCTGGCGCTGGGGGGATGCGTGCTGGGCTCGGTCTACCCGGCCTTCCGGGCCGCCGCGGCTGATCCGGTGGCGGCTCTGGCCTACGAATAGCCCCCCGGGGACTTGTGCCGCGCTGTTGAATTCTCCCCAGTCGCGGATTATGATTTTCGGGTTGACCGCTCGGTTGGCAGTCGTTTTTGCTCGGTGGCGAGCCGTTGCCTCCCAGGAAGGCTGTTGTGGGCGCATTCTCTCCGGGGTGGCACAGGGTTGACAGTCCCCGCGGAATGCGAGATAAACGCCGACGGCCGCCACGCGGGAGAGTCCTGGGTTCATGAGCCGACAATTGGCCTCCATTCTTGAGAAAGCCGGTGTCCTTCCCCCGGACGAGATCAAGGACGCCCTGGCCCAGGCCGAGCAGAGCAAGCGTCCCTTCTGGGAATTCATCCTGGCGGAAAAAGGGGTCACGGAAGAGAAGCTGGCCGAGACCTTCGCCGAGCAACTGCGCCTCCCCTACGTAAAACTGGCTGCGACCACGATTGATCCAGAAGCGGTCCGTTCCATCTCGGAAGAGATTGCCCGCAAGTTTATGTGCATCCCCGTGAAGAAAGAGGGGGCGGGGGCCAAGGAGGTGGATGTGGCGGGCGGGGCCAAGCGCCGGCCGACCTTGGTGCTGGCCATGGCCAACCCGGCCGACTTCGCCGCCGTTCAGGACATCGAGTTTGCCACCGGCTGCGCGGTGAAGCTGGTGGTGGCGACACGGACGGAACTGGTGGACGCCATCGAGCGGTACTACGCTCCGGAGAACTGGCTGCAGGACTTCCTCCAGAACGTGACCGAAAGCGAGGAGCTGGAGATCGTGAGCGGGGAAGGCGAGGAAGGGGAAGTGCCGCTGGGGGACGCCCGCAGCCAGGCGGAGCTGCCGCCGGTGGTGAAGATGGTGAATCTGATCATTCAGGACGGCATCAAGGTGGGGGCGAGCGACATCCACGTCGAGCCCACCCTGAACGATGTGCAGGTGCGCACCCGCGTGGATGGTCTCTTGCGGGACTTCATGCAAGTCCCCAAGTGGCTGCACAGCCCGCTGGTCTCCCGCCTGAAGATTCTCGCCAAGCTCGACATCTCGGAGCGCCGGCTGCCCCAGGACGGCCGCATCAAGGTGACCTTGGAGAATCGTGGCGTGGACCTGCGGGTCTCGACCCTGCCCACGCATTTTGGCGAGAAGGTGGTGTTGCGGGTTCTGGGCTCCGGGCGGGCGGTGCCGGGGACTTCCACCCTGGGCATGAAGCCCGAAGACCTGAGCATCCTGAAGTTCTCCTGCGATCAGCCGCAGGGGATGATCCTGGTGACCGGGCCGACCTCGAGCGGCAAGACCACCACGCTCTACTCCATCATCAACGAAAAGAAAAACCCGGCCATCAACATCATCACCGTGGAAGACCCCATCGAGTTCCAGTTGTCGGGGATCAACCAGGTGCAGGTGAACATCAAGGCCGGGCTGACCTTTGCCGCCAGCCTGCGGTCCATCTTGCGCCAGGACCCGAACGTCATCCTGATCGGCGAGATCCGCGACCTGGAGACGGCTGAGATCGCCTTCCACGCCTCCATGACCGGCCACCTGGTGCTCTCCACCTTGCACACCAACAGCACCACGGCCACCGTGGCCCGGCTGCTCGACCTGGGCGTGGACCCGTTCCTGATTGGGAGCTCGATCAACCTGATCCTGGCCCAGCGCCTGGTGCGGCACATTTGCGAGCAGTGCAAGGAGCCTTACAAACCTGCGGAGAAGGTCCTGGAGCGATTGCACCTGGAGGAGGGCGATATCCAATTCTTTCACGGGCGAGGCTGTGACGCCTGCGGGAAGACCGGCTATTCGGGGCGGCTGGGCGTCTATGAGCTGCTGCGGATGACTCCGACCCTGAAGGAGCTGGTGAACCGCAAAGCCTCGGAGATGGAGCTGCGGAAGGCGGCGGTGACAGCCGGGACGACGCTGCTCTTTCAGGACGCGATGGAGAAGGTCAAGCAGGGTGTCACCACCATTGAGGAGGTGTTGCGGGTCATCCAGCTCCAGGAAGACGAGATCATCCGCTGCCCGAACTGCGGCAGCCTCATCAACCTGGACTTCGCCACTTGCCCCTACTGTCTGTTCGCCCTGAGGGTGGTGTGCCAGGCCTGCGGGCAGGAGCTCAAGCCCGAGTGGCGCATTTGCCCATACTGCAGCGCCAAGGTCACCAAGATGACCATTGTCGGCGAGCGGGAAAAGCGCGTGCCCCACCTGCTGCCCGGCGCGGGCGGCGCGCCGGCTCCGGCGGCCGGCCCTGCGGCGCCGGCCGCGGCCCCCATGGCAGGGCCGCCGGCCATCGGCGGCCCGCCGCCGGGCAAGGCCCCGAAGATTCTGGTGGTGGACGATGATGACGCCATCCGGCGGCTGGTGGTGAAGTCGCTCGAGCAGTTGCCGGTCAAGCCCGAGGTGTATACGGCGACGAACGGCTTCGAGGGCCTGGCGGCCGCCGAAGACCTGAAGCCCGACCTGGTGGTGCTCGACGTGATGATGCCCGGCATGACGGGCTTCGAGGTCTGCCAGAAGCTGCGCAGCAACCTGCAGACCGCCTTCATCCCCATCATGATGCTCACCGGGAACACCGACGAAGCCAGCCGCACCCAGGGGTTCCTGATGGGCACGGACGACTACATGGGCAAGCCGTTCTCGGTGCCCGAGCTGCACGCGCGCGTCAACCGCCTGCTGCGGCGCACCTACGGGATGTAAGTCCCGGGAATGATCAAGGACTACTACTACCTGCTGGGGCTGCCCCGCGGCGCCCCGCTCGGCGACATCAAGAAGGCCTACCGCAAGCTCGCCGCCCAGTTCCACCCCGACACGGTCTCCCGCCTCAGCCCGGAGCTTCAGCAGGAAGCCACCTCCAAGATGATGGAACTCAACGAGGCCATTGCCATCCTCTCCGATCTCGACCGCCGCGCTGACTACGACGAGACGCTTGAGCTCATTCCAGAACGGAAGCCCAAGCCGGCGCCCGCGGCGCCGCCGCCCTCAACCGTGGCGCCCCCTCCGCCTCCGCCCAAACCAGCCACGGAGGCGCCAGCGGCCTCAACTCCGCCGCGGGTAGAAACGGTGCCGGTGGCGGGTTCGGCGGAAGCCCCGCCGGCAGCCGCCCCGCCGCGGGGCATGCTGGCTGAGGAGTACGTGCGCAAGCGGAAAACGGCGCTGCTGAAGCTGCCGATGAATTGGAAGGAGGTATCCCTGCGGGGTTGGCAGTGGGGGCTCGAAGCGGGCGGGCTGCGCCGGTCGGTGCTGGTGGCGTACCGCCACCAGGAAACCTTCAGCCTGCTGTCGTTCCGCAGCCTGCAGTCGGCCGTGAACGCCTTGCTGGAAGAGCGCAAGAGGGCGCTGCGCTCCGCCCTGGTGGTTGCCCTGGTGAGCTACGAGCGACTGATGGACGCCAAGGCTGTGCAGGAGCAGTTGCAAGCGGTGGTGGCCGAGGAGCGCGGGCTGCTGGGGAAGGCGCGGGCGATGGTGGTGCTCTACGACGGCCAGCGGGCAGCGCTCTTCGGCACTGCGGGCGACGACCCCGACATGCAGCGGCTGGTGCGCGTGTTACTCGGACGCTAGCTGTCTCGGCGGGCCTGGGGAATCTGGAAGATGAACTGACAGCCTCTCCCCACTTCGCTCTCCACCCAGATCCGGCCGCCGTGCTCCTGCACGAGGGCCTTGGCGATGGCCAGGCCCAAGCCGGTGCCGCCCTTCTTGGTGGGCTGGCCTTCCACCTGCTGGAATTTCCCGAAGATGCGGTTGAGCTGGTCGGCGGGGATGCCCGGGCCCTGATCAATCACCCGGCATTCGACCGCGTCGCCGGCAGGACGCAGGGCAATGGTGACAGTGCTCCCAGAGGGAGAAAACTTGACCGCGTTGCCGAGGAGGTTCGTGACCACCTGGTCGATGCGGTCGCGGTCGCCCAGAGCCTCCGGCAGCGGGCCCGGGGAATCCACGGCCAACTTCACCTGGAAGCCGTCGGCGTAGGCCTTGATGGTGCGGACGCTGCGCTGGATGGAGTCGGCCAGGCTCATGGGCTGCAGGCGGAGCTGCATGCGGCCGGCTTCGATCTTGGAGAGGTCGAGGACGTCGTTGATGAGGCGGATGAGGCGGTCGCAGCCGCTCTGGGCGATGACCAGCAGCTCGCGGATCTCCGCGCTGAGGTCGCCGGCAAAGCCGCCGAGCAGGAGGTCGAGCGAGCCCTTGATGGAGGTCATGGGGGTACGGAGCTCGTGAGAGGCGATGGAGATGAATTCGGTCTTGTTCTGGTCGATTTCCCGCTCCCGGGTGAGGTCCAGGTAGATGAACAGCCGCCCGGAGAAGGTCCCGTCCGGATGACGGATGGGTTGGCTGATCTCCTTGAAATAGAAGCGGCGGTCGGTCTGGTATTCCACCCCGGCCATCGAGACCTCTTCGGGTTTGGCCAGGAGCGCCGTCACCCGCTCCAGAAAGGCAGCGGAGTTGCTCAGGGCTTCGCCCATCACCTCCACGAGTTCCGCCACCGTCTTGCCGAGCACGGCTTCCGGGGCCACGCCGAGCAAATCGAATAGAGCCTTGTTGCCGAACATCACCCGCCCGCCGGGGTCCACCGCAAAGATAGGAGTGACGGGGGAATCGAGCAGGGCGTAGAGGGTGGCGGGGTCGCTGAGGTTGGCCAGCGGAGCGCTGCTCTTGGGAGGCGAGGGCGACATCGTCCTGGTCTTTATGTGAGCCTACACCAGCCGCGGCTCGAAGGCGTACGGTTTTTTGCGTTGAGGAGACTCACCCGGAGGAGGCGACGCGGCCCGCCTGGGCGAGGAGGTCGAGCACCTGCTGGCGGAGCTGCAAGGGGTCGAAGGGTTTGTAGAGATAGCCGATAGCCCCCAGGGCCAGGCCGCGCTTGGTTTCCCATTCCTGGACGCTGGCAGTGAGGAAGATGACGGGGATGTCCTTGGTGGCGGCACTGGCCTTCAGGCGTTGGCAGGTCTGGAAGCCGTCGAGCTTCGGCATCATGGCGTCGAGCAGGATGACGTCGGGGCGCTCGCGCCGGGCCAGGGCCAGGCATTCTTCGCCATCGCTGGCCTGCACGACCTGCCACTGGCCTCCCCGGGCCAGGCACAGGGTCGCCAGACGCCGGATGTCCTCTTCATCTTCCGCGAGCAGAACCTTCATTCGTGTCAGCGTTCTCTGCCGTTGCTACGAGCGCGCGGCTGTTGCCTGCGCGGACAGTACCACGGCGGGTATTATAGGAAGCGCCTGTCGGCCTTTTCAACTCCTTTATCGGCGAGGTCGCAGGGACGCGGAGGGTGAGTTGCCGGGAGTCCCGGAGGGCAGAGATTCCGCCTTGTCGCACTCCCCGCGCTTGTAGTATGGTCGCGGGTTCGGTTTCTCTGCGCTGAAGTCCCGCGCCAGGAGAGGAATCCCGTGGCCGTCCCGAGCGACAAATTCTACGAAGCCGAGATCATCGAGCGACGCGATTTTTCCCACGACCTGTGGGCGGTGCGCATCCGGCCCGGTGGGGAGCTGAAGTTCGCTCCCGGGCAGTACGCCACCTTCGGGGTGGTCGAAGACAACAAGGTAATTGAGCGGCCCTACTCGATCGTCTCCTCGCCGTACGAAGATACCCTCGAGTTCTTCTTCGAGCTGGTTCCGGAAGGGGAGTTGACCCCGCGACTGCACAAGCTGAAGTCGGGCGAGCGGCTGGTGATGCGCAAAGTTGCCAAGGGACGCTTTACCCTCGACACCCAGAGCGGCCACAAGAACCACTTCCTGGTGGCAACGGTCACCGGCCTGGCGCCCTACGTCAGCATGGTACGGACCGCCCAGCGGGATTGGAAAGAAGGCAAGTTCCCCGCCCAGCATCACCTCTACATCCTCCAAGGGGCGAGCCGCTCTTGGGAGCTCGGCTACCGGGAGGAGATGGAGGGCCACGCCAAGGAAGTGCCCTGGCTGACCTACATCCCCACCATCAGCCGCCCCTGGGAGGACAAGGAGTGGAAGGGAGAAGTGGGGCGCTGCGAAGACATTCTGCGCAAGTACAGCGACCAGTTCGGCTTGGCCCCGGGAAACACGACCGCCTACCTCTGCGGCCATCCGGAAATGATCGAGAAGGCCAAGGGCATCCTGCAGCGGCGGGGCTTCCTCAAGGAGTCCTTGCGCGAAGAGCAGTACTGGGTGCAGAAGTAGCGGGGCGGGGGAGGCGGGAGTGGGCTGAACCATTCCCGGCACCACTGCGTATTGAGCTTAACTAGAGGCCCATGAAACGCGCACTGCGTTTGGCTGTAATCGTCTCGGCCGTGGCATGTGGCTTGTTCGCTCAATCTGCGGATGTAAGGTCCACCGCCGACATTTCCGAGGCGGGCATGGACCCGGAGCGATTAGCCAGAATTCCCGCCCGGATGAAGGAGTTCGTTGACAGTGGCACCATCGCCGGTGCCGTCACTTTGGTGGCCCGGCACGGTG
>JACQTJ010000105.1 GCA_016210855.1 Acidobacteriota bacterium | reverse complement strand
GAGGCGGATGTCCTGGCCGCCCGGGCCGCGGAGCGGGCCCAGCAAGCCCTGGAGCTGCACCAGCAGCTCTACAGCCAGGTGCCGCCGCCCGCCGACCCCGCGCAACGCAAGCAGTTCGAAGAACAGAAGGCCCAGCAGGAGGCTTCCTTCCACAAGGTGCTGGCCTTCGGGGCTTGGCGGAAGAAGGATTACGACACCGCCGCCCGCGAGTACGCCATCCTGCTCGGGCACACCCCCGACGACGCCTGGATCAACTACCAGCTGGGTCTGGCCAGCCTGCAGAAATCGTCTCCCGAGTACCGGCCGGGGTTCTGGCATGTGGCCCGGGCAGTGGCGCTCAACATCCCGAAGAGCGGCGACGTCCGCGAGTACCTGCTGAAAACCGTGGGCGCTTACCAGGGGGTGTTGCCGGGCTGCCTGACCCGACAGGTGGACGGGATGATCGCGCGGGCGAAGGAGAACCCACGGCCGCCGGCGGACTGGCGGGTCATCCCGGCGGAGCAAGTGAACGCGGTGCGGCAGGACCTTTCGGTGAAGCGCATCTTTGACGACCTCAAGGCCGGGGGCGAGAGCGGCGATGTCATCTGGCTGGCCAGCTGCGGGATGGAGTTCCCGGAGCTGGCCGGAGAGGTGATCGACACCACCGAGAACACGGACAACGTGGTGACCCTGCGGGTGGCGGCAGGCCAGGAAGCGGTGGACGCCAAGCTCGCCAACGTGGAGGTGAAGGTGGTGGCGCCACCCGAGGCCAAGAACTTGAAGGCAGGCGACATCATCCGCTTCTCAGGGATTCTCACCGACTACGCGAACGAGCCGCAGTTTTTGGTGAAACTCACCGACGGCAAGGTCAACCCCGAGGACATTCCGCAGGCAACGCCCAGCCCGGCACGCCGACGGGGTGGCAGGGCCGGCCGGTAAGAAACACAGGCAGAGCTTTCAAACTCCCCCGTCCGGGGGAGTTTTTCTTTTCGGGACTAGCAGCATTCCACCTCGTAGACAGCCTTGGGTGGCCGTAGTCCCAGCTGGCCAGAGCGAGTGGGAACGGGGCTAGCGGCGGCGGGGCTTGTGGTCGAGCTTGTAGAGGGCGAGCTTGCGGCTGAGGGTATTGCGGTGGATGCGGAGGGCGCGGGCGGTGCGGGACTGGTTGCCCTGGTGGAGGTCGAGAACCTTCCGGATGAAGCGCTTTTCGAACTCGGCCACGGCCTCGTCAAAGAGGATGCCGCGCTCCACCAGTTGATTCACCAGGCCCTCGAGTTGGTCTTTCACGACGCACCCCCGTTCAGGTGAGTTCCTTCCCTGTCAGGCGCCGGTAGGCCTCGAGATACCGCTCCCGGGTAGCTTGGATGACCTCGGGCGGCAGGGGCGGGGCCGGCGGCTGCTTGTTCCAGCCGCTGCGCTCCAGGTAGTCGCGCACGAACTGCTTGTCGAAGGCAGGCTGAGGCTGACCGGGGCAGTAAGTGTCGGCCGCCCAGAAGCGCGACGAGTCCGGGGTGAGCACTTCGTCAATCAGCAGCAGGCGGTCATCGCGCAGCCCGAACTCGAACTTGGTGTCGGCGATGAGCAAGCCGCGGGCGCGGGCGATTTCAGCCGCGCGCTGGTAGAGGGCGAGAGTCAGAGTGCGGAGCTGCTCGGCCAGCGGCCCGCCCACGCCGCTGACCATCTCATCGAAGCTGATGTTGACGTCGTGGCCGCTCGTGGCCTTGGTGGCCGGGGTGAAGATGGGCTCGGGCAGGGCCTCGGACTCGCGCCGGCCGGCGGGCAGCGGGATACCGCAGATGCGGCCGGTCTGCTGGTAGTCCTTCCAGCCGGAGCCGGCCAGGTACCCGCGGGCCACGCATTCGACCCGCACCGGCCGGGCCTTCACCACCAGCATGGAGCGGCCCCGGAGCTGGTTCTGGAAGGGGTGCAGCTCGGCGGGGTAGTCGGCGAGGCTGGCGGTGAGGAAGTGGGAGGGGACGACGTCGCGCAGGGTCTCGAACCAGAAGAGGGAGAGTTGGTTGAGAACGCGGCCTTTGTCGGGAATCTCTGAAGCCAGCACGAAGTCGAAGGCAGAAATGCGGTCGGTGGCGACGATCAAGAGGCGGTCGCCCAGCTCGTAGAGGTCGCGCACCTTGCCGCGGGAGAACAGCTTGAGGCCGGTGAGCTGCGTCTCGCGAAGCGAAGATTCAAGCGCAGTGCTCACGGGGAAGCGACCCGTGCGGGTCAGAGGGCTGGATTCTAGTCCGGGGGCGGGGAAAGTCAACGGAAAGGAAAAGCGAAGGGAAAAATTCTCCGCCCCGCCGCGTTATACTGAAAACCGATGGGCGAGGTTCTGACGGAACGCGACGTCATCTTCGACGCCTTCCGGCGCTGGGGCTATCTCGAAGCCGAGCTCGACCCGCTCGGCTACTTCCTGCCACAGCCGCAGGCGGAGCTGAAGCTCACAGGCCAAGCGGCCGCCGAGGCGCGCCGCATCTACTGCGGGACGATCGGCGCCGAATTCATGCACATCCCGGAGGCCGAGCGACGCGGCTGGCTTCAGGAGCGGCTGGAAAGCGAACCCGCGGCGGTTGACCCGCCCCGCATCCTCGACCGCCTGCTCCGGGCCGAGGTCTTTGAGCAGGTCATCCAGAGTCGCTACGTGGGCACGAAGCGCTTCTCGCTCGAAGGCAACGCCGCCCTGATCCCGCTGCTCGACGAAATCCTCAACGGGGCGGGGGAGCGCGGCGCTGAGCAGGCGGTGGTGGCCATGAGCCACCGCGGCCGGCTGAACGTGATGGCGCACATCGTGGGGCGGGTGGCGGACGAGATTTTCGCCGGATTCGAGGACGTGGACCCGCGGAGCGTGCTGGGGGGCGGCGACGTCAAGTACCACATGGGGGCCACGGGCGTTTATGCCACCACCTGCGGGCGCCCGGTCAACATTCACCTAGTGTCGAACCCGAGCCACCTGGAGTTCGTGGACCCGGTGGCGCTCGGGCGGGTGCGGGCCAAGCAGACGCGACTGGGGGAGAACGGCCCGGGGCGGGTGCTGCCCGTCTTGCTCCACGGCGACGCCGCGTTCGCCGGCCAGGGCGTCGCCGCCGAAGCGTTGAACCTGGCGGGCGTGGAAGGCTTTTCTGTGGGCGGCACGGTGCACGTCATCGTGAACAACCTGATTGGATTCACGACGGGCCCGAAGGAGCTGCACTCGTCGCGCTTCGCTGCGGACGTGGCGAAGCGCCTGCCCATTCCCATCTTCCACGTCAACGCCGAAGACCCCGAAGCGGTGGTGCGGGTGGGGCGGCTGGTGGTCGAGTACCGGTACGCGTTCGGGAGCGACGTGGTGGTGGACCTCATCGGGTTCCGCCGCTACGGGCACAGCGAAGTGGACGACCCCTCCATCACCCAGCCCGTGCTCTACCGCCGCATCGAGAGCCACCCGCCGCTCTACCAGGCCTACGCGGAAAAGATCGGTGTCGACTCCACCCCGAGCGTCGAGGCCTTCCGTGCCGAGCTGGACGCGGCCTACCAGAAGGCCGCGGGCCGGGAGAAGAAGCCGGAGCTCTACCGCCTGCCGGCTTACTGGGACAACTACCAAGGCGGGCCCTACGACCCCGCTTACGAAGTGGACACCGGACTGTCGGCTGAGGAGCTCGGGGAAATCACCGCGGCGCTGGTGCGCTACCCCGAGGGCTTCCACATTCACCCCAAGGTGAAGCGGCTGCTTGAGCAGCGGGCGGAGATGGGACGGGGGAAGCGACCGGTAGATTTCGGGATGGCCGAGGCCCTGGCCTTCGGGTCGCTCCTGCGCCAGGGCATCCCCGTGCGCCTGAGCGGGGAAGACAGCCAGCGGGGGACGTTCAGCCAGCGGCACGCGGTGCTCGTGGATAGTGAAAGCGAAGAGCGCTACCTGCCCCTCGGCCACTTGGCCCCGAACCAAGCCCGGTTCGAAATCTACAACTCGGTGTTGTCGGAAGCGGCGGTACTCGGCTACGAGTACGGCTTTAGCCGCGACTACCCGGAGGCGCTGGTTCTCTGGGAGGCTCAGTTCGGCGATTTTGCCAACGTCGCCCAGCCGATTATCGACCAGTTCATTGCGGCGGGCGAGGACAAGTGGGACCTGCTGGCGGGCGTGGTGCTGCTCCTGCCGCACGGCCACGAAGGCCAGGGGCCGGAACACTCGAGCGCCCGCATCGAGCGCTTCCTGCAGATTGCCGCCGAAGACAACCTGCAGGTCTGCCAGCCTTCGACCGCGGCCCAGTATTTTCACCTGCTGCGCCGGCAGGCGCTGCGGCGCTGGCGCAAGCCGCTCGTGGTCTTCACCCCGAAGAGCATGCTGCGGCATCCGCTGGCCGCCTCGAAGCTCGGCTCCTTCTCTCGGAAGCGCTTCTTCACCGTGATCCCGGAACTCGAAATCGAAAACGCCCGCCGCATCCTGGTTTGCAGCGGCAAGATTGGCCACGAGCTGCGCGAGGAGCGCAAGCGGCGCGGAGACGAGCGGACCGCCATCGTCTTCCTCGAGCAGCTCTATCCCTTCCCCGACGACGAGCTGGCCGCGGAGCTCGATCGTCACCCGGAGGCCCGCGACATCGTCTGGGTGCAGGAGGAGCCCGGCAACATGGGCGCCTTCTTTTGGGTGGTGCCGCATCTCGAGCGGCACGCCCGCGGCCGGGCGGTGCGCAGCGTGAAGCGGTCGGCCTCCGCCAGCCCGGCCACCGGCTCCGCCAAGGCCCACGAGGTCGAGCAGAAAACCCTCCTGACCCTGGCTTTCACCACGGGATAGAGCTGACCAGCGCTAGGCGGCGGGGGCCGCGTCGTCGAAGCGGACGGAGACGATCTGGCTGACGGCGCCCTGCATGGTGACCCCGTAGAGGACGGGCGCGATCTCCATGGTCTTCTTGTTGTGAGTGATGAGGATGAACTGCGTCTGCGGAGCCATTTCCTGGATGAGTTGGGTGAAGCGGCCGACGTTCGAGTCATCCAGCGGGGCGTCGACTTCATCAAGAATGCAGAAGGGGCTGGGCTGGTAGCGGAAGATGCCGATGAGCAGGGCGAGCGCTGCCAGGGCCTTCTCGCCCCCTGAAAGCAGCAAGACGTTCTGGAGGCGCTTGCCGGGCGGCTGGCAGATGAGGTCGATGCCGGCCTCGCCCGCCTCCTCACCTTCGCTCAGCCGCAGGGTGGCGGTGCCGCCACCGAACAGCGTGCGGAAGGTCTCGGCGAAGTTTTGGTTGATGACCGCAAAGGCCCGCTCAAACTGCTGGCGGGAGACGGTGTCGATTTCGTTGATGGTGCCGGTGGTGTCGGCGATAGAGGCGAGCAGGTCGTCCTTCTGCTTGGTCAGGAACTCGTAGCGCTGCTCGCACTCCTGGAACTCTTCGAGGGCCATCATGTTGATGGGGCCGAGGGTCTCCAGGCGCTCCTTGATTTCGCGGTAGCGGGCTTCGGCTAGGGCGAGCTCGTCGGTGTTCAGCCGCTCCGCAACCTGCGCGCAGAGCTCCTCGGGCCGCAGTCCAAACTCGCTCTGGGCGGCCAGGGCGGCGTGCTGGCGCTCGGTTTCCTGGCGGGCGCACTCGACTTCCAGAGCGTGGCGGCGCTCCCGCAAGGCGTCCACCTGGCCGCGGCGCTCGCGCAGCGTGGCGTCGCCTGCCAGCCGGCGCTCGCGCAGCCCGGTGAGCTCGGCGTCGAACTCCTGGCAGCGCTGTTCCTGCGCCTCCCGGTCTTTGCGGCGCCGTTCGGCCTCGCCTTCGCCGGTGCGGAGTTCCTCGATCAGGCGTTCCTGCCGGGCGCACAGTTCGGACTCTTCGGTGTCCAGCTGCTGGCGGCCGCCCCCGGCGCGCCGGGCAAGCTCTTCCAGGCGCGCCTGTTCCTGCCGGGCCAGCGGCAGCGCTTCCTGCTGCTGCTCAAGCTGCACAAGATTCCTCTCGTGCCCGAGTAAGGCGCGGCGCGCCGACTCCAGGGCCGCGTCCAGCCCGCGCCGGCGGGCTTCGAGCTCGCGCAGGCGGGATTCGGCCGAGCCGGTCAGTGGCTCGATCTCGGTGCGGCGCCGGGCAGCCTGCTCGAGCTCGCGCTGCAGCGCATGCGCGCCGTGGCCGTTGCGGGCGCCGCCGCTCACCAGGCGGCCGTGGTAGCAGGTGCCGTCGGTCGATAGGAAGAAATGATTCGGGTAGTCGCGGGCCAGCTCTTCGGCGCGGCGGGGCGATTCAACGAGATAGGTGCGGCCGAGCCTGGGCAGCACGCGCTTGGCTTCGCTCCCCAGGGCGCCGTTCAGGTGGACGAAATCGGCCACCGAGCCGATAATGCCGCGGCCCTGCGGGGCCTGGCGGGCTTCGTCAGCCAGCTTGGGCGGGAGGCGCCCGAAGGAGTCCACCAGGAAGGTGGCGCGGCCGGCCACCTGGTCGCGCAGGAGCGAGACGCCGGTGCGCGCGGCCTCGTAGGTCTCGACCACCACGTACTCGAGTTCGTCGTGCAGGTAGTCTTCGAGCAGCGGGGCGTACTCAGGCTCGAACTGAGCAAAGTCAGCCACCACCCCGACGGCGCGGAACTCGACCCCGGCCGAGGCCGCGCCGGCCCCGACCAGAAGCTTCTGCACCGGCTCGGCAAAGACGGCCCGGTGGGTCAGAAGCTCATCGAGCGCCTTTTCCTGGGCCAGGGCAGCGGCGAGTGACTGGCGGAGCTCATCCACGCGGCGCTCTTCTGCTTCGCGTTCCTTCTGGCAGAGGGCCACGGCCCGCTCGACGCCGGTGACGACTTCCTGCGCCCGGGCGCGCCACGCGCGAGCCCGCGCCACAGGCTCCAGGTCATCCAGAATGGCCTGCCCGGGCCCGCCGACGGTTTCCCGCCACACGAGCTCGGTGTCGGCGGCCAGCCGCCCCAGGTCCTGGACCGCGGCAGCAAAATCGGCCTCAAGGCGGGCGATGAGCCGCCGGTTCTCTTCGGTGGCACCCGTGGTGCCGGCTGCCTCCTCGCCCAGCGACTGGCGCTGGCCGGTGAGGGCAGTCAAACGGGCGGTAGCCTCCTGCTGCTGGCGGCGAATGTCGGCTAGGCGGGCGTACGCCCGCTCCAGCTCGACCAGCACCTGCCCGGCGCGGTTTTGTTCCTGGCGGAGCGCGGCTTCGAGCTCGTACTGCCGAGCTTGCCCCGCAGCGTGCTCCTGTTCAAACGCCGCCAGGGTGGCGGCGAGCCCGTTGATTTCAGCGCCATTGGCCTCGAGCTGGGCGCCGAGCGAAGCCTCGGCGGCCCGGAACTGCTCGAGCTGGGTGGCGAGCAGCCGCCGGCGCAGTTCCGCGCCTTCGGCCTTGAGCTCTTGGTAGCGGCGGGCGCGGCTGGCCTGGCGCTTCAGGGAGTTGAGCTGCTTGGTGATTTCTTCCAGGATGTCGTTCACGCGCAGCAGGTTCTGCTGGGCGGCGGCGAGCTTGGCCTCGGCCAAACGCCGCTTGGTTTTGTACTTGCTCACCGCGGCGGCCTCCTCGATGATGGCGCGGCGGTCGGAGGGGCGCGAGGAGAGGATCTGGCCGATGCGGCCCTGCTCGATGATGGCGTAGGACTCCGGGCCCAGGCCCGTGCCCATGAAAAGCTCTTGGATGTCGCGCAGCCGGCAGAGCTCGCCGTTCAGGTAGTACTCGCTGGTGCCGTCGCGGTAGAGCCGGCGGGTGACCACCACCTCGCCAGGCAAGATTCTCAGGTTCAGGCGGTTCTTGCGCTTCTTGTCGCTGCGTCCGGCTTCAGCCCCGGCGCCCGCTTCCTGGCCGGCCGGCACGGTCTCGGCCGGGGCCTCCGCGGCAGCCTCGCCGGCGGTCTTTTCGGCTTCGGGGTCCACCAGGGTGAGGGTGACTTCGGCCAGGTTGGTGGGGGGGCGGGTAGCGGTGCCGTTGAAGATGCAGTCGGCCATGCGGCTGCTGCGCAGGGTCTTGGCGCTCTGCTCGCCGAGCACCCAGAGGATGGCGTCGGAGATGTTGGATTTGCCGCAGCCGTTCGGCCCGACCACGCCCGCTACCCCGCTGCCGTTGAACACAATCCGGGTGCGCTCGGCGAACGACTTGAAGCCGACCAGCTCGACCTTCTGCAGACGCAGCAAGCGCGCCTCCTGCACACAAATTGGCCGAGAAGCGGGAGGACCATCCCGAAGAACGTTCGGCGGGTCTGGCAAGTTGTGCAGCCCGAGGCGCTGGGGACGCGGAATTACAACCCTAGCACGAACCTGGGCGCTTGTAAAGTGTCAAGAAAAATTCGCAGTCGCCCTTTCTGCGGGGCGCGCGTCCCTGCCGCAAGCAGGGTTTCTCGGAGCGAAGTCGGCGCCCAGCGGAACCCCGGGTGGGGAGATTCCCGAAAATCTCACCGCTTATTCTCTTCCTTTTCAACCACGGCCTCCATCCGCCCCACCCCCGGGGGATATTCATCTCGTTGATTCGGCTCGACCTAGCAGGTGAGATTTCCGCCCCTCTCCCTGATCCATTTGATTCTTCAGCACTTCCCCCGTGAGATTTTCTTGGCGTCTCGTGACTTCCTGCCGATTTTCGAGTTTCGATTTTCGTTTCCCACTTGCTGACCCCGTTCGAATTCACCTGCCGACCTCCATCTTCATCCCATACCCGAGCTCGGCTCCCTTTGTCTACGGTTTCTGCGGATTTTGCGGACGTTTATTTTCTGTGTTGTGAATGGCTTACGCGCAACTCCGCCAAGTGCGTCCAGTTCCAAGGCTTGCGTCCGTCCCGAGCGCAGTCGAGGGGCGGTTCTTGTGGACGTTTTCTTCGCCGGGCGGTTTTTGACCCCCGAAACCGGCCCGGGAAAACCGCAAAATCCGCAAAAACCGCGAAAAGGTTCAGGCGGGCAGGGCAGACATTCCCCTCTCAAACGCCCGGTTAGAGGCGTCAGTCCCAAGCCGGGTCCGTCGGTCCGGCGGGTGCTTCCCAATTGAGGCGAATTGTGCCCCCGTCACTTACGCAGAATGACCGAAAACCGGTCTTCCCGCGTTGCAAGGGGTCGGCGTTGATTTTGTAGTGTAGGTAAAAAGGCGCGCCGGGCTGCTCGGAAACCACTGGTTCCGATGGCTTGTAGCTGAACCGATAGCCGAACCGCTCGCCAGGACTCTCGCGGCCGAGCAGTAGTCTGGTCAGCTCCCCGGCCCGCTCTTTTCGCCACTCGGGATTCGACGCAGAAGGGGTGATGGCTTCTTCAATGCTTCCCATTCGGGCGCAGTCAGGGGGCCGGCCGGTGCCGGGCGGAGCCAAGGCGCTGAGGGCCGAGGGGTAGCCCGCACATTTCGCCTCATAGAGTTCGAGCGCCCTGGAGAGCTCCCGCAGCGTGCCCACCGCGGAGGCTTCGCTGGAGTGCTGCCGTTTATGTATATCCGAGGGGGGCGTCATGGACAAGGCTGCAATGAAGACACAGACCCCCGCGGCGGCCCCGCCCACGAGAAGGGGGCGCTTGGCCCGGCATTCCTGAGGCATCTTGAAGTACGTTATCGCTGCACCCGCCAAGAAGATCACCTGGGCCAGGAGAAGCAGCCCCGAGGAGATGGTGATCAGCCGCCAGGCCGGTTCTTCGTAGTGGTTCGCGACCAAGGGCACAAACGGCATCAGAAAAACGAAGCCCCCCAGGCCTGTCCCCACTGCCCACGCCAGGCTGCCTGGCTTCTTCCGCCGCAGCCACCACAAAGAGATCCAATACGGCACGGTGAAGAGCGGATAGAACAGAAGATGCCCCATCCAGTCCTGATACTTGAACGGTGCCGTGGCAGCCCGGGGTAGCACCCCGATGAGCCACATGAGCAGCAGCGCGCACGCCACAGCCGCCGTCTGCACGAGCCCCAGCCAGCGCCGGTCCGGCTCGGCGGTCGGTGAACGCATCTCAGCCCGGTGGGCCATGCTTTGTCTCCCGCCGTTTGCGTATCTGCTGATTTCTCTTGTCAGTGCGAACGGGCCGAATTGCCTCCGAGCATACTCTCATGGGCTCTCTCCAGCAATGGCCGCAGTTTGACCGCCTTGGCGCAAGCTGGCTACAATCTCTTCTTTGGACTGACGGCGGAGACGCACCGAGATGCTGCGCTTCTACAACACGCTGACGAGCCAGGTTGAGCAGTTCCAGCCGCTCGACCCGCGGCGGGTGCGGGTCTACACCTGCGGCCCTACCGTCTACGACTTCGCCCACATCGGCAACTTCCGCAGCTTCGTCTTCCAGGACATCCTGCGGCGGACGCTGCGCGCCCGCGGCTACGAGGTCTTCCAGGTGATGAACATCACCGACGTGGACGACCGCACCATCGAGAACTCGACCGCTGCCGGCATGAGCCTGCGCGACTACACCGAAAAGTTCGCCCGAGCCTTCCTCCAGGACATGCAACTGTTGAGCCTGGAGAAGCCCGAGAAGATTGTCCGCGCCACCGAGCACATTGACGCCATGGTGGCGCTCGTCCAGCGCCTGATGGAGAAGGGCTTCGCCTACCGCAGCGACGGCTCCGTCTATTTCCGCATCGCAAAGTTCCCCACCTACGGGCGCCTTTCGAAGATTGACCTCTCTGGCATCAAGACCGGCGCCCGCGTCGACGTCCAGGAGTACGACAAGAGCGACCCGCGCGACTTCGCCCTCTGGAAAGCCGCCAAGCCGGGCGAGCCCTCCTGGGAGACGCCGCTTGGGCCCGGCCGGCCCGGCTGGCACATCGAGTGCTCGGCGATGGCGATGAAGTATCTGGGCGAGAGCTTCGACATCCATACCGGGGGCGTGGACCTGGTCTTCCCCCACCACGAGAACGAGATCGCCCAGAGCGAAGCCGCCACCGGCAAGCTCTTCGTCCGCCTCTGGCTGCACTGCGAGCACCTGCTGGTCGAAGGCGAGCGCATGGCGAAGTCGAAGGGGAACTTCTATACGCTGCGCGACCTGCTGGCCCGCGGGCACAAGCCCTCGGCCATCCGGTATCTTTTGGCTTCGGTGCCGCGCCGCAAACAGTTGAACTTTACCTTCGACGGCCTCCACCAGGCCACCCAGTCGGTCGAGCGGCTGCGCAACTTCCGCTTGCGCCTGCGCACCGAAAAGTTTCCTGGCGGCACCTCGGCAGCAGTGGCGAAACGGATTGCGGAGGCTGGCCAAGCCTTCGACGCCGCTCTCGATGATGACCTCAACACCGCCGAAGCCCTGGCGGCCGTCTTCGACCTGTTGCGCGACCTGAACGCCGCCATGGACCGCGGGGAGTTCCACCAGGGCGACCGGGCCGCGGTCGAGCAGCTCCTCGAGCGCTACAACGGCATCTTCGCCGTTCTGGCCGAGGACGACTACCAGAAGCTCGCCGCCGTCAAAGATCAGATGGACGTTCCCGTGCCCGTCCCGGTGGGCGCCGATGCCCTGAGCGATGCCGAAGTCGAGAGGTTGCTCGGGGATCGCCGCCAGGCCCGGGCCCGGCGCGACTTCGCCCGCGCCGACGAGATTCGCCAGGAGCTCTTCGACCGTGGTATCATTGTCGAGGACACCAAGGACGGTGTCCGCTGGAAGCGCAAGTGACACGCTTTTTTGTCATCCCGAGCCTGTCCCGAGCGAATGCGAGGGACGAAGCGAGGGATCTGCATTTCCTCCTGGTTGTTTCCGCGCTGCGCCAGCGCTTGCCGGCTTCGGCCCGGCCGAACCTCTTCGGCGTCGACTAACCCTTCTCCTTTTCCTGCGTCCCGAAGTTTCGGGACCATTCGCCCCTACGGGCCCTCACACCCCGAAAGGAGAAACCCGATGAATAAGGCGGCAGCCACTCTGGAAGGGAAACTTCCGCAGCTCAAGACCCCGCTGCCCGGCCCGGAAGCGCAGCGGGTGGTGAAGCTCGACGCCCGCTACATCTCGCCTTCTTACACCCGCAGCTATCCGCTGGTGGCCCGGCGGGGCCGGGGCGCCATTGTCGAAGACGTAGATGGCAACCGCTTCCTCGACTTCGCCGCCGGCATCGCCGTCTGCGTCACCGGCCACTGCCACCCCGAAGTCGTCCAGGCCATCGAACAGCAGGCCCGCGAGCTCCTGCACATCTCCGCCACCGACTTCTACCAGGAAAACGCCGTCACCCTGGCCGAGAAGCTCCAGGCCATCACCCCGGGCGACTTCCCCAAGCGCGTCTTCTACTCGAACTCCGGCACCGAAGCCATCGAGGCGGCTCTGAAGCTCGCCCGCTTTGCCACCGGGCGGAAGAACTTCATCGCCTTCTTCGGCTGCTTCCACGGGCGCACCTACGGCTCGCTCTCGCTCACTTCGAGCAAGGCCGTGCAGCGGGAGGGCTTCGGCCCGTTCCTGCCCGGGGTCTTCCACGCCCCCTATGCCTATCCCTACCGCTGCCCGCTGGGCGTCCCGCCGGAGCGCTGCGCGCCGGCCTGCCTCGACTACTTGGAAAACACCGTGCTGCGCACCCTCAGCCCGCCCCAGGACACGGCCGCCATCGTCGTTGAACCCATCCAGGGCGAAGGCGGCTACGTGGTGCCGCCGGATGAGTTCCTGCAAGGCCTGGAGCGCATTTGTCGCCAGCACGGCATCCTGCTAGTGGTGGACGAAGTGCAGAGCGGGATGGGCCGCACGGGCCGCTGGTGGGCCGGCGAACACGCCGGCATCACCCCGGACATCCTCTGCGTCGCCAAGGGAATCGCCTCGGGGCTCCCGCTCGGCGTCACCATTGCCCGGGCTGACCTGATGCGCTGGCCGCCGGGCGCCCACGCTTCGACCTTTGGCGGAAACCCCGTGGCGGTGGCGGCGGCACTCGCTACCATCCGCCTGATCGAAGAGCAGCTCAAAGACAACGCTCGTCGCCTGGGCGACTACCTCTTGAAGCGGCTTGCCGACTGGCCTGCGCGACACAAGCTCGTGGGCGAAGTCCGCGGCCGTGGTCTGATGATCGGGGTAGAGCTGGTGCGCGACAAGAAAACCCGGGAGCGGGCCCCCGCGGAGCGCAACGCCGTCATCCAGGCCGCCTTCGAGCGGGGCTTGCTCCTGCTCGGCTGCGGGCCGAACACCGTCCGCCTTGCCCCGCCGCTCATCATTGACCAGGAGCAGGCCGACTGCGCCCTCGGCCTCCTGGAGGATGCTCTGACCCAGGTGGAAAAGGGAGCCTAAGGAAGGTCTGTCATTCTGAGCGAAGCCCGCCCGTCGGCGGCTGACCTTCGCACGCGGCAGAGGGCGGAGCGAAGAATCTCACGGTAGCAGCGGGCAAGGTTGAGATTCTTCGTCGCCCGGTGGGCTCCTCAGAATGACAACAGAGGCTAGGACGGTGCTGTTTGCCCGAACAGTGTTTAGGGTGGTGAACTGGCTGGCCGCGCGCGGCGGACTCATGCCGACAGAGGCCGAGACGGAGGCTGAAGAGCACCGGGAGCGCCGCCGGACCGGCGTGCGCGGCGAAACCTTCGCCTACTGGTACCTGCGCCGGCAGGGCTACGTGGTGGTGCGGCGCAACTACCGCGCGGCGCACTGCCGCGGGGAAATTGACCTGATCGGATGGGACGGCGACGTCCTCGCCTTTGTGGAAGTGAAGACCCGCACCACCCCTACGGGCGGGCCGCCGGAGCGCATGGTGGACGCCGCCAAGCGGCAGGAGCTTCTCGCCATGGCCCGCGACTACCTGGCCCGGCGCAAGCTCGGCGAGGTGCGATATCGGTTCGACGTTGTGGCCCTGGAAGCCCGCCCAGGCACCGCCCCGGCGGTCCGCCTCCACAAGGGCGCCTTCGGAGCGGGCTGATAGGAGCGTTTGTCATTCTGAGCCCGCAGGGCGAAGAATCTCAATCTCTGCGTACAAGGCAGCGATGAGATTCTTCCTCGCCGTACGGGTCCCCAGAATGGCAGCTTTTGAGGTGTTTGGGGAAGGAGAGGCTTGGCAGGCGAAGCGCTATGCTGAATAATACCAACGGGAGGTAAACGGTGCCGGAACTCCGGAAAGACCCGATCATCGGCCGCTGGGTCATCATCGCCACCGAGCGCGCCAAGCGTCCCACCGACTACGCCAAGGAACCGGTGCTCATCCAGGGCGGCTCGTTCTGTCCCTTCTGCTACGGGAACGAAGAGAAGACCCCGCCGGAAATCATCGCCTACCGCTCGAACGGCACGCCCCCGAACACGCCCGGCTGGAACCTGCGGGTGGTGCCGAACAAGTTCCCGGCCCTCGGCATCGAGGGAGACCTCGAGCGCTCGGGCGAGGGCCTATTCGATCGCATGACCGGCATCGGGGCCCACGAGGTCATCATCGAGTCACCCGACCACCAGGCCACGCTCGGCCAGCTCCCTGAAAAGCGCATCGAGGACGTGCTCTGGGCCTACCGCGACCGCATCGTGGACCTGAAGAAGGACAAGCGCTTCAAGTACGTGCTCATCTTCAAGAACCACGGGGCCGCGGCCGGGGCTACGCTCGAGCACACCCACTCCCAGCTCATCACCCTGCCCATCGTCCCCAAACGCGTCCGCGAGGAAGTGGACGGCGCCAAGCAATACTACCTGATGAAGGAGCGCTGCATCTTCTGCGACGTCATCCGCCAGGAGCAGGGCTCGGGCCTGCGGGTCATCGCCGAAGACGACGCCTTCATCACCCTGGCCCCCTACGCGCCCCGCTTCCCCTTCGAAGCTTGGATTCTGCCCAAACAGCACGGGGCTTCCTTCGAGGAGGCGACTTCAGGGCTGTATGAGAAGCTCGCCCGGGCCTTGAAGAACCTGCTGCAGCGCGTCGACACCGTGCTCGACCGCCCCGCCTACAACTTCGTCCTCCACACCACCCCCATGCGCGAGGACACCGAGCTCTACTACCACTGGCACCTGGAGTTCATGCCCAAGCTGACGAAGGTGGCCGGCTTCGAGTGGGGCACCGGCTTCTACATCAATCCCACCCCGCCCGAAGTCTCCGCCCAAGCCCTCCGCGAAGTCCCCGCCCCCGCTCCCGCCTTCCCCTGACCCTGGCTGTCCATGGGCCGCCGCGTAGCCGCCCGGTTGCGACTTCGGCTATACTGAAGAGCACGGCGCGGTACCCAAGTTGAGCCGCTTTGCGGGCGTGAGTCCTCCGGACGGGAGCCCGCAGGCCTGCGCTGAGCGCAGTCGAAGAGCGAAATCCCGAGCCCGTCCGGGCGAGAGATCTTGATCTTTCAATCTCAGGGGGCGGTAGCCAGGTGGTAAGGCACAGGTCTGCAACACCTTTTGGCCCCCGCAACTCCCTTAACTGATTGAATTTCCTGGGCGGCTCCACCGGTTCTGTACGCTGCAATACGCTGCTGTAGCCACTTTTTGGCAGCAACTTTGGCAGCGGGTTTGCCGAGAGGTCTAGGGCCTCCGCCAAGAAGGCGCGGCATCACAGGCCGCGCCCATGCCGGTGCACAAAATCCTACCCATGGCTATATCAGCGCGTTGACGTGTCTTCGCTTCGCAGCCTAAGATTGCGCCAACGTGGGGCCTCTTCGCACGATGCGCCGTTTGCCTGGCCTCTCTCACATCTCAGAGCACAAAGAGGAGGCAAGAATGTTTAAGGCAAAAGGAAGAATGTTTGTCCTTGTAGTTGTCGGCTTCGTAGTCATCGCACCCGTAGTTTCCGCGCAACAGGACAAGCAGGCCAACCGGGAGGGGACCCCCGACAGCAGCATCACAACCCGAGTGGACAAGATTTTTGAGAAATGGGACAAGTCAGACTCGCCCGGGTGCGCCGTCGGAGTCATTCGAGAAGGCCGAATCGTTTACAAACGGGGCTATGGCATGGCTGACTTGGAGCACCGCATTCCCATCACGCCGTCGACCGTCTTCGACCTTGGCTCGGTCTCCAAGCAGTTCACGGCAGCCGCGGTTGTCCTGCTGGCGCAGCAGAACAAGCTCTCCCTCGATGACAATGTCCGCAAGTACGTCCCCGAGCTGCCGGATTTCGGGGCTCCGATTACTCTCCGGCACCTGATCCACCATACCAGCGGTCTGCGGGAGTTTTGGCCGGGCGGAGCCGTCGTTCGTGATGACGTGCTGGACATGGCAGCCGGACTGAAGAAATTGAATTTCACGCCCGGTGAGAAATACCTGTACTGCGACGTCGGCTACTCCTTGCTCGCTGTGGTCATCGAGCGCGTCAGTGGTCGCAGCCTGCGGGAGTTTGCCCGCACGGAAATATTTGAGCCACTCGGCATGAAGAACACCTTTTTTCTCGACAATCTGAACGAGATTGTCGAGAACTCAGCTCGCAGCTACGAGCCGAGACCCGGGAGCGGCTTCCAGCGCCTTTTTAGCGCGCCCGCACTTCCCGGCGCATCGAGAATTCCCGGGGCAGGGTGGCTGCACTCCACGGTGGAAGATATGGCCCTCTGGGACCGTAATTTTTACCAAGACAGAGTCGGCCGGCTCGGGCTGGTTGAACAACTTCAGGAACGCGGGCGGCTGAATAACGGAGAGCAATTGGATTATGCCTTCGGGCTCGCAGTAGGTGAGTACCGAGGCCTACGGGTGGTAGAGCACTGGGGGGAAGGCGACGGGTATCGAGCACACTTCATCCGTTTTCCCGAGCAGCGCTTCTCGGTGGTGATGCTCTGTAATGCAGGAGAGGCGGCGGACTTCCCGACTGGGGAACGGGTAGCCGATGTCTATTTGGAAAATGAGTTCCAGAAGCCACCTCCATCGGCGCCCGTGGAGAAGGCGGAGGTCGTACAACTTCCGCGAGAGCACCTCGAAAACAAGGTCGGTCTTTATTGGTATCCTGAGCGGCTCCGCCGCCACCGCATCTTCTTGAAAGATGGAAAACTCTTCCTGCTTCGCCCTGATGACATGCCACCGGGACCTTACGAACTGGAGGCGCTGAGCGAGAACCGCTTCAGGGCGGTCCAAGTGGCGTCGCTGGAACTTCGCTTTGAATTGACCAAGACCGGCGCTCCCGCCCGTCTCTTTACACAGATAGCGCCAGGCCCCATTTGGGTCTGGGAGCCAATAGAGGAGCTTGCGCCCACTCGCGATGAGCTGGCTGAGTACGCAGGGGCTTACCTAGGCGACGAAGTTGACCTCCTGTTCCGCGTCAGGGCCGACGGAGACAAACTGGTGTTAAGCCGTCTGGGCTCCGGTCGGGCAACACTCGATCCGGTCTTTCGCGACACGTTCAAGGCGCCTTACGGGTACCTGGATAACTGGTACCTGCAGTTTCAGCGAGACTCCAGCGGCAGAGTCCGCGGCGTGGTGTTTTCCAACATTCGCAACCGGGACTTTTATTTCGGCAAATTGGGTACACAGTCCAAGGAAGAACATTAATGCCGTCGCGGTGGTCAGAGGCATCGTCGCATGCGGACTATGTGGATTAAGAGGACAAGCAGGGAGCAGTGGGCACGGTGTCTTCACTCCCTTTGAGTCTTTCCAGGTTCTCCGCCGACGGCTCGGCCCCTAATCAACCAATCAACCCATAAACCGTTGCCCAAGAGCTTCGACTTTCCCCTGCCGCGCCCGTGCAGGCCGCCACGGATTTCGCTATACTGAAAGCGACGGCGCGGTACCCAAGTGGCCTAAGGGAGAGGTCTGCAAAACCTCCATTCGTGGGTTCGAATCCCACCCGCGCCTCCAG